>JALYGJ010000060.1 GCA_030777155.1 Chloroflexota bacterium | reverse complement strand
GCGCGGCGCCTCATCGATGGTCGGGTTCGTGCTCGGCACCGGCATCGGCGGCGTCATCGTCATCGACGGCCGGGTGCACCAGGGACACGACGGCACTGCGGGCGAGCTGGGCCATCAGACGATCGATCCGGATGGACCGCCGTGTGGCTGCGGCAGCCGGGGCTGCCTCGAAGCGTTCGCCAAGGCCGACCAGATCGAAGTTCTGTGCGGCACGGCGACGGCCGAGGAGGCGGTCGCTCGCGCCCGTGAGGGCGACCAGCGCGCGATCGACGGCATCGCCCAGATTGGGCGCTACCTCGGCATAGGAATTGCCAACATGGTCGTCGCGATCACGCCGGATCGCGTAGTGATCGGCGGCGGCATCTCGGCCGCGGCCGATCTGCTGTTCGGGCCGATCCGCGACGAGCTGCGCCGGCGGGTACGGACGACGTCACTCGAGCGGGTTGAGCTCGTGACGGCCGAGCTGGGGACGTGGGCCGGGGCGATCGGCGCGGCGCTGCACGGTGGCGAAGCGGCGCAGGCGGCGCAGGGACGATGAGCGGACGGGCGAACAGGACGCCGAGCGACGTCATCACCGGGCGATTGGTCCTCGCCGACGGGATCCGCGCCGGCCGGTTGCAGGTGCGCGACGGCCTCATCTCGAGGCTCGAGCTCGACGATGAGGCCGATGGACGCCTGGCGGACGGCGAGCTCGACGCGGCCAGCTGGCCCTACGTCCTGCCCGGTTTCGTCGACATCCACGTCCACGGCTGGGGTGGCCACAGCGCGATGGGCGGCCGCGCGGCCCTCGATGGCATGGCGCGGGCGCTGCTGCGCCGCGGGGTGACGTCGTTCCTGCCGACTGCGGTTACCGCTTCCCTCGACGACCTGCATTCGTTTGCCGCCGACGTGCGGTCGTGGCTGCCCAGCGCCCCGGACGACGGTGCCCGGCCGCTCGGCTTCAACCTGGAGGGCCCGTTCCTTGCGCCCGATAAGCGCGGCGCGCACGACGCGCGGCACCTGCTGTCGCCGGCAGACGTGGATAACGGCCGCCTCGAACCCCTCGTCGATGGCCTGCGCGTGATCACGATCGCCCCCGAGCTGCCGGGCGCGCGCGAACTGATCGCCTGGCTCGTCGCGCGCGGCGTCGTTGTCTCCCTCGGCCACTCGGCGGCGAGCGCCGAAATTGCCGCCGAGGCGTACGTGCTCGGCGCGACCAGCACGACGCACCTGTTCAACGCCATGTCGGGAGTCGACCATCGGGCGCCAGGGCTGGCCGTCGCCGCGCTGACCAACGATGACGCGTACGTCGAGTTGATCGCTGACGGGCACCACGTTCACCGCTCGCTGTGGCGACTGATCGCGCGGCTGAAGCCCGGGCGCGAGGAGGCGGGCGGCCTGCTCCTCGTCAGCGACGCCCTGCCGCTCGCCGGCAGCGGCGCCGCGCGCGGGTTCGTGGGCGGCCTCGAGGTGGAGGTCGTGGGTGACCGAGTCACGCTGGCCGGCAGCGACACGCTCGCCGGCTCCCTCATCGCGCTCGACAGCGCGGTCCGCAACTTCGCGATGCAGGGCGCGACACTGGCCAATGCGTCGATGGCGGCCTCGCGCAACCCGTTGAGCATGCTCGGCATCGTCGATCGTGGCTGGCTGGAGGCTGGCCAGCACGCCGACCTGGTCGAGATGGACGAGCTCCTACGCGTTCGGCGCGTCATGCGCGGCGGTGAATGGTTCGGTGGCGCGGGTGAGCTGTAGCGATGCTCGGACGCACGTCGGCGAGCAGGCGTCGTCAGCGGCGGGGCAACGTCGCCAGCGCTTGAGGCGTCGCGATCGCTGTTCGCCTCTCTCTCTCTCTCTCTCTCTCGATATCGCCTGCAGCATTACGCCGGCACGACGGTGAGGCGCAGCGCGGTCTCGGGTGGGCGCAGCGCCCGGTGACGCGCGCCGATATCGAGTGCGATTGCGCGGGGTAGCGATGCCGACGATCGGCGTGCGCATCAGCCGATGGTCGCCGGCGACCATCGCGGCGCTGTCGCCCGGCTTGCCGCCTGGCTAATGGTGGAGGCGATGGCCGGTGCGCCATGCGTCCGGGTCCCGCCGGGCGATCGGCGCCGGGATGGTGCGCCATGTTCGACGCCGCGTAGCAGACCGGGCTACTTCCTGACCTGCGCAGCGTAGAGAACCGTGGCACGGTCCAGAACCACTTCGTCCCCGAACGAGTGCCGGATCAATGCGTCTATCTCAGCCAGAAGGCGTTCGCGCGTGGCCGCCGGCAGGGCCAGGTGGTCGGAATAGGTGCGCAGGAGATCGGTATAACGGGTCGCGTCATAGGTCTCCTGCCAGCCGTACCGCTTGACCGTTATCGCGCCGAATAGCCCGCTCGCCGCGATCCGCTCGTCGCCCTTCGCCTCGGCCAGCGTGGGCAGCCGAAAGCTGTCGGCCAGGTGCGGTGCTCGGCGGCGGTAGAGCTCTGTCACTTCTCGGTAGAACGGTTCGCTGGCTTCTCCGAAGACGTGGCGGTTCCAGAACAGGCCGAGCCATCCGCCGCTCACCAAACACTCGGCAGCCTTCCGATAACCGACGTCAGCGTCGACCCAATGGAACGCTGTGGCCGAGAGAACGAGATGGAAGGCATCACGTTGCGCGGGCCACGCCTCGAAAGTGCTCGCCACGACACGCACTGCCGGCCAGCGTGCCAGCCGAGCGCGTGCACGGTCGGCGAGCCGCGGCCCAGGCTCCAACGCAAGCACGCCCAGAGCGCGACGCGCAAGCTGCTCCGTGGCCTGCCCGGTTCCCGCGCCCACTTCCAGGACTCGCCCTTGCGGTGGCGTCGTCGTCAAGGCGAGCAGATCATCGAATAGCTGTTCAGGGTACGCCGGCCGGACGGCATCGTAGAGCTCGGCGACTTCATCGAAGGACACCGTCTCCAACGGTAGCCCAGCCTGCGAGCGCTACCTGCCGGACTGCCCCTCGTGCCCGCGATCCACGGACGCCACTGGTCATCCACCGACCCGACTGACCGACGGCACGTGCGGCGCGCCGCCTGCGCGCCCCCCCGCCCGGCCACCCGGTCGATCAGCGCGCCGGCATGGCGGCGAAGGTCCGCTCGATCTCGGCCAGCAGGCGGATCGTCGCCTCGGACACGGTCGTCAGGTACCGCTCACCGAACTCGGCGCTCGCCTCGCGCGCGTCGCCCCACGTACCCGAGCGCGTCGCCCGATGGACCGAGCCTGGTGCCGAGAAGAAGAACGCGGTGTGGACGGGCGCCGGATTGGTGACCTCCGGGAACGCCGGCATCTCCGCGTTCGCCCGCTCCATGTCGACCAGCGCGGGATTGATCGCGAGCACCGCCGACGTTTCGCCGCGGTTGGCATGCAGGCCGGTCGACGGGCCGAAGAACTCGGCCGCCTCGTCGGCGCTCATCCCATCCCAGTAGTTGACGGGGAAGCAGGCCGCGCCCGCCGGCAGCCGCTCGGCGGCGTTGGCACAGGCATAGGCGATCGCGTACGTGTTGTCGTAGTGGCCGTTGAGGAAGACGATCCGCCGAAAGCCGATGGCGGCGAGCGAGACGCACAGGTCCTCGACCAGCGCCATGAACGTCGGGATGCGAATGTGGACGACACCGGCGAAGCCAACATGCGGATAGGACAGCGCGTAGTTGATCGGCGGCGCGACGGCCGCGCCGACGCGCGGTGCGATTCGGCGGGCGACTTCCTGCGGGATCAGCACGTCGGACAGCAGCGGCCCGTGCGGCCCGTGCTGCTCGGTCGAGCCGGTCGGCACGATGACCGTCTGGTGCTTCGCCACGAACTCCTCCAGCTCGGGATTGGTCATCTCACCGAGGAACACGGTCGGCGGCTTCATGGCGTCGTCCTCCCTGCCCATGCTCGATAATCGATCGGATCGTGACGGGCAATGTTGACGAGCTGGCGCGCTTCCGGCTCGACGGGCGCGTGGCCGTGGTGTCGGGTGGTACCGGCGGCATCGGGCGCCGCCTGTCGCTCGCCCTCGCCGGCGTCGGCGCCAGCGTGGTCGTCGTCGGTCGCTCGGCTGAGCAGGCAACCGACCTTGCGCGCTCGATCGAGAGCCTGGGCAGCGAGGCGCTGATGGTCACGGCCGACGTAACCCGGCGCACGGAGGCGGACGGCGTGGCTGAGCAGGCGGTCGATCGCTTCGGACGGCTCGACATCATCGTCAACGCCGTCGGCGGCGGCGCCGGCAGCGCGCTCTACCCGGCCGAGTCCTATCCCGAGAGCGAGTGGGATCGGATCCTGGACCTCAACCTGCGCAGTGACCTGCTGCCCACGCAGGCGGCGGCGCGCGCGATGATCGCCGGCGGGCGTGGCGGGCGCGTGCTGCACATCTCGTCGGTGCGCGGGCAGCTCGGCATCAACCAGGGCTTCTCCGCCTACGTCGCGGCGAAGGGTGCGCTCAACGCGCTGACCCGGCAGCAGGCAACCGAGTGGGCGCGCCACGGCATCACCGTCAACGCCATCGCGCCCACCTTCGTCGCCACGCCACAGGTGGAGAGCCTGCTTGCCGACGAGAAGTTCAAGGCCGGCCTGCTTGCCCGCATCCCGCTCGGTCGCGTCGCGGACACCGACGACCTCGTAGGTGCGATCCTCTTCTTCTGCTCGGACGCGTCGGCCTTCGTGACCGGCCAGATCCTGACCATCGACGGCGGCCTCACGGCGACGCAGTGATGGAGAAGGTCACGCCGAACGTCCGCACCGAGACGGGCTGGCGCGGCTGCAACCCCAGCTACGTGACGACGTCCGACGGCGTGGTCGTGGTCGACACCCCGCAGCTGCCGACCAAGGCGGTGGCTATGCGCGGCGAGGCCGAATCTCACGGCCGCATCCGCTACGTACTCAACACCGAGCACCACGTCGACCACATCTTCGGCAACTACTACTTCAAGGGTGCGGGGACGGTGATCCACCACCGCGGAGTGGCGGAGAACTTCATGGTGCCCACGCCGATCCTCGACCCCTTCGACTACGCCGCCGAGGCGATCCCGACGAGCGACCCGGAGGGTGCGGCGATCTTTCCCGAGCGCGATGCCTACTTCGCGGACCCGAACAGGGCGCAGATCGTCTTCAGCGGCGACGTCACGCTGCACGTCGGCGACCACACCTTCGAGCTGATCCACACGCCGGGCCACACGCCCGGGCAGATCGCGGTCCATGTGCCCGAGGAGCGGGTCGTCTTCACCGGCGACACCGTGTTCTCGGAGGTCCAAACGTGGGTCATGGCGTCTGACGTCGACCAGTGGATCGAGGCGTTGAACACCATTTCGCGGCTGGACGTCGACCACGTCGTCCCCGGCCACGGCCCGGTGACCGACCTGCGGTACCTGCAGGTCCAGAAGGCCGTGCTGCTCGAGTGGAAGTCGATGGTCGCCTCGGCGGTGGCCAAGGGCTGGTCACGCGAGGAAACGATCGAGCGCTGCCACATGCGCGACCGCTACCCGGTCGATGTCGGGCAGGAGTACATGATGGATTACATCCAGCGCCACAACGCCGGCATCCTGTGGGACAAGCTCAGCGCGAACCAGGAGTAGGGCGCTGGGCCCGGGCGTCGCTCACTCCCGGCTCTTGACCGTCGCGATGTCGGCCTCGTTACCGGCCGCGTCGGCCAGCGTCCACCACGCCGGCGCGAAGTCGTCGCGCACTATCCGGCCGCCGGCAGCAAGTGCCGCCGCGATGCGCGCCTCGGCCTGCTCGTACGGCACCCAGACGGCGACGTGGATCGCGCCCCCACCGCCTGCGCGCGGCTGATTCATCCGCTCGAACCAGAACGCCGGTCCGCGATCGTGCGGATCGACGAGGTCCTCGTCGGGTGAGTCCCTGCGCGGTTCGTACCCGAGCACAGCTTGCCAGAAGGGCATCACTTCCGAGACGTTCGGAGCGCCGGGGATGATCAGTACACTCTGGACGGCCGATGGGTCGGCTACCAAGCCAAGCCGGCGAGCCACAGCCGAGATCTCTCGCGCGAGCTCCACGTCGCGCCTGCCCGGCCCGAAGTAGTCGTCGTTGTACGTGATCAGGCGCACGGTCACCCCGTCGTGCCGCACGTCGATCGCCGGCCGGTGGTCCTCGACGCCGGGCAGCTCGCCGATCGCCTGGACCAGCTTCACGCTGTCCGCTAACGAGTCGGTCCGAAAGAAGGCGCACGCCCCTTCGCTGATCAGGCGCCAGTCCCCGGTGTCTTCGGCCTGCTGGAACTCCTCGAGGCTTATCGGTTCGCTCATCGGCCGATGCTACGGTCTTCCGTCGATTCGGTCGGCCGGCCGGTGGGCGGTTCAGACGCGGCCAAGCGGCGGATCTTTCGGATTACGAGCCAGTCGATGACGATGATCCCGCCGCCGGCAATCGCGGCGAGGAGAATGATGACGACGACGCTCTCGTTCATGCTCCGAGCATGATGACGCCCATTCCCCTTTCGCGAGCCGGCTAACGATGGGCGACTACCACGTGCACATACATCCCCATCGGCCGACGCCCGGCGCGCCCGCGCCGGGGACCTTCCCGGCCGCGTACATCGACCGCTACGTCGAGGTCGCGCTGTCGCGCGGGGCGAGCGAGGTCGGCTTCGTCGAGCACCTGTACCGCTGCGTCGAGTCGCGGGCCGCGCTGGGCGAGTGGTGGAAGCGCGATCCCAACCCGCACCTGGTGGCCGAGATGGACGGGATCATGGCCCGCGAGCTGGACATGTCGCTCGACCGCTACGTCGAGGCGATCCTCGAGGCGAAGGGTCGCGGCCTGCCCGTCAAGCTTGGCCTGGAGGTCGACTTCGAGCCGGGCACCGAGCAGCGGGTGATGGAGCTGATCGCGCCGTACCCGTGGGACTACCTGATCGGCTCGGTTCACTGGCTGGGCGCGTGGTGGTTCCTGCGCCAGAGCGCGCCGGCCGAGTACCAGCGGCGCGGCGTGCGCGCCGCCTACGAGCAGTACTTCGCGCTGTTCACCGCGCTGGCCGAGGCCGGGATGGTCGACTCGCTCGGCCATGCTGACGTGATCAAGGTCCACGGCCACGTGCCGGAGGGCAGCCTGGCGTACCTGTACGAGCCGGTCGTCGCGGCCGCGGCGCGGACCGGCACCGCCGTCGAGATCTCGAGCCAGGGGCTGCTGCGGACGGTCAGGGAGCTATATCCCGGGCCGGAGTTCCTGCGCCTGTTCCGGCAGGCCGGCGTGCCAATCACCCTGGGCAGCGACGCCCACTCACCCGACGAGTCGGCCTTCGGCTACCGCCCGATCATTGCCGCCGCCCGTGCCGCCGGCTACGACAGCTACCTGCGCTTCGAGCGCCGGCGCGGGATCGCCACCGCCCTGCCCGACCTCGCCGCCGCGCCGGCCGGCTGAATCAGGCCGGCGCACCGCCGCTCAGCAGCTCAGCCGTCTCCAGCGCCTGTCGCTCGGCGACGAGGCAACCCTTTTGGGCAGCTGCCTGCGCCGCCTGACGGGCGTACTCGGCGGCCTCGGCCGGCCGGCCCACGTCGCGCAGCACGCGCGCAAGGCTCAGCAGCGCATGCCAGCGCAGGTGCAGGAAGTCGGTCGGCGACACGATGTCGACCGCCTCGCGGGCAAGCCGCTCGGCCTCGTCGGCAGTGCCGCCGGCGGCTAGCACCTTGGAGGCGACCGTCCGCCAGAGCACCTGTGAGTACACGTCGTCGGGCGCCGCTGCCTCGCGGCTGGCCCGCGCCAGAGCGTGCGCCTCCTCCGCGCGCCCGTTGGCCAGCACCGCCTCGCCGAGGATGCCGGCCACCGTCGAGAACCACGACATCTCGCCGATCTCGGAAAGCTTCTCGAAGCCCCAGCGCAGCTCGCGCTCGGCGGCTGCGCTGTCATCGGCCAGCGTTTCGACCCAGCCGGCCAGCTGGGTGTACGGCCCGGCGCGCCAGACGGTCAGCGCCACTTCGTCGAGCAGCTCGCGGGCGCGGCGCATCGACTCGCGCGCGTCGTCGAAGCGGCCAATGCCAGCCTCTAACGCCGCCCGCGCCATCAGCGCGCTGGCCATCGCCTTCTTGTCGCCGTCAGCGCGGCGCAGGATCTCGTCTGTCCGACGCAGGCCCTCATCGGTCGGCGTCGGCCCGGCCCAGACCGTCAGCGGAACCCACGACATGCTCTCCATCTCGTCGCGCTGGTCGCCGGCCAGCATGGCGTGCCGGCTGGCCTGCTCCCACGCGCGCTCGGCGTCGCCGAAACGGCCTTTCATCATGTTGACCAGGCCGAGCAGTGACGACGCCCTGGCCAGCCCGCGCTCGTCGCCCAGCTGTTCGAACGCGCGCACCGTGCGGGTCGCCTCCTGCTGGGCTGCGTCGGCCCAGCCAACCGGGTCGGTGAACAGCCGGATCCACAGCTGCAGGATGGTGGCGTGGGCCTGCATGGCCGGATCGCCGGCTTCGGCGGCCGCGGCCGCCTCGGCCACGACGCTCTGCAGGCGCTCGAAGTCGCCCGTCTCCATCAGCGCGAAGGCGAGCTGCGGGAGCAGGCGGCCACGCTCCTCGTTGCCCGGCTCGACCAGCCCTGCCGCCCTCGCCAGCAGCCGCGCGGCGGCGGGCATGTCGCCGCGCGCGAAGGCACGCTGGCCGGCCCTTGCCAGCGGCTCGAACGCCCGCCGGGCCAGCTCTTCACTGCGATCCGAGCGAGGGCCCAACTCGCGCACGATGGCATGCGCCTGCTCGAGGTGGTAACCGATGATCTCCTCGAACTCGCCCACCCGATCGCCACGATCCTCCTGTAGCCAGGTCGCGAAGCGTTCGTGCAGGCGCGCCCGGTCACTCTTGGCGATCCGCGCGTAGGCGACGTCGCGGATGGCGGCGTGGGCGAACTCAAAGGTGTCCTCGTCGTCGCGCTCGCCGTAACGGGGCCGGATCAGCTGCTTGCGCAACAGCGACTGCAGGTGGGCGCCGATCGAGTCATGGACCGCCTCGCCGGCCAGAGCGTGCGCCGCGCCCCAGCCGAAGACCTTGCCCACGACCGAGGCCGCCTCCAGCACGTAGGACTCGTCGGTCTCCAGGCGATCGAGCCGCGCCGAGATGAGCGCCTGGATCGTCGTCGGGATGGACAGGTCGGACGTGCTGACCGCGATCTCCCACTGGCCGCCGACGCTGCGCAGCTCGCCGGTGTCGATCAGCATGCGCAGCGTCTCCTCGACGAACAGCGGGTTGCCCTCGCCCAACCCGACGATGCGCGCCACGGCATCGGCCGGCAGCGCGCCGCTCCCGATGATGTGGCTGAGCAGCTGGCGGGAGTCGTCGCTGCTGAGCGGCTGCAGCCAGATCAGCTCGGCGTTGGGCCGGGCGCTGTTCCAGCCCGGCCGGACATCGAGTATCTCCGGCCTGGCCATGCAGACCAGCAGCACCGGCGCCGCGCGCATCCAGTCGGTCAGGTACTCGAGCAGGTCGAGAAAGGTCGGCTCGCCCCACTGGATGTCGTCGAAGACGACGACCACCGGTCGCTCCGCGGCGTGCTCGAGCAGCCGGCGGATGGCCCAGAACATCTCCTGGATGGCCGGCTGGGCCGTCCCCCCGCCGAGCAGACCGGCCAGCCGGCTGGCGATCAGCTCGCCGTCCTCGGCGTCGCGCAGTCGCGCGCGCACCTTGGCCGCGCTCTCGGCCGGCGAATCGGTGTCGGCGATGCCGGCCACGTCGCGCAGCATCTCGAGCACCGGCCAGAAGGTGATCCCGTCGCCGTAGGGCAGGCAACGCCCGCGCAGGACGGTGGCGTCGTCGCCCAGCCGGGCGACCAGCTCCTTGGCCAGTCGCGACTTGCCGGCGCCGGCCGCGCCGATGACGGTGGCCATCTGGCCGCCGCTCGACGAGGCTCGCTCGAAGGCACCGAGCAGCCGGCCGAGCTCGGCCTCTCGATCGACCATCGGCACGTCCATCCGTCGCGTCCGGCCGGCCGCGCCGCGCACGATGCCGTCCACGCGCCATGTGCTGATCGGCGACTGCTTGCCCTTGAGCTCGAGCGCGCCAACCTGCTCGGCTGAGACGGCATCGCGAATGAACTCATATGCCGCCCCACCGACCAGCACCTCGTTCGGCGCCGCCGCCTGCTCCAGGCGGGCGGCGGTGCTGACCGCCGGGCCGGTCACGTACAGCTCGCTGGGCCCGTGCTGCTGGGCCATCGCCTCGCCCGTCTCGACGCCGGCCCGAACGGCGATGCGGGCGCCCCAGGTGCGCTCGAAGTCATCGCTCAGGGCGAGCATGCGGTCGCGCACGTCGAGCGCGGCGGTGACAGCGCGCAGTGCATCGTCGTCGTGCATCCGTGGAAAGCCGAAGACGGCCATCACCGCGTCGCCGATGAACTTCTCGATGAAGCCGCCGTGGTGGTTGATGATCCGTCGCGCCTCGTCGAAGTAGCGCTCGATCAAGGCGCGAAAGGTCTCGGGATCGAGGGTCTCGGCCAGCACCGTCGAGTCGACGACGTCGATGAACAGGACGCTGACGATCCGGCGCGAGCCGCGCGCGGACGGTGTTGTCGCCAGGACCGACGGGCCGGCCGAAGTCATACGGCTCCTTCGAACAGGACGCAGGCGAGCGCGGTGCCCGGCGCTCGCTGGAGCGGCCTTGCCGGCATCGTAGGTGGTGGGTGCCGACGAAGGCAAGCGGCCAGTGCAGCCGACATGCTTGACAGCGACTGCCGCCGCGGTTCAACTAGCGGTCGGACGAGCGACGACGAGCCAACGGCAGGAGGACAGTGATGCAGAACCAGGATAGGCCGGGCCAGGGCAAGCCGGGAGCGGGCAAGGCTTCACCGCGCGCCAAGGCCGCGCTGGCCCGCGTGGCGGAGGCGTTGAGCGATCCGCAGCGGCGCCAGTCGTTCCGGGGCGACCCTGCCGGCACGGTGCGCGATTACGGGGAGCTACCCGAGTCGGTGCGCGGCGCGCTCGAAGGCATGTCTGAAGAAGAGCTGAACGCGCTGGCCAAGGCGCACCGCGCCTTCGCCGACGCCGGGTTCTACGTCGACATCGAAGACGAGTACGGAGGCGGCCGGGTCTCGTTCTTTTAGCACCCGAACTGCTGGCCGCGGATGACCGTCGCCGCCATCCCCGAAAGCCGCCGGCTGCGGGGCAAGATCGAGCTGGTCCTGCCGATGCTGCTGGCGGCAGGCCGGCGGCTGTTCGGCCATCCACGCATCGGCGAGCTCTACGCGGAATACCTCTTCACGAGCCACTGCATCATCCGGGCCAGCGTGCCGCTGATGCAGCGGGCCCGTGAACGGGCCGCCGTGCTCCGCGACGACCCGGTCGCATCGATCGTCGCCGATTACTTCGCCACGCACATCGAAGAAGAACGCGGCCACGACGAATGGCTGCTCGAGGACATGGCCAGCCTCGGCGTGACTCGCGAAGAGGTGCTGACCCGCCCGCCCTCCGCGGCTGCCGCGGCGCTGGTCGGCGCGCAGTACTACTGGATCGAGCACTACCACCCGGTGGCGCTGCTCGGCTACGTCGCGCTGCTCGAGGGCTACCCGCCTGTCGCCGCCGAGATCGAGGAGCTGCGCAGGCGTACCGGCTACGGCGCCGACGCCTTCAGGACGCTCTCGCTGCACGGCGAGCTCGACCCGCGGCACGGAGAGGAGCTTGACCATGTGCTCGACACGCTACCGCTCACCGATGGGCAGCGGACGGTGCTCGGGCTGAGTGCGATCGCGAGCGTCCACGGCATGACCGCGGTCGTTGACGAGATCATCGAGAAGGCACCCAGCGCCAGCGCACCGCGCGGCTGAGTCGCTCCGCGCGGCGCGACGTCCGCGGGCGCGGCCGCGGGCAGCGCATCATCCCCTCGGCCAGATCGATCCCGATTACACCGTCGCCCGCCGGCACGGGCTCGACTGACACGCGCCTAGCTTGCGCTCCGGCCGCTGGTTCAGCTCCGATCCTTGCCGAGCGCCCGCCAGACCCGCTCGGGGGTGAGCGGGATGTCGCGGATGACGGCGCCGGTGGCGTCGGTGATGGCCGAGGCGATGGCCGGCGCGGTCGAGAGCAGCCCGCTCTCGCCTGTGCCCTTGGCGCCGTAGGGGCCCGGCCCGTCGCCGTTCTCGATGAACAGCGACTCCATCTCGAGCGGCACGTCCTTCGTCGTCGGGATGCGGTAGTCGAGGGCGCCGAGGTTGAGGATGCGACCGGATTGCTCGTCGAAGATGAGGTGCTCCATCATCGTCTGGCCAAGGCCCATCATCGCCGCCCCCTCGTCCTGCATCGCCACGTGCGTCGGGTTGAGTGCCTTGCCGATGTCCGACACGGTCAGGTGGCGCAGCACCTGGTACTCGCCGGTCTCCTCGTCGACTGCCACCTCTGAAGCAGTGCAGCTGAACTCGTAGAACGAGGCATGCCCGCCCAGCGGGTGGTCGGGGATGTAGTCGCCGCGCCGCTGCCCGGTCCCGATCACCTCGCCCAGCATCGGCCCGAACGCGCGTCCCATCAGCTCGACGAAGCCCACTTCGCGCCCGCCAGCGCGCACCACGCCGTCGCCTGCCTCCACCTGCGCCTCCGGCAGCGAGTAGACGTCGGCGGCCATCGCGCGCAGCTTGTCCTTGATCTCGCGGCACGAGTTGAGCACCGCCGTGCCCATGAAGACCGTCGAGCGGCTGGCCGACGTCTGCATGTCGTACGGGGCGGCCGAGGTGTCGCCCATCACCACGTTGACCCGCCCGACCGGCACGCCGAGTTCGTGGGCCGCGATCTGGGCCAGCACCGTCCGCGCACCCTGGCCCATGTCCGACGTGCCGGCCATCACCGTCACACTGCCGTCGACAAGCAGGCGGACGATGGCGTAAGAGGCGCCGGTGGTGGCCGACGATTTGATGCCGACTGCGATCCCGCGTCCGTGCCCGCGCGGCAGTGGTCGCCCCCAGCCGATCCAGTGGGCCGCCCTGCGGAGGGCCTCGGCCCAGTCGCCATCGCACGGGGTATCGCCTTCACCGCGGACGATCGCCTCGCCGCGCCGGGCCAGGTTGCGCAGCCGGATCTCCAACCGATCGAGGCCCAGCCGCCGGCTGGCCTCGTCCATCTGGGATTCGAAGGCCCACGCCATCTGCGGGCTGCCAAAGCCGCGCAGGGCGGTCGCCGGCGGAGTGTGCGAGAGCAGCGCCCGGACGTGGATACGCGCGTCGGGAACGCGGTACGGCCCGCAGGCCAGGTAGCTGCTCTTCGACACGACGCGGTAGCCGATGTCCGCGTATGCGCCAAGCAGTCCGTTGACGACGATGTCCTGGAAGGCGATCGTGCCGTCGCGCCGGAAGCCGCTGCGCGCGCCGATCTCGAACGTCGGCGAGCGGACGTTCTGGAACGTCTCCTCGAGGGTCAGTACGAGGCGCACCGGCCGGCCGAGGCGCAGCGCCAGCACGGCCAGCAGCGGCTCGAACTTGGCGTGCTGCTTGCCGCCGAAGCCACCGCCCGGGTCAGGCGCGAGGACGCGCACCTTGGCCAGCGGCAGCCGGACCGCGCCGGCGACCAGGCGCTGCAGCACGTAGGGGTGCTGGATCGAGCTCCAGACGGTCAGCCCGTCGCGCTCGGGTGCGGCCATGAAGCCGTGCGGCTCGATCGCGAAGTGGGTCGTCGAGGCGGCGCGGTAGGTGTTCTCGATGACCACGTCGGCCGACGCGGCGTCGACATCGCCCCAGCCGAACTTCCACTCGTCGAGCGTGTTCGTCTCGCGCAGCGGGTCGTCTGCCGGGCGCAGGTCCGGCTCGCGCACCAGCGGCCCGGCCGGATCGAGCGCCTGGTCGACGGTCAGCACGGCGGGCAGCTCCTCGTACTCCGCGCGCACCAGCCGGGCCGCCTCCTCGGCCGCGTCGGGGCTGTCGGCGACCACCGCCGCCACCGGCTCGCCGTGGAACTTGGTCTCGCCCACGGCAAGCAGCGGCCGGTCGGCGTAGCCGGGCCCGAAGCGTGGCATCGGCTGGGGCAGGTCGTCGGCGGTGGCGATGTGCCGGACGCCGGCGACCCGTTCGGCCGCGGAGGTATCGACGGTCATGATCCGCGCCCGCGCGGACGGCAGGTGGACGAGCTTGACGTGCAGCACGCCCTCGAGTTCGATGTCGGCGACGTAGCGCTGGCTGCCGCTGACGCGCTCGATGCCACCGACCCGCCGGGCAGAGCTCCCGATCGCAGCCGTGCCGGCGCCCTCCGCCAGCTCCTCCACCGGCACGGCCCCGGCGAAGTGCTCGCTGCGGCCCGAGCGGCTGTCAGGCTCGTCCATCGGTGTCTTCGCCGACTCCCGCTGCCGAGGCGACCGCCGCGCAGATCTGGTTGTAGCCGCCGCAGCGACAGAGGTTGCCCGACAGGCCCTCGCGGATCTCCGCGATGTTCGGCTGCGCGTTGTGCGCGAGCAGGTAGTGCGCCGCCATGACCATGCCCGGGATGCAGAAGCCGCACTGCACGGCGCCCTTGGCCAGGAAGGCATCCTGAATCGGGCTCAGCCGGCCGCCGGTTGCGAGGCCCTCGACCGTCGTCACCTCGCGGCCGTCGGCTTCGACGGCGAGGACCAGGCAGGAGTTGACGGCGTGGCCGTCGATCAGCACGGTGCAGGCGCCGCACTCGCCCTCGGCGCAGCACTCCTTGGTGCCGGTCAGCCCGAGCTGGTCGCGCAGGACGTCGAGCAACGTGTGGTCGACCGCCACCTGCTCGTCTTGCTGCCGGCCGTTGACGACAACGCTGATCGCCAGCGTTCTAGCTCGCACGCGCCTGCTCCGCCAGCCGCCGGTGGGCCGTCTCGAGTGCGCGCCGGCTCAATACCAGCAGCATCGCCGCGCGGTACTCGCGACTCGCGCGCACATTCGAGATCGGCGTCGCCTGCCCAGCCAGCCGGCGCAGGACTTCCTCCTGCTCGTCGGACCTGCGCACGGCATCGGCGAGCGCTCCGCTCTCGTCGCTGACGAGCAACGGCCGCGGACCGACGGCGCCGTAGGCGAACTTCACGAGGCCGTCCGACGAAATCGAGCAGCACAGGTTGACCGTCGCCAGATCGACGCCGCGACGGCGCGTCATGCGGCCGAAAGCGGAGCCAACCGACGCCTCGGGCAGCGGCAGCTCGATCGCGCTGACCAGTTCGCCCGCCCCGAGCACTGTCCGGCCGGGGCCGAGGAAGAAGTCGCTGAGCCGGACGCGACGCGAGCCGGCGGCGCTGGCCAGCTCGACCACAGCCCCGTAGACGAGCAACGGCGGCGCGGTGTCGGCGGCCGGCGACGCATTGCACAGGTTGCCGGCGAGCGTCGCGCGGTTACGGATCTGGATCGAGCCGACAACCATTGCCGCCTCGACGAGGGCGGGAAAGGCCGACCGGACGCGCTCGTCTTCGATCACTCTGGTGAGCACGGTCGTCGCGGTTATGCGCAGGAAGCCGTCGCGCTGCTCGATGGCCGGCTGCAACTCGCCCACGCGCTTGATGTCGACGACCAGCGACGGCCGGACAGTGCCCTTGCGCAGGCCGACCAGGAGGTCCGTGCCACCGCACAGCAGGCGCGCATCGGCAACGTCGCCGAGCAGGGCGAAGGTCTGGGCAAGGTCGGTCGGCCGCGCGTACTCGAACAAGCGCCTGCTTCAGCCCTTCACGTCGGGGTTGGGCAGCTGTGCTTCGGTGACGGCGTGGAGCAGGTCGTGATAGCTGTTGATGAACGCGCGCAGCGTCCGGATCGTGGGCGGGAAGGAGTCGAAGTCGGCGATCGCCAGGCCGTCCGGGTCGTAGGCGCGCGCGAAGTCGGGGAACCGGTCGAGCAGTTCACTGATGTAGATGCGGTCGACGGGCTCGTCGATTCGCTCGCGCACCGCGATTGCCGAGGAGTTGAACCGCTTCTGCCACGCCGAAGGGAGGGTGATCACGACATCGCCACCGACGAACTCAGACCAATGGAGGTGGTGGCGGATGGCGGCCGCCAGCAGGCGCGCGCGGAAGCGTCGCTCGCGGAAGATCCGATACGCGCGCTTGAACACCGCCACGCCGGAGTAGGCGAGCGACGCCGGATGGACGACGATCCCGTCGCGCTCGACGAGGACGCGCAGCCAGTCCTCCAGCCGGCCGACCATGATCGTTATCACCGGGCCCATCTCAGCGGTGGACAGGCCTGCACGCTGGCGGCGAGCGAGGCCGCGCTCGACCGCCTCGGCAGCCGCGACGGCCTGCGCTACCGTGAAGGAGACGGTGGCGTTGACCGAGATACCGCGATAGGTAGCTTCCTCCATCACCGCGATCCCGGCCCGCGTGGCCGGGAACTTGACGATGATGTTGGGCGCGACCGTCGTGAAGTGAAGGCCCTGCGCAAGCATCTCGTCAGGACTGCGCCAGAAGGTGGGGTTGGTCTGCATCGAGAGCCGCCCCTGCCGCCCGCCGAAGCGCTCGAAGGCCGGCTCGAGCAGCCGCGCGCCGGCGCGCGACATCTCCTCCACCACCGACCAGGCAAGGTCGATTTCGGTCGCCGCCGGCTGCTCCGTGGCGAGCTCGCGGACGCGGCGGCGCCAGCGCGGCGGGTCCTTCTTCCAGACGTCGTGGACGATCGTCGGATTGGCCGTCGCGCCCACCGCCCCGTGCTCGATCGCGTACTCCAGCTCGTCCACCGCGCACGAGTCGTTCCAGATGTCGGTCGCCGTTGCCGCCGTCTGCTGCAGCGGGCTCGAAGGTCGGACCTCGGTCGCCATCGTCGCCGCTACGCCCGTCAACCGGCCGTCGTGAAGAGGTCGCTGCGCGGCTTCACCGCCGCCTCCAGGAGCTCGACCACGCCCGCCGCACCGTCGACACGCACCCGATCGCCGGTCGAGATGCGCGACGTCGCGTCCTGTGTCCCGACCACGGCCGGGATGCCGAACTCGCGCGACAGCACCGCCGGATGGGCCGTCATGCCGCCCGCGTTGGTGACCAGGCCGCTGATCTTGGTGAAGAGCACGACCCACGCCGGGTTGGTCATGTGGCAGACGAGTATGTCGCCGGCGCGGACCTCGTCGAACTGGTCCTCGCGCAGCACCACGCGCGCCGTCCCCTCGACGATCCCCGGCGATCCGCCGATGCCTTCGACGCGCCCGGCCACCTGGCCCGGCTTGCGGTGGAACTTCTCCGGGAAGCCCCAGTTGACCAGGTACGGGAAGTCGAGCTGACTCTGCGTGGCGGTGCCGATCCATGCCCGCGGGCGCAGCGAATAAGCGCGCTCGCGCTCGGCGCGGCGCTCGGCGACTGTCGCGCGCGCGTCGAACGCCGCCTGGTCGGCGATCAGCACGCGCAGCTCGTTGTAGCGCAGAAAGATCACGTCGTCCGGTTCGTCGAGTGCGCCGGCGGCAGCCAGCTTCCTGCCGATCGCGATGAGCACCAGCCGGACGTGCGCGTTGGCGCCCTGGTCGATGTAGAAGTGGTGGTCGGGGGTCAGCGGCGCCATGCGCATGTTCATCTCGTTCGCCGCCCGTATCTCGTCGAGCTCGGCGCCGTCGAGGCCCTCGAGGATCTCGCGCGCCGCCGACTCGATGTCGGCCCTCAGCGCGCCGATCGAGGCCGGGTAGTCATAGTCCGTCTCGATGTAGCCGCGAACGAGCTCGATGACCGGCTCCATCTTCTCGAAGACGGTGGGGAAGACGAACTCGTGGCTCCATACGGCGTGCCAGCCGAACTCGCGCTGGTACGGCTCGACGCGCTCCGAGATGAAGCGCCGGCCGCGCTCGGAGCGCTGGAGGGCGGCGATGATCTCGGCCGCGGTGTCACTCTCGAAGGCGGCGGCGAGCTCCGAATCCGCCCGCGCCTCCTCCTTCATCTGCCACAGCGCCTCGATCGAGTCCCAGTTGCGGTCAGAGGCCGAGTTCTGGAGCCGGCCGAGCAGCGCCTCGTCGACCGAGCCGCGGATGCGCTGCATGACGGCGCGCAGGTTGAGCGTCGCCGACAGTTGGGCGAAGTTGAGCATCCAGTGGATCTTCCAGTGCCGATCGTGGACGTCGATCGCGTCCTCGAAGACCGTCGCCAGCTCCATCAGGCTGAGCTCGTCCTGCTGGTCGAGGCGCTCCTCGAGGTAGGCGAAGTTGCGCTGCATCTCGGGGACCAGCCGGTCACGCCACCAGTCGGCGAAGTGCTCGCCGTAGGTGGGCAGCACCGCGTCGAGGTACTTGCCGATGTTCTCGCCGTACCAGCGGTCGAACGGCACGCGCGCGCCGTAGCGGTTGCCGTACTCCATCGCGTCGACCTTCATCTCTGGCTCAGCCGGCACGGCGGCGGTGTACAGGTAGCCGTTGACGTTCTTGGTTATCCAGTCAACCGCGAACGGCGTCCCGAACCGGCGGAACATGTGGTCGCAGGTCAGCCACCAGCCGCCGATCTCGTAGAACATCGGGCTGAGCGGGTGCGGGCAGTGCAGGTCGTCGAAGACCCAGAAGAGCTTCTTCTCCAGCTCGGAGGCCCACTCGATCGGGAAGTCGTCGTCGCCCAGGAACTGGTCGAGGACCGGCTCGTCGAGCGTGCCGGTCATGCGCCACGGCCTCTGTCCATCGATCACCGATCATAGAGCACGATGCAGTCGACACCCGGCGAGCGCTACGTCTACCCCTTCGACGACCCACCGTCCGCTGGCGCCGAGGAACTCAACCGACTGCTGGGCGGGAAGGGCGCCAACCTCGTCGTCATGGCGCGCGACCTGGGGCTGCCGGTGCCGCCCGGGTTCACGATCACCACCGTCGCCTGTATCGAGTATCTCAACGGCGCATGGCCGCCCGCGCTCGACGCCGAGATGCGCGCCGCGATGACGCGCCTGGGCGACGGGCTCGGCCGGCGGTCCGGGGATCCGGCCGACCCGCTGCTGGTCAGCGTCCGCTCGGGCGCGCCGGTATCGATGCCCGGGATGATGGACACCGTCCTCAACCTGGGGCTCAACGAGGCGACGGGGCGCGGGCTGGCCGATGCCACGGGCGATCCCGATTTCGCGGCCGACTGCCTGCGCCGCTTCCGCGACGGCTTCCGGACCGTGGTCGGCGGCGAGGCGCCGGATGACCCATGGGCACAGTTACGCGCCGCGACCGAGGCGGTCTTTCGCTCGTGGAACAGCGAGCGGGCGGTGGTCTACCGGCGGCGCGAGGGCATACCGGACGACCTCGGGACGGCGGTCACAGTGCAGGCGATGGTGTTCGGCAACCGCGGCGCGGATTCGGCGACGGGAGTGCTTTTCACGCGCAACCCCTCGACCGGCGAGCGGGAACTGTACGGCGACGTGATGTTCAACGCGCAGGGCGAGGACGTCGTCGCCGGCGGGCTCGCGACGCAGCCGTTGTCCGCGCTGGACGAGCGGCTGCCAGCGGTGGCGGCCGAGCTGCGCCGGCATGCCGAGGTGCTCGAGCGCCACTACGCCGACCTGTGCGACATCGAGTTCACGATCGAGCAGGGGCGGCTCTGGCTGCTCCAGGTCCGCGTCGGCAAGCGCTCCCCGGCAGCCGCGCTGCGCATGGCGATCGACATGGCACAGGATCCCTCGTTCCCGCTGTCGCCCGCCGACGCCGTGCGGCGGGTGGCGGCGTTGCTGGCCGACCCGCCGCGGCGGTTCGTCCGTGCCGGCGGCGGGCCGGCGCCGGAGTCCATCGGTCGGGGCCTGCCGGCGTCGCC
>JALYGJ010000059.1 GCA_030777155.1 Chloroflexota bacterium | reverse complement strand
ATGCTGCTGGCCGAGCCAGCGGTCGTCGGCGACATCGGCTTTCAGCTATCGCTCGCCGCCACGGCCGGGCTGCTCGCTTGGGCGCGCCCGCTGGCCGACGCGACGCGCCGCTTCCTGCCCGCACGGACGCCGGCGCTGATGGTCGACGGCCTGGCCGTGTCACTTGCGGCACAGGCCGCGACGCTGCCGCTGGTGCTGTTCCACTTCGGCCGGCTGTCGCCGGTCGCGCCACTGGCCAACCTGCTCGCCACACCGCTCGTTGCGCCGGCGATGATCACCGCTGCTGCCGCCCTTGCCGTGTCGGCCCTCGTCGGCCTCGGCTTGCCGCCGCTGCTCCTTGCGCCGTTCACGCTTGCCGGCGCCCTGGGCGTGGGCGGCCTGATCGGGGTGGCACAGCTGTCGGCCTCGCTGCCGCTGGCGAGCATTGGATTGCCGCCGCCGCTCGACCTTGTCGGCGCGCTCCTCGCCACCGGCCTGGTCGCGCTCCTGTTACGGCGCACGGCACGCGCCTCCCCGCGCCCGCCACCCAGCGCTTCGGTCGAACGCCGTCGAACGGACGCGCGAACCGCGCCGACCAGCCGCTACTCACGCGCGCTCGCAGCAGGGGTCGCCGCGCTGGCCGTGGTGGTGTTCGCGCTCGGCGGTGCCAAGCCCGACGGCCGGCTGCACGTGACCGTCCTCGACGTGGGCCAGGGTGACGCGATCCTGCTCGAGGGAGCGGCCGGGGGGCGGATCCTCGTCGACACGGGTCCCGACCCCGATCGGCTGCTGGGCCTGCTCGACGCGCGGCTGCCCGCGTGGGATCGACGTATCGACCTGGTCGTGCTGAGCCACCCACATGAGGATCACGTCGCCGGACTGGCCCTGCTGCTCGATCGCTACCGCATCGGCGGGATTGCCGAGCCGGGCATGGTCGGACTCGGTCCCGGCGACGCCGCGTACCGCCGCCGGCTGGCAGAGCTGGGGCGGCAGACGACGATCCTGACGGCCGGCGATCGGATCGACCTGGACGGCGCACGCATCGACGTCCGCTGGCCGCTGCCCGGGCGGGTGCCGCTGCGTCCGGCCGACGGCGGGCAGTCGGTCAACAACATCTCGACCGTGCTCGACGTCACGTTCGGTGAACGGCGTCTGCTGCTCACCGGCGACGTCGAGGAACAGATCGATCCGCAACTGCTGGGCCATGGCCTCGCCGCCGACGGACGACCGTTGGATGTCCTCAAGGTTGCCCACCACGGCAGCGCGACCGCGACCACCGACGCCTTCGTCCAACGGCTCCAGCCATCCGTGGCGATCATCAGCGCCGGCTGGGGGAACCCGTACGGGCACCCGTCGCCACGGACCGTGGAGCGCCTCGAGCAGGCCGGCGCGAAGCTGTTCCGAACCGATCTGGACGGCTCGGTCGAGATCACCACGGATGGGCTCGACCTGCGCGTCGAGGCGAGCGGTGGCCGGCCACTCCCGACGCGGACCGTCGCCCAGACTGTACCCGGGGTTGGCTTCTGCCCGCTGCCGCTGCCCACCGGGGCTGCGCCGGCGGGATCTTAGAATCGGGTGGATGACCCAGCCGTCACACGAAGAGGCCGCGGCGATCCTCGTCGCGCTGCAGCCGCCGCCGTGGTTCGCCCGGCATTCCTCGGCGGTGGCTGACGTGGCCGCCTTCCTCGCCGCCCGGCTCGAGGAGAGCGGCCACCCGATCGATCGTCCGCTGGCCGAGGTCGCCGCTTTGCTGCACGACGTGGACAAGGTGCTGCCGGCGGCCGACCCGCTGCGCGACGCCCTCGGCCACGGTGCCGCCGGCGCCGCGTGGCTGGCCGCGCGAGGTCACCCCGAGCTTGCATCGGCAGTCGCCA
The DNA here is from genome assembly GCA_030777155.1 of Chloroflexota bacterium. Taxonomy (GTDB): domain Bacteria; phylum Chloroflexota; class Limnocylindria; order Limnocylindrales; family CSP1-4; genus JALYGJ01. Next base: position 13,657 of record JALYGJ010000059.1, on the reverse strand, counting down.
ACCATCCCGCCAGCCGACTCTCCGACGACGCCCACTACAGCCAATGGAAGGCTTCGGCGACGATCGAGGAGCGGGTCGTCGCCTACGCCGACAAGCGCGCAACGCAGGAACTGGTCACACTCGACGAACGGTTCGACGAGTGGCTCGCCCGACATCCGGAGCAGGCAGGGCCGATCAATCTCGGGCGCCAGCGGGCACGCGAGTTGGAAGAGAGCCTGTGCCACCTGGCCGGCATCGGCGCGGCAGACGTTGCGCGGCTTGCGTGGGCCGAGGCGGCGATCAGTCGTGCCGCCATGTCGGCTGCTGGCGGGCGATGAGCAACGAGGCGCTGGCCTACTTCTGGGGCGAGGATGCCTATGCCATCGAGCAGGCTGGCGCAGCTCACGCGCGGCAACTGGAGGCGGACCTGGGCCAGCGAATCGAGATCTGGCGAACAGCCGCCGACGGCGACGAGGGCGCGGGCGTGGCCGCCGCCCGCGGCCGCACGCTCGATGAGATCGAGCAGCGTCTCACGACCAGCCCGCTCTTCGGCGGCGGCACCCTCGTCGTGGTCCGCCAACCGGCGTCGCTCGTCGCCGAGTCGTCGGCACGCCAGCGGCTGCACGCCCTGCTCGCGGCAGTTGCGCCGGGCAACGGGCTGTGCTTTCTCGACCTGCTTGCCGCAGGCAGCCGCACGTTGGCCGCACCGAACGCCGGCCTGCGCGACGCCGTCGCCGCGGCTGGTGGCCTCGTGCGCGAGTTCCCGGCCCTGACACGCGACCGGATGGAGGCATGGATCGAAGCGCGTGCAGCCGAACTGGACCTGAGGGTGGGGCCGGGCGCGGCGCGGCTGCTCGCGCAGCGCGTCGGCGCGCACGTACGCGAAGGCGACATCGATCGGCGACGCCAGGCGGAGGTTGCCAACGCCGAGCTCGAGAAGCTGAGCCTCTACCGGCCGGGCGAAACGGTCACGCGCGAAGACGTCGCGGAGTTGACGAGCGAGGCGATCCCAGGCTCGACGTGGGCGCTTCTCGACGCCGTTGGCGCTCGTCGCGCGGGCGACGCGGCCGGGCTGGCCGAGCGGCTGCTCCACGCCGGTGCGCCGCTGGCGCTGCTGATCGCGCAGCTGCACAGGCGGCTGCGCGAGCTCATCGTCGTGCGCGATCACCTCAGCGCGGGAACGCGCCCGCCGGAACTGGTTCGGACGATGAGCATGCAGCCTTTCCGTGTCCAGAAGCTGGCCGAACAGGCAGCGCGCTGGGATGCCGAGTCGCTGGATGCCGCGCTCGCCGGACTCCTCGACGTCGACCTGCTGAGCAAGGGCATCGGTCGGGACGGGAGCGCGCGCTCAATCTCGGATGACCGGTCGCGGCTGGCCCTGCTGGGCTGGATCGGCGAGCGCGTCGGTAGGAGAGGAGGTTCCGCGACGCGCCCGCCTGGAGTATCAGTCGGCGCCTGACCAGGCCTCGCGCATCAGCACCTGGTCCGACTCGATGGCGAAGACGCACCGCCCGTGCGGCAGGTCGAGCAGCGCGATCAGGTCGGGATCGATGTACAGCTGCTCGCAGTCCTCGCACAGCCCCGCCGGCAGGCCGAAGCACAGCCGCTCGTTACCGTCAGGCAGGCGGAACGTCGCGTCGAACCGCGAGGTGACGAGGCGGCGGGTGCATTGCGGACATCCATTGCCAAGCGAAGCCATGCGGGGATGCTAGGTGGGCTTCGCTGAGGTCCAAATGACCAGGAGGTACCGTCTGTTGCGGCGACCTTCCTACTGGACAGCTGTAACGGAGCTGTAACGCCGCTCCCGCTATTGGAGACGCAACAGCAGCGGCGCGTCGGCCCAAAGCCGCTCGAGCTGGTAGAACTCGCGCTCAGGCGGCGCCATCACGTGCACGATGACCGACCCGTAGTCGATCAGCAGCCAGTGTGCGCTGGCCGATCCCTCGCGCCCGATCGGGCGGACGCCATCGTCGCGCAGGCCCGATGTGATGCCGTCGGCGATCGCACCCAGCTGGCGCTCGGATGCGCCCGAGCAGATGACGAAGTAGTCGGCCATGCTGGTCAGCCGGCCGATATCGAGCAGCATGATGTCCGATGCCTTCTTGTCCTCGGCCAGGTCGACGATGCGCCGGGCCAGCGCGAGCGCCTCGGGATCGTGCTCGGGAGCACGCTGCTCGGTGGTCGGTCGGCGCCCAGCCGGTGCTGCCCGGCGGGGCAGCCCGAGCCGCGGAGTTGGTTCAGGTAGCTGGTCGCTCATCTGCCTCTCTGTATAGCCGATGTTGGTCGATGTACGCCTGCACGACGGCCGGGACGAGATAGCGGATCGTCCGCCCGGCGGCCGCACGCGCCCGGATGTCCGATGCCGAGTGCCCGAGTGCCGGCGAGTCGACGAACAGGAAGCGGTCCTCGAGCCCGGGAAAGTGGCGCGTCGGCCAGGCGGCGTCGACGAGCGGGTAGCCGAGGCGAGGGACAACGGCGATCTCGCACAGCTCGAGCAGGCGGCGCGGTTCGCGCCACGTGGGCAGGTCGAGCGCCGCCTCGGTCGAGACGATGAATACGAACCGGTCGGCCGGCCGTTCGCTGGTCAGGCGTCCCATCGTTTCGACGGTGTACGAGCGTCCGCCACGCTCGATCTCGGAGCGCAGTAGCGCGAAACCTGGATTACCGGCGATGGCGAGCTCGACCATCGCCAGGCGGTGCTCGGCGGCGCTGATCCGAACCGCCGTCTTGTGCGGTGGCTGCGCCGCCGGCAAGAACAGGACGCCGGCAAGGTCGAGCGATTCGCGCGTCTGCTCGGCGATGACGAGGTGGCCGTAGTGAACCGGGTCGAAGGTGCCGCCCAGGACACCCCAGCGCGGCGAGCTGCCCGCGCCACCGGCCGCCGCCGGTCGTCCCCTCACGCGTCGGCCGTCTCGTCCTGCCACTCGAGCTCGACGCCGCCGATGCGAACCGTATCGCCGGCGATGACCCCGGCACGCACGAGCTCGCGCTCCACGCCCAGGCGTGCCAGGTGGCGCTGGAACCGCTCCGCTGACTCTTCGTTGTCGAAGTCCGTCTGCGCCGCCAGGCGCTCGATGCGCCGGCCGCGAACACGGAAGGCGCCATCCTCGCGCTCGACGGCGAAGGCGTCGCCAGCAGACTCGAGCCGATGGACGACGACGCCGGCTGGTGCGCCGGGCTGGGCCAGGGTCGCCGCGTCGGGCAGCAGCCGCGCCAGCCGGGCGATCAACACGTCGATCCCCTCGCCGGCCATCGTCGAGATCGGCACGACCTCACGCCCTTCGGCTCGCCGCCGCCGACGGAATGGCTCGAGGTTCGCCTGGGCCTTGGGCAGGTCGATCTTGTTGGCCACGACGAGGGTCAGCTTGTCGAGCAACGCCCGGTCGTGGGCCGTCAGCTCCTCGCCGATCACCTCGTAGTCGCGCTCCGGGTTGGGGGCCGCGACGTCGACGACGTGAACCAGGAGCCGCGTTCGCGCCGCATGGCGCAGGAAAGCGTGACCGAGCCCGGCGCCAGCGCTCGCGCCCTCGATCAGCCCGGGCAGGTCGGCGATCGTGACGCGGCGCTCGTCGGTTGGATGGTGGGCGGCGAAGTCGAGCACGCCCAGGTTCGGCTCAAGCGTCGTGAACGGGTAGGGCGCGATCTGTGGCGTGGCGGCCGTCAGGGCGGCCAGCAACGTGCTCTTGCCAGCGTTGGGCAGCCCGATCAACCCGACATCGGCGATCAGGCGCAACTCCAGCCGCAGCCGGCGCTCTTGGCCGGGCTCCCCCTTCTGCGCGTGCCGCGGCGTGCGGTGGGTGGCGGTGGCGAAGTGAACGTTGCCCAGTCCGCCGCGTCCGCCGCGGGCGACGAGCACCCGCTGGCCGGACACGACGAGATCGGCGATCAGGTCGTTCGTCGCAAGATCCGTGACCACCGTCCCCGGCGGAACGGGCAGCTCGAGGTCGCGGCCAGCCCTGCCGTGGCGCCGCGACGGCCCGCCATTGCCGCCCGCCTCGGCGCGGAAGTGATGCTTGAAGCGGTACTCGACGAGCATCGTTTCGCCGGCGTCGACGCGCAGGTAGACGGACCCGCCGCGACCACCATCACCGCCGTCAGGACCGCCGCGCGGAACGTGCGCCTCGCGGCGGAAGGTCGCCGCACCGTCGCCGCCGTCGCCGGCGCGGACGGTGATCGTGACCTCGTCGAGAAACATCAGCGCCGATCGTAGCCGGGCGGCCGCATGGGCGCGCCGCCGCGCGCCGTGGCCGTGCCGCGCGGCCAGCCCGGGTAACGTCAGGTTGCCGGCGACCAGCGCTGGAAACAGTCGACGTCGACGCGGACACCGGACGAGGCCGGGTTGCGCGTGCCGGTGACGCGCACCTGCAGCGTGTGACTGCCCGCCGTGAGCGTGCCTGACGCCCATACGACGCGGCTCGTCTGGAGCGACGAGGCGTACAGGTCGATCGTCGCCACCTTCGTCCCGTCGAGCCAGATTTCGGCGATTCCGCGGCTGGGTCCGCGCGTCGAGACGAGGGCAACGGCCGTGCCGCTGAACGAGTATGTCGCCCGGCTGCCGGCGGCTGTCGACTTGCGCACGTAACCGCCCGACGCACCCGACAGCGCAACTCGCTTCCAGCTGCCGCTCCAGCTGATGGCACTGTTTCGCTCCTGCGCCCGCCCGAGCTTCGCGCTCGGCGTCGTGACGTATGCGCCGACGTTGCCGGCACCGTCGGTCGCGCGCAGCCGGAAGCGGTGGTAGGCACCCGAGGCCAGCCTGATCGTCACGCTCGTTGCGCTCGGCGACGGCAAAGTTACCGTCGTCCACGAACCGCCGTCCTGGCTTCGCTGCAGTCGATAGCTGGCGATGCCCGACGGATCGGTCGCCGCCGTCCAGGACACCCGCGTGGCGACCGTCGTACTGACCTGCTGCGGCGAGACGAAGGCAGCCCTCGGCGCGGAGACGATCGGCGCCGACGTGTCGGGCGCGCTCGGCGTGACGCTGTTCGATGGGGCGGAGGGTGGCCCGGTACCGATCGCGTTCGTCGCGCTGACCGTGAAGGTGTAGGTCGTGCCGTTGGTCAGCCCGCCGACGGTGCACGAGAGCTCACCGGCCGTGGCGCAGGTCAGCGCGCCCGGGTCAGAGGTGACGGTGTAGCCGGTGATGGCGCTGCCTCCGTCAGATGCCGGAGCGCTCCAGCTGACGTGAGCCGACGCGTCGGCCGCCGTCGCCACCACGTCGCGCGGAGCGTCGGGGACGGTGGCCGGCGGCGGGTCGACGTCGGACGTCGGCGCCGCGGTCGGCGCGAGGGTCGGCGAGGCAGTCGGGGTTGCCGTCGGGCTCGGGCTGGGAGTCGGGGAAGGTGGTGGCGGCGCCGCCTCGAGCGCGGCAAGCGCGTCGACACGACCGTAGCCGAAGGAGTTGTTGGGGATCGAGGTCGAGCTCCTGCCGCCACACGTCTGGTTGGGCGAAACCGTGACCGCGCCATTGGCCGAGCGCAGAAGGGCGGTCCGTGTCGCGGGAATGTCGCGAACCAGGTGCGGCCGGGCCGACCATAGCAAGGCGACGACGCCGGCGACGTGCGGTGCGGCCATCGAAGTGCCCGAGCGATACGAGTAGGCGGTGTTGCTGGTGCGGTCGGCCGACCGAACGCTCACGCCGGGGGCCGAGATGTTCGGCTTGAGGATCGTCGAGCCGTTGTAGTACGCCGGGCCGCGACTGCTGAACCCGGCCAGCGTATTGGTGCTGGCATCGGTTGCGCCGATCGTGAAGGACGCCGGATAGATCGCCGGCGGGTAGTCGATCGTCGAGCAGCTCGGGCCGTCGTTGCCGGCGGCGGCGACGATGAAGATGCCCGACGCCTGCGCGTTCTTGAGGATCGTCTCGAGCTCGCGGCCAGTCGTGCAGCCTTCGCCCGGCGTGCATACCCAGCTGTTGTTGATGACGTGCGGCCGGAGCGCAGGATTCGGATTCGTGCCCTTCAGGTTGGTGGGCGCGATGAAGAACTCGAAGCACTCGGCGTAGCTGCTCGGCGTGCCCGAACCCTGGTTCATGTTGCGGCAGGCAACCCACTTCGCGCCGGGCGCTACCCCGATCCGCGTGCTCCCATCGTCGCCGAGGAACGTACCGACGGTGTGCGTCCCGTGGCCGTGGTCGTCACACGGCGCCGTCGTGTCCGGACCGCAGATGCCGCCGCCACGGTGAATGGCGTCGTGCCAGTTGTAGTTGTGGTTGGCGCTGCTGCCGTTCCAGCCGCGGTAGCGCTTCTTGAGCGCGGTGTGCGTCCAGCGCACGCCGGTGTCCTGGCTGGCCATCACGATCCCCTGGCCGGTGTAGCCGAGCGACCAGACGGCCGGCGCCCGCACGTTCCTGACGCCCAGCGTCACGCTTGTCGTCGCCTCGGTCGTCGCATCCGAAGTCGGCTCAAGCGGCTCGTCGATCCAGCGTGTTGGCTGGTTCGAGTCGATGCGCGCGACGTCACCCCGTGCGGCGAGTGTCTCGACGAGCCCGAGGTCCGCTTCGACGGCCAGCATGTTCGCCACCCAGAACGAGCGGAAGGGGACGCCGCGCGCCTTGAAGAAGCCGCGCAGCCCGGCCTGCGTTCGCTCGGCGTGCTCGGTCAAGGTGCGGTAAACGAACCAGCCGCGAGCGTCGTGGTCGGTCATCGCCGCTGCGGCGCTGACGTCAGCCTGGTCGGCCAGATAGACGATCACCGGTGCCCGCCGGCCGTTGGCGGTGTCGGCGATCACCCGGCCGTCGATCTTCGACGCCGGGTCGACTGCAGGCCGGCCAAAGGTTGTGCCGGGTCCGACGTGGAGAAACAGCAGGCTGACGACCGTCAGCGTAACGATCGCGCGGCCCAGCCCCAACGACGCTTCCCGTCCCAGCGTAGGCAATCCTCTTCCCCTCGAGAGGTGTTTGTGCCGTCGCCGTGACGGCCCGACTGAGAGTACCGGTCAGGTCAAGCCCACGTACCACGGCCAGTTGGTCCCGAATTGTCGGTACTAACTGATCAGTGACTCTGTCAGCCCGGTACGACCGCCGGGCGCGTCTGGCTCGAGCCTGGCGTTCCGGGCCTAGCCCTCGACGGCGCCGGCCGACTTCGTCAGGCTGGCCAGGAACTCCGCGTTCGACTGCGTCTTGGCGAGGCGGTTGAGCAGTAGCTCGATCCCCTCGTTGGTGCCGACCGCCGAAAGCATCCGGCGCATCGTCCAAACCATGCGCAGCGTGCCCTCCTCGAGCAGCAGCTCCTCGCGCCGCGTCCCCGAGCGCTGGACGTCGATCGCCGGGAAGACGCGCTTCTCGGCCAGCTTGCGGTCGAGGATCAGCTCCGAGTTACCGGTCCCCTTGAACTCCTCGTAGATCACATCGTCCATGCGCGAGCCGGTGTCGACCAGGCAGGTGCCGATGATCGTGAGCGAGCCGCCCTCCTCGATCTTGCGGGCAGCACCGAAGAAGCGCTTGGGCGGGTACAGCGCGATGGGGTCGATACCGCCCGACAGCGTCCGCCCCGACGGCGGCAGGGCCAGGTTGTAGGCGCGCGCGAGGCGGGTGATCGAGTCAAGCAGGATGACCACGTCGCGGCCCGTCTCGACCTGTCGCTTGGCGATCTCGAGCGCCATCTCGGCGGCCCGCGTGTGGTTCTCGGTCGGCTCGTCGAAGGTCGAGGAGATGACCTCGCCCTTGACCGAGCGGCGCATGTCAGTCACTTCCTCCGGCCGCTCGCCGATGAGCGCGACCATCAAGAGCACCTCGGGGTAGTTGGCGGTGATCCCGTTGGCGATCTGCTTGAGCAGCATCGTCTTGCCCGCCTTGGGCGGCGACACGATCAGCGCGCGCTGGCCCTTGCCGAGCGGGTTGACGAGGTTGATCAGGCGCTGGCTCAGGTTCTTCGGCTCGGTCTCGAGGTTGATCAGCTCGATCGGGTGGATAGGCGTCAGCGCATCGAAGTGCGGGCGCCGCCTGGCTGTTTCGGGATCGACGCCGTTGACCGACTCGACACGCACCAGGCCCCAGTACTTCTCGCCCTCCTTCGGCTGGCGGATGACGCCGCCGACCCGGTCGCCCGGGCGCAGGCCGAAGCGCCGGACCTGGCTCGAGCTGACGTAGACGTCGTCCGGGGTGGGCATCAGGCCGCGTCGGCGCATGAAGCCGTAGCCATCGTCGACGATGTCGAGGATGCCGGTCGCGTAGACCTGGCCGCTCCGCTCGACCTGGCGCTGCAGGATGCGCTCGACGAGATCGTCCTTGCGCATGTCGCGCGCGTCCGTGAGGTCGAGATCACCGCCGATCTGGACCAGCTGGTTGAAGTTCTTGCTCTTCAGCTCATTGATGTTCATCTGCGCTCGTGCGTTCCTTGTCGGGCGCTGGCTGCGCTTGGGCGCGCTGCGCGTGGGAGGGCTGTGCTCGGGGTCCGCCTGAGGGAGACGCGGGGGACCGCACGCACAGGCCACTTGGGACCTTTCCCAATCGGAGCCATGGGCCGGCCGAGTTGGGGGAAGCGGGGCTGACTGATCATAGCACCCCCCGAGAACCGGTCAAGAGCGTGAACGGGTCCGTGTGGGCGGCCAGCCCGGCGGGCGGGTGCCTACAGCGTCGGCCGTCCGCGCCCCGCACCCGCCGCAGCCGACGCTGGGCGCCGGCGATGCGGCTGCATAGCCGCTACACCGCTGCGCCGCTGCCCGCGGCTCTGTTAGGCGCCTGCGAGCCTGCTCGACAACGCCGGCCAACCGGGCGCAGCACGATCGGCAGTACCGTGGGCGAATGTCCGCGGCGACCGCCACTGCACGTTTCGCGCACTACGAGTTGCGTGAGCAGCTGGCCACCTCCGAGACGGCCGTCGTGTGGCGTGCGTACGATCCCCGGCGGCGCGAGGAGGTCGCGCTCAAGGTGCTCCATCCGCATCTGCTCACCGACGCGGGCGCCCGCCGGCGGCTGGCGGCCGAGGCTCAGACTGCTGCCCGGCTCGAGCACCCCACCATCGTGCCGCTGCTTGCCCGTCACTTCGACGACGGCCAGGCGGCGCTCGTCTTCCCGCTCGTCACCGGCCGGACGCTTGCTCAGCAGCTCGCCGAGGACGGCCGAGTAAGCGCGCCCGAGGCCGCCCGGATCGCCACAGAAGTGGCTGCCGCCCTGGCCCACGCGCACGCCGCGGGCATCGTCCACCGCGACGTAAAGCCGGGCAACATCCTGCTCGGCGAGGATGGACGTCCGCGGCTGACCGACTTCGGCATCGCCGCCGCAGCGCTCGAGGACGACCGTCGCGGCCGGCCGATCGTTGTCGGCACGCTGCCCTACATGGCGCCCGAGCAACTCGCTGGCGCACCGCCGTACCCGGCGAGTGACGTCTTCTCGCTGTCGTGCGCCCTCTACGAGATGCTCGCCGGCCGCCGTCCGTACGAAGCGGATACGCCGGCGGCGCTGGCCGAGGAGCACCGCCGGCCGCCTGTCGCCATCCCCGATGCCCCGGTCCGACTGATGTCCCTGATCATGGCCGGGCTCGATCCGAACCCCGCGCGCCGGCCGAGCGCGCGCGTCCTCGCCAACGAGCTGCGCACGTGGCGCAGCCAGCTGCCTTTCGCACCGACCGTTGCGCTGCCGGCGGTAACGGGACTGCCGGCGACGTCGGCGATCACTCCCGCTCGCGTCCCTGGCGGACCTCCAGCCCGCGCATATCCGCCGGCCGACCGGGACGTCGCCCGGCGCGGAGTAGCGGTGGTGCTGATCGCCGGCCTGGTACTGCTGCTGGCCGCCGCCGTGACCGGCGCATACCTCCTCGGGGCCGGCTTCCAGCCGGCTCCTGGCCTGGCCGACGATCCGCCGACGCCGGGATCCGAGGTACTGCCCCAGCCGACCGAGGAGGCGGAGACCGACGTGACGGTCAGCCAGCCGCGATCGGGGGGCGACGGCGGGCGGGATCGCTCAGACGACGGAGGTGCGGGCGGCAAAGAGAAGCCCGGCAAGTCCGACGACGAGGGCAAGTCCGACGACGAGGGCAAGTCGGACGACAAGGGCAAGTCGGACGACAGGGGCGACGACTGACGCCGGCGCTATAGGGCGGGGCTCTGCCGCCAGCGCTCTAAGGCAGGGCTGTGCTCGTCGGCGCCCGGCCTCTGCTCGTCGGCGCTAGTTCTGCCGGACGGGCGTCCTCTCGGCTTCCTGCGCAGCCGCTGACTGACGCGCCTTGTCCCAGTCTTCGCGGAACGCCTTGATGCCCTTGTCGGTCAGCGGGTGATGGACCAGCTGCTGGAGCACCTTGAAGGGCAGCGTGGCGACGTGCGCGCCGGCCAGCGCGGCGTCGGTCACGTGGCGGGGATGGCGGATCGACGCGGCGAGGACCTCCGAATCGAGATCGTGCAACTCGACGATCGAGACCAGCTCGCGGATGACCGTCATGCCCTCCTCGTTGATGTCGTCGAGGCGGCCGATGAACGGCGAGAGCAGCGAGGCGCCCGCCTTGGCCGCGAGCAGGCCCTGGTTAGCCGTGAAGATGAGCGTGCAGTTCGTCCGGATGCCTTCCTCGGCGAGGCGCGAGATGGCCTCCAGGCCGGCCTCGCTCATCGGGACCTTGACCACGATGTTGGGCGCCAGCCGGGCAAAGTGCCGGCCTTCGCTGAGCATGCCCTCGACCTCCTCGGCCACAACCTCGGCGCTGACCGGGCCGGACGTCAGGTCGCAGATCTCGCGCAAGACGTCGTCGTACGAGCCGCCCACCTTGCCATACAGGGTCGGATTGGTGGTCACGCCGTCGAGAACGCCCCAGCGCGCCGCGATGCGAATCTCTTCGATGTCGGCGGTGTCAAGAAATATCTTCATGGGCCCAGTCTACCCCTCGCCCGTCGCAGGCACCTCTGCTGCGGCCCGGATTTCACGCGCCTGCGTTGCAACCGCAGCGGCCGCCTCCTGCGCGCGCTGGCTGGCTGCCGCGACTGCCGCTTCGTCGGCCGGCGACATGAACAGCTCCTCCTCCAGCCGACCGTAGCCGGCAGCGACCAGGCGCAGCAGTCGATCGACTTCGCTCGTCGGCCGGCCTATCATCGTCAGCGTCTTCTCGACCTGCAGCGTGTGCTCGCGCAGGTGCGACGACCAGCGCGTCACGCGGAAGCGGACGTCAACGGCGAACCCGGCCCAGCGTGCGCGGACGGCCAGCTCGTCGTCGTTCAGGCCGGCGAAGACTGCCGCCGACAGGTCAAGCACGTCGTCGAGCCGACGCTGGACATCGGCAAGCGTCCCGACGCCGTCGGCCTCCTCCTCCGGAAATCCCGGTACGGCGTCGTCGGGCACGTGCGCCGGGAAGTCGTCGGCGGCCGCGTCACGCCGGCTGTGCCACCACGCGGTGTAACACCCGTACGCGCGCTGCACGTTGACGATGTGGGCAAGTGTCTGGCGGAGGCTCCACTCGCCATTGCCCGGATCGCGGTCGAGATCGTCGTCGGCCAGCCCGGCGAGCAGGCCGTGCAGATCCCAGCGCGCCGCCGTCGCGGCCGCCACGAGCGGGCGTGCCGGGGTGTCGCTTTCGCGCGCGGTCACGAGTGCACGACCGGCTGCCGCGCGCGCTCCCTCGAGCTCCTCGTACTGCCGATAGAACCCGTAACGCACGTCGGCCGCGTCCCCCCGCCATGGCCATCGCCGCTCGAGCGCGTCGTCGCGCACGGTGCGCAACTCGGCGAGCGCGGCGCGGAGCGAGTCGCGCGCGCTGACCAGCGCCGGGTCGAGCGAACGCGGCGCCGCCGGTGCGTGTTCTAGCAGGAACCGGTCAGGCGCCGAGGTCGTCATATCCGCCGCCTCGGTCACTGCCCGGCGCCCCTCAGCCGGCCGACGCGGCGGCCACTTTCGGCCGCTCATCCCGCCCGGCGCGGGCATGGGCGATGGCGGCCTGCACGAACCCGGTGAAGAGCGGGTGCGGCCGGTCGGGACGTGACCGGAACTCGGGGTGGAACTGGCTGGCCACGAACCACGGGTGGTCGCGCAGCTCGACGATCTCAACGAGCCGGCCGTCGGGCGACTGGCCGGAGAGGACCATGCCGGCGCCCTCGAGCGCGTCACGGTAGCGGTTGCTGACCTCGAAGCGGTGGCGGTGACGCTCGTAGACGATCTCCTCGCCATAGGCCCGGGCGGCGTTCGAGCCGGGCGTCAGGCGGGCCGGGTAAAGGCCGAGGCGCATCGTGCCGCCCTTCTCCTCGAGCTCGCGCTGGTCAGGCATGAAGTCGATCACCGGGTCGGAGGTGAAGACGTCGAACTCGGTCGAGTTGGCGTCCCTGGCGCCGACGACGTCGCGCGCGAACTCGATCACGCCGCACTGCAGCCCCAGGCACAGCCCGAGATACGGCACTTTCCGCTCGCGCGCGTAGCGGGCGGCAAGCACCTTGCCCTCGATGCCGCGATGGCCAAAGCCGCCGGGCACGAGCACGCCGGCCGCGCCACCGAGTACCTGGTCGAGGTTGTCCTCGGTCAGCGACTCGGAGTCGACCCAGCGGATCTTGACGTCGCGGTTGTGCGCCCAGCCGGCGTGGCGCAACGCTTCGCTGACCGAGAGGTAGGCGTCGGGCAGCTCGATGTACTTGCCGACCAGCGCAATCTCGAGCTCCTCCTTGGGCCGCTTGATCAGCTCGACGAGTGCCCGCCAGGCGGTCAGGTCGGCCGGCCTGGCCTGCCCTACCAGGCCGAGCTCGCGCACGATCAGCTCGTCCAGTCCGTGGGCGTGGAACTGCAGCGGAACCTCGTAAATCGTCTCGGCCGTGGGCGCCGGGATGACCGCCTCGACGGGCACGTCGCAGAACAGGGCGATCTTCTCGCGCAGCTCGTCCGCCACCGGCTGGTCACTGCGCGCGATGATGATGTCGGGCTGGATGCCGATGCCGCGCAGCTCTTTGACGGAGTGCTGCGTGGGCTTCGTCTTCAGTTCGCCGGTGGCCGTCAGCGCGGGCAGCAGCGTGACGTGGACGTAGAGCACGTTGCTCCGGCCGACGTCCTTGCGCATCTGTCGGATGGCCTCGAGGAAGGGCAGGCTCTCGATGTCGCCGACCGTCCCGCCGACCTCGACAATCACGACGTCGGCCCGCCCATCGCGGGCGACGCGCACGATGCGCTCCTTGATCTCGTTGGTGATGTGCGGGATGACCTGGACGGTCCCGCCGAGGTAGTCGCCACGCCGCTCCTTGGCGATCACGGCCTGGTAGATCCGACCGGTGGTGACGTTCGACAGCTGGGTCAGGTTCTCGTCGATGAAGCGCTCGTAGTGGCCCAGGTCGAGGTCCGTTTCGGCCCCGTCGTCGGTGACGAAGACCTCGCCGTGCTGATAGGGCGACATGGTTCCCGGGTCGACGTTGATGTAGGGGTCGAGCTTGAGGATGGAGACCGAGAGTCCCCGACTCCTGAGCAGCCGCCCGATGCTGGCGGCGGTGATGCCCTTGCCGAGCGACGAGGTCACCCCTCCGGTCACAAAGACATACTTCGCCACAGAACGCGTCCTCCGGGGTTTTTCCAATGTTACCGAAGTCCCGAGTCGCGTGCGGGCACACACCGCCGGGCGTGCTTCGAGTGCGCCCGCTTGGAATGCGCCCGCAGCGGCGTGCCGGGTCGTGGCGCGGCGCCGGCTGACCGGCATGCTAACCGACTCGCGCCACTGCCTCGTGCTGCTTGTCGACCTGCGAGCGCCGGGTCGCGATCAACGGCCGGCCGCGCCGAGCACTCCCCCGT
>JALYGJ010000058.1 GCA_030777155.1 Chloroflexota bacterium | reverse complement strand
TGGCAGTGGCGCGGCCGGTACCGGCGCCGCGCATCCCGAAGGCCATCGTGGAGCGGTAGGGGCGGCTAGGCCGCCGGTTCGGGCGGGAGCGGTTGCGGCGCCGGCGCGTGGGCGGTGGCTTCCCGCTCCGTATCGGTCGCCAGCTCGGTGTCGGCGAGGACCCTCAGCCTGGTGGCAAACAGCCAGGCCAGCGCGTAGAGCAACGCGACGACGACGAGCAGGAAGCGGTAGCCGGTGATCAGTGCGAGGTACTCGAGCGCGCCGCCGACCATCGCGCCGAGCAGGTTGCTGGCGAAGGCCATGTCGGCTGTGGCGGTGTCGCGGAAGGAGTACGAGAAGACGAGGTTAGCGAAGAAGACCGGCGCGAAGGCGATCGCCGCCGCGACGGCGTAGCGCAGCCAGGGCGGGTCGAACAGCAGCGACTCGGGCGGCAGCAGGAAGGCCAGCGCGATCGACGCGAACAGCAGCAGATAGAAGATCGTCGGCCGGCGGATGGGCCAGCGTGCGTTGACGAAGATGGCCAGCAGCACGCTGGCCAGGATGGCGAAGAAGGCCATCGCGTTGACCACCCATGTCGTGCCGAAGAGCAGGCTGAAGCTGACCAGGCTGCGCGTGGTGAGCAGCAGGAACGCCACGCCGAGCACGAAGAAGTGCGGGCTGAAGCGGCGAATGGTCGTACCGGTCACCTTGGCCGCACCGGCGACCACCATCAGCGCCAACAGCAGCACGATGCCCAGCGCAGCCAGGTAGTAGTCGGCGATGAACGGCGTTCGCAGGTAGAGGAAGGGCCAGTCGTCGGTCGCATGCACCGGCTGCGGTACGCCCACCTGCGGCGCTGGGTCCACCCCCTCGCCGGGCGGGAGCCGGTCGGGCGACTCGACGCTCCCGCCTGGTGGGACCTGGCGGGGCAGCGACTCGACGAGTGGACCCGCCGCCAGCGTTGCCGCGCGGGCGCCATACAGCTGCACCAGCGGCGGATGCGCGAACACCTCCTCGAGCATCGTGCCGAGCTTGGTGATCAGCCACTCCTGGCGGTAGTAGTTGTAGAGGACGAAGATGCCGTCATCCGTCAGCCGCTCTCGAACGGCCTCGAAGGCCTGCTCGGTGAACAGGAATGACTCGAGCCGGATCGCCGACTGCGAGCTGACGAGTGTCAGCGAGTCGGGCAGCGCGAACAGGACCAGGTCGTACTTCGTGGCCGGCGGAATGGTGCGCAGGAAGGCGCGGCCGTCGTTGATGTGGCGCGTTACGCGCGGGTCGTCGTAGGGCCGGTTCGGGTGGCGCTCGCGGCCGACGCGCATCAGCTCGGGGTCGATCTCCACGGCGTCGACGTGCTGGGCGCCGCGCGACAGTGCGATGGCGACGTCGCTGCCGCTGCCGGCGCCGACGACGAGCACACGCTCGAAGACGCGATCGGGGAACCAGCGGTAGACCTGCTCGTAGAAGGGCTCCATGTTGGGCTTGTCGACCGGGTGCAACGCCTGGTGCGGTATGCCGTCGACCCACAGCTGCTCGACGCCGTCGGCGCCAACGTGTGAGTCGATGCGGTAGTAGGGCGACCAGACCTCCTCGCGCGACCAGAACACAGGTGCCTGGTTGGCGGCGACGATCCCCACCACGCCGAGCAGCACGACGCCGTTGGCCAGCGCCCAGATGAGCCGGTTGCGGCCGAGCTCGACGAGCATCACGAGGCCGGCTGCCACGGTGAACCAGACCAGCGGCTCCGTGCCCAGCGCAGAGAGGATGGCGAACCCGGCGATCCCGCTCATCGAGCCGATGATGTCGATCGCATACGCCTTGAGCGGCCGCATGCTCTTGAGCAGAGGACCGAGCGGCAGGGCGAGGCTGGCCAGCAGCGCCACGACCAGCGCAACGGCAAGCGGCAGCACCAGGAAGTTGATGTTCGCGGCGGTGCTCTCGGCGAGCCCGAAGAAGAGCTCGTCGGTCGACTGCACCTGGACGTTGAGCTGGACCTGGTAGATCAGCGCGGCGACGCCGGCGAACAGGAAGGCGAAGGGCGACAGGCGTGGATTGGCGCCCCGCCGACCGAGCAGGATGCCCAGCCCAATGCCCAGGAAGCTCGCGATCAGCAGGAAGTTCGAGAAGAAGCCAATGTACCTGACGTTCGACGGGATCCAGCGGATGAGCAGCAGCTCGACGTAGAGGATCGCGAAGCTGGTCAGGAAGAGGCGGACGTCGTTGCGCGCCAGGAATGGCGGCCAGGAGGCACGCCTCACCGTGTCTAGAATAGCTTCCCCTTCACGGACGATGGAGGCGCATGCTAACAAGTTCCACCGAGCGCCGGCCCGAGGCTGTTTTCGTCGTCGGCGTCAACCGCAGCGGCACGACCCTGCTGCGGCGCCTGCTCGAGACGTCGCCTCTCGTCGCCGTCGCGACCGAGACCCACTTCCTGGGACACGTGCTGCCGCACGAAGGCGCCCGCTTCTACTTCCGCCGGCTGGGTGACGTGGCCGACGACGCGACCATCAAGCGGCTGGTCGAGTTCATCTACTCGGGCGAGTTCCAGCGCCGCTCGCGTTGGCGTGAGGTCAGCCCGTACTGGCGCTGGTTGACGCGCGAGATTCCGCCCGAGGAGTTCGAGCGCGCGCTGCTGTCGGAGGAGCGGACGGAACGCGGAATCTTTCGAGCGATGCTGCGCGTGTACGCCGACCACCTCGGGCGACCGGTGCCGGGCGAGAAGACGCCAGCCCACCTGGCGTACGTCGACACGTTGCTCGAGTGGTTTCCCGACGGGCGCGTCGTGCACATGCTGCGCGACCCGCGTGCTGTCTATGTCTCGGATCGCCAGCGCCGACGGGGCAAGCCGCGGCGGCCCTATTCCTGGCTGATGAAGTTGCCGCTGCTGCTCGAGACCGTGTTGCTGGTGCAGACGACCTGGGTATGGGCTGACGCGGCGCGCCGGCATCGGCGGTACGCGCGCCGCTATCCCGACCGCTACCGGGTGCTGCGCTTCGAGGACCTCGTCGTGCAGTCGGAGGGCACCCTGCCGCCGCTGTTCGAGTTCCTCGGCCTGCCCCTGCCCGAGCAGCCGACCGACGTCAAGGTCGTCAGCCGCGGCTTCCGGTGGGGCGAATCCGGGCTCGACGCGGCCGCCGCCTCGCGTTGGCGGGAGCACATCCATCCGTTCGCCGATCGCTGGCTGCGGCTGTGGCTAGGGCGTGCGATGCGAAGACACGGGTACTGAGGCGCCGGCACCTCGGCTCAGCCGGGGGCGAGCTTCGGCCTGCGTGCGCCGCGCGCGACCCGGATGAAGCGCCAGTAGATCGTCCGGAAGACGCGTGCGACGCGGTAGGCGAGGCGCGCCCACAGCGGCACCTTCGGCGAACCCCACGACGCGGGGAACTCGTAACCCCACTCGCGCATGTATGGGCCGAAGACCCACACTGCCCGCCCAATCGCGCCCGCGGCGTAGTAGCTGACGAAGTCCCGCTCCCGGGCGGGCGTGACGTTCACCTGTGGCAGCGGCCGGAGCGGCTCGATGCCGATGCGCCGCAGCGTCTGGGCGAAGTCGTCGCCGAGGTGCTCGAAGCGCAGGACGGCGTCCATCCGTCGGTGGTCGAGGCTGGCCCACGTGTCGTAGGGCAGGACGTACCAGCGGCGCAGGAACTGCTCGAACGTGGCGTCGTTCTGCTGCACCCAGCGGTAGATGCGATTCTCGATCCGCTCGACGACCGTGTCGCGTTGCTTGAGCTTGAGCGGGTCGGTGAAGCGCTGGCCCTTGTTCGTCTTGAGCTGGACGTAGCGGCTGACCGCTACGTCGAGCGGGTTGCGGATGCTGGCGAAGGCGAAGTAGCGCTTCTGGTCGTCGTTGGCGATGCGCAGGAAGTCGCGATAGGTGCTGTGCTTGCCGAGGATCTCGCGTCCGTCGTAGTTGTCGACCAGCTCGGCCGCGACGGCGGTCGTGCCCGTGCGCGGCAGCTCGATGAAGACGTAGCGGTGCCTGTCACTGATCACCACCCGCGGATTACCACCCGCGCCGGCCGGCTACCACGCCGTCGCGGTCGCCGTTACGGCGATGCCTTCCACCTCCAGCCAACGCTCGGCGTCGATGGCCGCCCTGCAGCCGTCGGCGGCAGCAGTGACCGCCTGCCGGTAGCGGTGGTCGTGGACGTCACCGGCGATGAACACGCCGTCGATCTTCGAGCGCGTGTGGTCGGTCGCGACGAGGTAACCCTTCTCGTCGACGTCGAGCCAGTCGCGGAAGACGTCCGTGTTCGGCTTGTACCCGATGGCGACGAAGAGCCCCTCCATCTCCTCCTCGCGTTCCTCGCCGCTGAGCGTGTCGCGCAGGCTGAGGCCGGTGACCTTGTCGTCACCCAGCACGTCGGTCACCTCCGTGTTCCACTCGACGCTGATCTTGGGGTTGGCCAGCGCGCGTTGCTGCATGATCTTGCTGCCGCGCAGCTGGTCGCGCCGGTGGAGCAGCACGACTTCCGTCGCGAAGCGCGTCAGGAACGTCGCCTCCTCGAGCGCGGTATCGCCGCCACCGACGACGGCGACCTTCTTGCCGCGGAAGAAGAAGCCGTCACACGTGGCGCAGGCGCTGACGCCACGACCGCGCAGGCGAGTCTCGTTGGCCAGCCCCAGCCAGAGCGCCGAGGCGCCGGTGGCGACGATCACGGAGTCGGCGGTGTACTCGCGGCCCTCGGCCCAGATGCGGAAGGGCCGGCCGGAGAAGTCGACCTTCTCGACGTCGACATCGACGAAGCGGGTGCCGAAGCGCTCGGCCTGCTGACGGAACTTCTGCATCAGCTCCGGTCCCTGGATGCCCTCCGGGAAGCCCGGGTAGTTCTCCACGTCACTCGTGATCATCAACTGACCGCCGGGCGCATAACCGCCGATGACCAGCGGCTCCAGGTTGGCGCGGGCGGCGTAGATGGCGGCGGTCAGGCCGGCCGGACCGGAGCCGAGAATGGCGACCTTGGTGTGGCGGTCGCCGTCGGCGGCGGGCTTCGCGCCGTTCGAGGGTGTCGGGACAGCGTGCGCCGCGTCCTCGTCGTCGAGCATCGTCAGCGGCGCGAAGTTGAAGGAGGACGGCTTATCCATCGGGGCTCATGCTAGCAGGCTTTGATACTCCCCCGGGGTATAAGTCCTGGACCTGCGGGATGACATCGCGCCCGATCAGCTCGAGCTTCGAGACGTCCCACACGCCGCGGACGGAGAAGATCGTGTGTTGCGAGCCCGCCTCGGCCCACGCTCTGAGGCGGTCGACGAACTGGGCCGGGCTGATCGTACCCCGCGCGCCGTCGGCGCTGATTGAAACCGACGAGAGGTTCGTCCGCTCGATCTCGTTGTAGTCGCGCCCGACCGCCGCGCAGTGCTCGCGCAGCACGGCGTACTTGTGGCGCAGCATGTCGGGTCCGCCGAACACGTTGCACGCGTCGGCGTAGCGCGCAACGAGGCGCAGAGTCGTTCGCTCGCCGCCGCCTCCCACCAGGATGGGGACGCGCGGCCGCGACAGCGCCTGCGGGCTGTTGAGCAGCCGTTCGGCGCGCACCCGACGGCCCACGAATCGGGACTCTGAGCCGCGCTCGCCCTGCCACGCCAGGTGGGCCATCTGGAGCGTGTCGGCGAGCAGTGCGAAACGGTCGGGCAGGTCGGGGAAGGGGATGCCGAGCGCGCGCGCCTCGGGCACGTTCCAGGCCGCGCCGATGCCGAACCACGCCCGGCCACCGGACAGCACGTCGAGCGTAGTCGTTGCCTTGATCCAGAGCCCGGGATGGCGGTACGGAACACCACCGACCATCAGCCCGAGCCGCGCGCGCCGCGAGTGGGCGGCCGTGAAGCCGAGCGCGGTCATGCCCTCGAGCATCGGCTCCTCGACCTCGCCGACGCTGCGGATCTGGAAGAGGTGATCCATCACCCAGATCGAGTCGAACCCGACCGCGTCCGCCGTCTGCACGATGCGCGCCAGCGTCGGCCCGATGTGCGCGTCGCCGCCGGGCCACGTGAACGAGCTGATCTGCAGGCCGAGCTTCAACGGTGACGGCTAGCGGAAGAGGTCCATCTCGGGCGGCATGATGACATCGCGCCTGACGTTGCCGTCGCCCGGCGGCAGCGCGACGCCGCGCACCAGCACCACCGGCCGCCGGCTGGTCTTGCCTGCCGCCAGCTCGGCTGCCGAGGCGATCTGGTCGGCCACCGCCACGATCGTCGAGCGCATCGTGCGGCCGTCGGCGTCGGGGCGGCCGCGCTGGTCGTCGAGCGGCGCGAAGCCGGCCACGCCGAGGGCGACGTCGACGATACCGAAGCGCCAGGGCCGCCCGAACGAGTCGCTGACGACGACGGCGACGTCGACGCCGAGCAGCTCACGGAGGCTGGCGCGCAGCCCGGCGGCCGACGCGTCGGGGTCGTCGGGCAGCATGGTCACCAGGTCGGGCGCGCCGGTGTTCGACGCGTCGACGCCCGCATTCGCGCAGACGAAGCCGTGCCGGGTGCGGCTGACGATGACGCCGCGTTCCATGCGCAGCACGGCGGCCGACTCGCGCAGGACGACCTCGACCTGGCGGGGGTCGCGGTCCCACTCGGCCGCAAATTCGACGGCTGCCGGGCGTGGGTCGACCGTTGTCAGGTCGACGATCCGGCCCTCGGCCTTGGAAACGATCTTCTGTGTCACCACGACGACGTCGCGCTCGCGCGGGGCGAGTGATGCATCGGCTGCGACTGCCTCCTGCCAGGCCGACGCGATGAGCCGGTCCAGATCGTCGCCCGGCCGCACCTCGGGCAGCGGCGGTAGCGCCACCGCGGTCAGCCGGCTCACACGCTCAGCGCGCCGCGCATCAGGTCGAGCAGCACAACCTCCTCGAGGCGCTCGAGGTCGTCGGGTGTGTCGAGGTCGAAGCCGAGGTGTGGGTGGGCGACCAGCTGCACGCTGGCGTCGGCGCGCTGCGCTGACCGGACGTGTGCCTCGAGACTGGCCGTGCCGAAAGCGGGCGCGATCACGTCGGGTGGCGAGAGCAGCAGGGCGTTCGTGCCACCTCGCGCGTCGGCCGGCGCGGCGACCACGACCGGCCTGCCCCGTCCGGCGGCGAGAGCGGCGTCGGCCGCGTCGAGGAGCTGGTCGAGCGCGGTGACGCTGATCAGCGGCAGGTCGGCGGGCAGGAAAAGGACCGCCGTTGCTCCCCGCGCCACCGCTCGGTCGCGGCCGGCCATCAGCGCCCCATTCAGGTCCCCGTTCGGCGGTTCGGGGACGACAGCCGCGCCTCGCCCACGGGCAACCTCGACGACTGCCCGATCGGCGCTGACGACGTGTGTCCGGCGTCGAGCCGGCCAGGCGTCGAGGACGGTCAGCACTTGGCGCAGCAGGCCGAGCATGAGCGTCTCGCGCTCCTCGGCGTCGAGGGCAAGCCCGAGCCGCGTCTTGGCGTTGGCCAGGTCGTGCACCGGCACGACGACGTGGAGGCTCGAGAGGTCGGCGGTTGGGCGACTCACGCGCGCATGGTACGCGCGGCGTCCGGCTCGCCATGGGCAAGGAGCGCGGCGGCCAGGCGACGCCGATCGCCGTCAGCGGCCAACAGCGTGTCGGTGACGTGCGGCCGGAGGCCGGCGGCCGCGACGCCGCTGGCCAGGGCAGCGTCGCGCCTGTCGACGACGAGCACGTCGATCAGCCCGTGATAGGTCCTCGCGTAGTAACGCGCTACGCCGGCCGCTCCTTCCTCCGTCGCGAGCGTGCGCAGCATGGCGTCGGCCGGGCCACGCAGCGCGCTGCCGGCGACTATCGGGCTGACCGCCACGACCGGTGCCGGCGACGCCGCGATCGCGTCGGCGATGCCGGGGAGGGCGAGGATCGGGGCCACGCTCACGAACGGGTTGGACGGCGCTATCACGATCAGCTCGGCCTCGCCTATCGCTTCGACGACCGGCGGCGCCGGACGGGCGCCGTCGATGCCGTCGAAGCGGACGTCGAGCACCTGCTCGGCGTGGCGGCGACGCACGAAGTAGTCCTGGAAGTCGAGCCAGCCGTCGGCGACGCGGATCTTGGTGCGAACTCGGTCGTCGGTCATCGGCAGCAGCCGGGCGCGGATGCCGAGCGCACCCGCGAGCTGCGAAGTGACGTCGGTCAGCGACACTCCGGCGCGCAGCCGGGCGGTCCGCGCGATGTGCGTCGCCAGGTCGCGGTCGCCCAGGCGAAACCAGGTCGGCTCGCCGTAACGCTCGAGCATCGCTGCCGCCGACCACGTCTCGTCACGGACGCCCCAGCCGGTCCGCGGATTGGCCAATCCGGCCAGCGTGTACATGACCGTGTCGAGATCGGGCGAGACATGCAATCCGTGCAGCTCGAGGTCGTCAGCGGTGTTGACGATCACGGTCAGGGCGGCCTCGTCGCCGAGCAGCGCGAAGCCGTGCGCCATGCGGGCGCCACCGTAGCCGCCGGCCAGCACCACGACGCGCATGCCGGCAGTGTCGCATCAGAGCCGGACGTGTCGCCGATGTGGGGCCCAGAATTCCGTGCATGGCGACCCACCTGGTCACCGGTGCATTCGGTTTCACGGGCAGCCGCATCGCCGAGCGGCTGCTGGCCGCCGGTCACCGGGTGCGAACACTGTCGCGCCGGACGGGTACGGGGCACGCCCTTGCCGGACGCGTGGAGCCGGTGGGCTATGACTTCAGCGCGGGCGCGCTGCACGACGTGCTGCGCGGCGTCGACACCCTCTACGTGACGTATTGGATGCGCTTTCCGGGCGGTGGCACCGAGTGGGTCGAGGTCGTCTCCCATGTGCGGGCGTTGGCGCAGGCGGCAGCGCGCGCGCGTGTCCGCCGGATCGTCTACATCAGCGTCAGCAACGCCGGCCACGATGCGCCGACTGCGTACTTTCGCGCCAAGGCGCAGGCCGAGGACGGCGTGCGCCAGCAGGCAACCAGCTACGCGATCGTGCGCCCGACGCTGCTCTACGGCGAAGCAGACATCCTGATCAACAACATGGCCTGGACGCTGCGCCGGCTGCCGGTCTTCGGCGTGCCCGGCGACGGCCGATATCGCGTCCAGCCGGTCTACGTGGAGGATGTCGCCGACCTCTGCCTCTGGGTGGCCGAAGGGAAGGAGCCGATCGAGATCGACGCCTGCGGGCCCGAAACGTTCGCCTTCGACGACCTGGTCCGACTGGTCGGGCAGGCAGTCGGCCGAAATCCGCGGCTGATCCACCTTCCGCCAGCTGTCGTCCTTGCCACGACGCGATTGATTGGGCTGCTCGTTCGCGACGTCGTGCTGACGCGTGACGAGTTGCGCGAGCTGATGGCGGGCCTGCTCGTATCGCGTGCCCGGCCAACGTGCCCCACCCGGTTCTCCGAGTGGATCGAGCGGCGCGGGGCACAAGTAGGCCGCCGTTACGCGTCAGAGCTGGCGCGCAACTTTTCGTTCGAGCGCGGCTGAGACTCGGCGCGCTCAGCCGCCTCCTCAATCTCGCCGTGGGTGTGCACTGACCGTGGACGGAAGCGGAAGCTCAACCGTTGCTGGCGCCCGAACTCGGCGATGCTCCGCTCCGCCACGTCGGGCGTCTCGTAGCGGCGCGCCATCTCGGCGATGTCAGCCTGCGTGCGCTCGGCGTCGCGCTCCACCTCCACCTCGCCGGCGAGAGTGACGAAGTCGAGCCCCTCCTCGACGGTGAAGCTCAGCCTGGGGTCGCGCAGCAGGTTGGTCGGCCAGCGCCGGCCGGCGCGCGAGTTGAGCACGAGGTGGTCGTCGCGTAGGAGGTACCAGACGACGACCTGGTGTGGGCTGCCATCCGGGTTCACGGTCGCGATCGTCGCGTAGCGCGGTTCCTGGCCAAGGAAGCGCCGGATGGGCCCCGAGAGCACCTTGCGGCCCGCCGGCTCAGCCGCCCAGCACTTCGATCCCGGTGTCGGTCGCCACGCCGAGGACGATGTGCCCGACGAGGCCGCGCCAGTGCGTCTCGAGCGGGTAGGCGTCGAACGGGCCGGCGAGGGCGAGGCGCGTGTTCAGGTACTCGTCGTTGATCGCGAAGAGGAGCACGCCGTAAGCGACGCCACGCGCAGAGCCGAGCAGCGGCAGGCGCCGGCGCAGAACGGCGTACAGCGCGCCTGGCACGACGCCCAGCCCGTAGTGGATCGCCTGCAGTGCCGCCGAGCGTCCCTCCTGATCGAGCTCCAGGCCGTAGTCGCGCTCGAGGCGATCGAGCAGGTTCTCGAGCGCCGACTTGCCGTTCGGTCGGGCGGCCTCCTCCCGCTCGGTCACTTGCTGCCGCTGCTGCTCGAGCAGGCCGGTCGTGACCTGGTCCATCAGCCAGACGGCAACGCCGCCGGCAACGGCCCCGCGCAGCGCGTCGAGCAGGATCGAGCGGCGCCTGGTTCGTGCCACGCCGCCGATTGTGGACGCCAGCCGTTCGCGCGGCGCTCGCCGCCGCTGGGCGAAGGCTACAGAAGCGCTTCAGCTCGCCCGCAGGCGCTCGCCGGCGGGCACCGCCACTGTGAGCCGGTTCTCGGGCGGCGCGAGCGGGCAGTTCCAGCGCGCGTCGTAGGCACACGACGGGTGGTACGCCATGTTGAAGTCGAGCAGCAGCTCGCCGCCGGCCGGATCGCCGCCGAGGTCCGCGCCCTTGACGGTGTCGAGGAGGTAGCGGCCGGCAGCGTAGGTGTCGCCACCCGAGGTCGAGTCGCGGAAGGGCAGGAACAGGCCGCCGGCATAGCCCTCGATCCAGAACAGCGACAGCGTTGCTCCCGACAGCGGACCGACGAGTCGGACACGCCCGACGCGACGGAAGGCAAATTGCTCAGCCCTGCTCGACGGCAGGGCCAGGGGAGAGGGGCTGGCGCCGCCGGTCTGTTCGATCGACTCGACGCGAACCGTCATCCTCAGCGCCGGGTCGTAGTCCAAGTACGCGACTCCCGCGAACCGGGCGCGACTGCCGGCGGGTAGCGGTGACTGCGCGTGCGTTCGGAACAGCTCATCGCGGGCAGCCCCAAACTCGCGCGTCGCCCGCTCGGGATCGCGCTCCGCCTCGGCTCGCCAGCCGGCGTAGAGCTCGGCCACTCGGCGCCGCCAGTGGGCCAGCGTGAGCGCGTCGGTCGTCTCCATCGGCTCGAACTCGCTCCGCGTCGAGCTCGCTATCCGCCCGGGCTCGCTCCCGCCCGAGCCGGCTGCGCGAGATCGCTGATCTTGGTCAGCCCGTACTGGTCGGCCGTTTCCTGCGTGACGACGATCACGTTCTGGTCGGTTGCTTCGGCCGGCTCGAGCGCAGTCAGGCCGAGTGGCTCGAGTCGCTGGCGCAGCAGCTCGGTCGTTTCGGCGGCATCTGCGGTCGCCTCACCTGCCCCCTGGTTGACGTGCTCGAGCAGCGTCGCCGCATATTCGGGCAGGATGTCTATACCGCCCGCCTCGAGCAGCGGGAAGACCACCTCGCGCGTGCCGGAGGCCTCACGCCGCTCGACCGTGAAGCCGTTTGCCTCGAGCAGCTGCGCGTACAGCTCGGCCAGGATGTCCTGCTCGTAGAAGTTCGTCTTGCCGACGGTGATCGTCTCTGCCCCCTGTCCGGCGGTCGGGTCGGCGCCCTCGAGCAGACCCTGTTCCTCGAGCCAGGCGGGGGCGATGTCACGCGGGTCGCGCTGCTCCTCGGTTGCCTGACGATTGAGCTCGATGAGCTCATCGTGGCTGAGGCGCTCGGAGATCGAATTGAGCAGCTCGGCGACGACGGGGAACTCCTCGACGAGCTGGGCGTTGACGACGGGCACGATGTTGTCGGCGCGCTGCAGGCCGCGATCGTCCTCGAGCACGACGAAGTTGCGCGCCGCAATCGTCGGGTCCGAGCTGAAGAGGAGCGCGACGTCGACCTCGCCGCTGGCGAGCGCCTCGACGGTGATCGGGCCGCCGGCATCGAGCGGCCGGAAGTCGGCGAACTCAAGACCGTAGACGTCGCGCAGGCCGACGAGGCAGAACGGCCGTTGCGGACACTCCGGCGGGCCGCCGAAGACCATCGTGCTGGCCAGGGTCGGCGCGGGGCTTGCCGTCGCCGTCGCCGCCGGACTGGCCGCGGAAGTGGGTGAAGTGGGTGCCGGACTGCCGCCTCCCGGCCCGCACGCGCTCGACAGGAGCGCGACCAGAGCCGCCCCGACGACAGCGCTGCGGAAAGGCCGCATGGGTCCTCCTTGCGCTGAAACGACCGCCTGCCCGCCTGGCAGGCGCCGCCCGAGCATAACCGGCGCCTGCTTGGGACGCCCCTCGGCGCTCAGAATGCTGCCCCGGTCAGGCCATGCCACGCCTGGTCAGGCCGCGGATCGGGCGAGTCCGCTCGTCCGGGGTTCGGTGGTTCCGTTTGCGCCGGCGCGTGTTGACCGGGCCTCGAGGACGGCCAGCAGGCGGTCGACGGCCAGTGCGAGCAGTGCCACGAGCAGCGCGCCGGCAACCATGCGCGGCGTCTCCTGCAGCGCGAAGCCGTCGATGATGTAGCGCCCCAGGCCGCCGCTGGCGACGAGCGCACCGAGGGTGGCGGTGGCGATCACCTGCACCGAAGCGATGCGCACGCCGGCGAAGATGGCGGCCGCTGCGAGCGGCAGCTCGACGCCCAGCAGGACCTGGTGGCCGCGCATGCCGAGGCCGCGCGCGGCATCGCGGACGTCACGGTCGACGTCGGCGACCCCGACGTAGGTGTTGACCAACATCGGCGGAATGGCCAGCAGGACGAGCGGGGCGACGGTCGGCCAGAAACCGAGCCCGAGCCCGGCGCGCAGGATCAGCGGCAGGAAGATGACCATCAGCGCTAGGGTCGGCATCGCACGCCCGACGTTCGCTACGGCGACGGCGAGCAGCCGCAGGTGGCCGGTGTGGCCGATAAACGCGCCGAGCGGGACGGCCAGCGCGAGCGCGGCCAGCACGCTCACGCTCGACAGCTCGAGGTGCTCGAGCACGCGCACCGGGATGCTGTCGCTGCCCGACCAGCGGGCGGGATCGGCGAGCCAGGCAAGGATCTCGTCCACGGTCAGGCTCGGCTACTCGCCCGCCGTTCGGCCCACGGGGTCAATCGGCGCTGCAGCGTCAGCAGTACGACGTCAGCCAGCAGGGCCAGCGCGAGTGAGAGGAACGCGCCAACGTAGAGCGGCGTGACGAACGTCGAGAAGCTGCGCAGCCCGCTGAGGATCAGCGCGCCCAGCCCGCCGAGGCCGATGATCGCGGCCACCGTGACGAGACCGACGGTCGTGACCGTCGCGACGCGCACGCCGGCCACGATCAGCGGCAGCGCGAGAGGCAGCTCGACCCGCCACAGCCGCTGCCAGCGTGTGTACCCGAGCGCGGTCGCGGTCTCGCGCAACTCGTCGGGCACGCCGTCGAGGCCGGCGACCATATTGCGCAGCAGGATGAACAGCGTGTAGCTGACCAGCGCGGTCGTCGCCGTCAGCTCGCTGTTGAATCCGGTTGCCGGCCACAGCAGGGCGAACAGGGCCAGGCTGGGGATCGTATAGAGCGTCGCTGTCGCACTGCTCAGCGGCCCGAGCAGCACCCGCCGGCGGTGGACGAGCAGGGCCAGGCCAAAGCTGATGGCGAAGCCGATGGCGACCGCGATCAGCGTCAGGCTGACGTGCTGCACGAGGCGCGCCCAGATCTGGTCGAGGTTGCCCATTACCCAGTCCCAGTCGATCAGCGGGACGTCGTCACGCATGCTCGACCGCCGCTGGCGCCGCGGCGTCGGCGGCCGTCTCGGCAACCGGCCGGGCAACCTGTTCGCGCAGGACGGCCGCGATCTGCTCGAGCGTCACGAGGCCCAGCAGCCGCTCGTGGTGGTCGACGACGATTCCGGCCATGACGTCGGCGGCCAGGAGCAGCGAGAGCGCGTCCTTGAGCGTGGTCTGCCGGTCGAGGAAAGGGGACATGGGCACCGCCATCGGCTCGGCCAGCGTGCCGCGCGGCGGGATGTCGTCCTGGTCGAGCCATCCGATGGGCCGGTTATCGGCATCGACCAGCAGCAGGTACGGGAAGGGGTCGGCCATGATCCGCGCGCGCGCCGACTCCGCGTCGTCGCCCGGGCGTGCCGTGATCGCCGACATCAGCGCGAGGTCGCGCACGCGCGCGAGCGACAGCCGCTTGAGCCCGCGGTCGGCGCCGACGAAGCGCGCGACGAAGTCGGAGGCGGGGTTGGCCAGGACCTCGGCCGGTGCGCCGAACTGGGCAAGCCGACCACCCTGCCCAAGTACGGCGAGCAGGTCGCCCATCTTGATCGCCTCGTCGATGTCATGGGTGACGAAGATGATCGTCTTGGCCAGCTGCTCCTGCAGACGCAGCAGCTCGTTCTGCAGCCGCTCACGAACGATCGGGTCGACCGCACCGAACGGCTCGTCCATCAGCAGCAGCGGTGGGTCGGCGGCCAGCGCGCGCGCGACACCGACCCGCTGGCGCTCGCCGCCCGAGAGTTCAGCGGGGTAGCGCGCGCGGTAGCGGCCAGGGTCGAGGCCGACCAGGGCGAGCAGCTCGTCGACGCGCGCCTCTACGCGCCGCCGCTGCCAGCGCAACAGGCGCGGCACGACGGCGACGTTGTCGGCGACGGTCAGGTGCGGCAGCAGGCCGACCTGCTGGATGACGTAGCCGATGCGCCGGCGCAGTTCGACAGGGTCGTCACGGAGCACGTTGCGTCCGTCGAGCAGGATCTCGCCCGAGCTCGGCTCGATCAGCCGGTTGATCATGCGCAGCGTCGTTGTCTTGCCCGAGCCCGAGGGCCCGACGAGCGCGCAGATGCTGCCTGCCGGCACGCTGAAGGAGAGGTCGTCGACCGCGATCGTTGGTGCCGCGCGTGAGCCGTAGCGGCGGCTGACGTGGCGCAGTTCGACGCTGACCGCGCCGCTCGTGCGGACGCTGGAGGTGCCGGCGCGGGAGGTGCCGGCCCTGCAGGTGCCGGCGGCGCTTGAAGTCGGCCCCCCGGCGGCGGTCGTCACGGCGTCACCGTATACGCTTCGCGCCATGACGGCCAACGCCACGGCCGGCGAGAGCGCGATCATCATTCCGGTCGAGCTGCCGGTGGCCATCAAGCGGCTGCGCGACCGAATGGACGCGAGCGCCGCGCAGGGCTTGCCGGGTCATGTCGCGCTGCTCTATCCGTTCTTGGCGCCCGAGTCGCTCGACGAGGACGCCCGCGAGGAGCTGCGCCGCCTGATCGGCAGCCACGAGCCGTTCTCGTTCGTGCTCTCGTCAGTCGGCCGCTGGCCCGACGCGGTCTACCTTGCGCCCCAGCCGGCGGAGCCGTTCAGCCGGCTGATCGCGGCGCTCGAGGCGTACGCCGGTGATCGTGCCCACCGCCGTCGGCAGGCAGAGGGCGCGCCTCACGTCACGGTTGCCCGGGATCGGCGCCCGGGCTACCTCGAGGCGGCCGAGCGAGCGCTGCCGGCGATGCTGCCCGTGCGTGGAGTTGCGCGCGAGGCGTGGCTGATCGTCCACCGCCCGGGCGAGCGCTGGCAACGACTGTGGCAGCTCCCGCTGGGCGGCTAGACTCGGACGATGCCCCAGATCCACCTGCGCGCCGAGGAGGGTGACTACGCGCCGCTCGTCCTGCTGCCCGGCGACCCGAACCGGGCCACGCGCGTCGCCGAGATGCTCGACGGCGGCCTGGAGCGGACGCGGCTGGTCAACGAGCACCGCAAGCTGCTAGGGTACACGGGCACTTACCGCGGCGCACCGGTCAGCGTCCAGACGAGCGGCATCGGCACGCCGTCGCTGTCGATCGTGGTCGAGGAGCTGCTGCGCCTGGGGGCGCGCCGGCTGATCCGCATCGGCACCTGCGGCGGCATCGGCCCCGGCATCCGCACCGGCGACATCGTCGTGGCGACGGCCGCCGTGCCGATGGATGGCGCGACGCGCACGTACCTGCACGGCGACCCGTACGCGCCGGCGGCCGACTTCGGACTGACGCGGTCGCTCGTCGACACGGCGCAGGCGCGCGAGGTCAACCCGCACGTGGGCGTCGTCGCGTCGGTCGATGTCTTCTACAACCCCGATGCCGACTACGCTGCCAAGTGGCGGTCGCGCGGGGTGCTGGCGTTCGAGATGGAGGCGTCCGCGCTCTTCTACCTCGCCGCCCGCGAGGCAGGTGCGGGCCGGGACGTCAAGGCGGGCTGCATCCTGACGGTCAGTGACGTGCTGGCCGAGGAGGTCACGACCGAGGAAACGTATCTGCCGCTTTCGGAGCTCGAGGCGGCGACCGTGCGCATGATCGAGATCGCGCTGGAGGCGGGCACGGCGAGCCTTTGATTCCGATCGGCCTGAACCTCACCTCGATGGGAGTCACGTCGGCCTGGTGGCGCGAATCGGCGCAGCGGGCGGAGGAGGCCGGCTTCTCGGCCGTCTGGTGCTGGGATCACTTCGTCAGCCGCGGTCGCGACAAGGCGACACCGGTCCTCGAGTGCTGGACAACACTCACCGCGGCAGCAGCGGCGACGCGACGCCTGCGCGTGGGCAGCTTCGTTACCAACGTCATGAACCGCCATCCGGCCGTCCTGGCGCGCATGCTGGCGACACTCGCCGATCAATCGGCCAACCGCGTCGACCTGGGCATCGGAGTGGGCGGCTACGCACCCGAGATGGAGGCCTACGGCATCGCTTTTCCCGACGCCGCCGAGCGGTCGAGCGTGCTCGAGGAGGCGACCGCGGTGCTGCGCCGGCTGTGGTCGGGCGGACCGGTCGACTACGACGGCCGCCACTTTCGGCTGCGGCAGGCCTACGCGCACCCGGTGCCGCAGCCTGCGCCACGCATCATCGTCGGTGGGCAGAGTGCCGCCCGGGCCCGCCTGGCCGCGCGCACCGGCGACGGCTGGACGACCAACGCCCGCGACTACGAGGAGTTGTTGCCGATCCACCTGGCTGAGCTCGAGCGCCACGGCCGGCGACGGGTCGACGTCGTGCATGCCATCGAGGTCCAGCTGGCGCGTGATCAGCCGCTCGAGGCACAGCCTGTGGTCGCCGACATGGCAGCCTATGTTGCCGAGTGGGCGGAGCGCGGCGCCGACGAGCTGATCGTTTCGTACATTCGGCCTAACCAGCTCGACGCGCTGCTCGACGCTGCCGAGCGGGCGGGATTGAAGCGCCCGGCGTAGCCATCAGGGAGGTGCGCGATGTTGAGCGGCTTGCGCGACTTCCTCGTGCGCGGCAACGTGATCGACCTCGCCGTCGCCTTCCTCATCGGAGCGGCGTTTGGGACAGTCGTCACTTCGTTCGTCGGCGACATCCTGATGCCGCTGCTCGGCCTGCTCGGGGTACCGGAGATCGGCAGTCTGGTGGTGGTGACGCCCGGCGGGGCCGTCATTCGCTACGGCGCATTCCTCGCCACAGTCGTCTCGTTCCTGCTCGTCGCCGCCGCGATCTACTTCTTCGTCGTGGCGCCGATGCAGCGAATGCGCGCGCCGGCGGAGGCGGCGACGAAGACCTGTCCCGAGTGCGCCACCGAGATCCCGCTCGCCGCTCGCCGCTGCCCGAACTGCACCAGCGCGCTGGCCCTCCAGTGAGAGGGCTGGTGTCGCGCCGGCCGCCGGCACATGCGGCAAGACCGCATCGTTATCTGCTGAGCCGATCGATCGTCCGCGGGCGCTACCCGTCTCGTGCGCCGACGCCCGCTGCGCGCGGCAGCAGAGGCTCGACGCTGCCCGGTATGTCACGTTGCAAGGCGCGTGCGCGCGGTCGCCACGCCGGACGGCGGACGATTCATCGGGATAGCCGATAAGACCCGCGAAGACGCTGCCGTTTCGCATGCCCGCCGGTGCGCCGCCCGGTCGTCCGTCTTTGCTTGCCCGGTCGACGCTTGCCGGTCTCGGCCGCCGCAGCAGGCCCCCGCGCGCTCTTGCGTTACGCTGCAAGGAGCATGACCGACTCGCGGGCGACGGTCGCCGTCGCCGAGCCCCACGACACCTGTTTCCGCTGTGGCAGGTCGACGCCGCTCGGTGTACCGCTGTGCGAGCACGACAATCCGGGGCGGATCAAGGGCCCGAGCACGACACAGGTCCACGGCACCATCGCCGTCGGTGTCGTCGCCGGCTTCATCCTGCTGTTCCTCCTGTTCGGCCGCTTGACGACACCGGGCGCCGGCCTCATCGATGCCGCGATCACGGGCAGCGCCACCCTCGCCGACGGCAGGACCCAGATAGTCGTGCGCGTGACCAACGGCAGCAGCAGCGCATCGGCGGCCAGCTGCCGGGTGTCGCGCGGCGGGGTCGCCGGCAGCGGCGACATCGTCTTCTTCACGCCGCCCATTCCGGCCGGCGAAGCGCGCGAGTTCACGCGCACGGTTCCGCCTGCGCCTGCGGGCTCAGGCAGGCAGGGGAACGTCTTCGCGGTCCGCTGCAACTAGCGCCTGCCGATCGCTGATCCCGAGCGCGTTCACCGCGCCACCCAGCACGAGCAGCACCGCCGCGGTCAGCATCGCCAGCCGGAAAGCCTCGGTCGACGCCTCGCGCGCGGCGAGCGCCACCTCTGGCGGAACGCTTTCCGCCGGCTCGTTGAGCGGCGGCAGCGCTGCCCGCACGTCGCTCGAGGCAACGTCAAGGGCGGGCACGCGGGCGGCGACTCCGGCATAGAAGCTGGCGGTGACGATCACGAACAGCAACGCTCCGCACAGCTGCGGTCCGACGCGCGAGAGTGCGTTGTTGATGGCCGACGCGAGGCCCGCCTGGCGGGGCGCCACCGAGCGCATGAGTGCGGTCGTGAGCGGCGCCACCATGATCGCCACGCCGAGCCCGAAGATCAGGCTCGCCGGCAGCACATCAATGACGTAGCCAGGCGACGGGATGAACGTGTGTGGCCTGGTCAGCTGCAGTTGCCACGGCTCGCTGTCGGCAGGCATGCGCGCCAGCCACATCAGGCCGGCCGCCATGAACAGAGGCCCGATCGCCATGAAGCGGCGCGGTCCGTGTCGACCGGCCAGCGCCCCGAAGCGGGTCGATAGGAAGATCAGGAACAGCGAGCTCGGGATGGCGGCCAGGCCGACCGCCGAGGCGGTGTAGCCGAGCGTGCCGAGCATGAAGATCGGCTGCAGCAGGCCAACCACGTAGATCGCCCCGTAGATCAGCAGTGTCGAGACGTTCGTCACGCTGAAGTTGCGCGAGCGGAAGAGCGCGAGCGGGATCAACGGGTGGCGGGCGCGCGCGAAGTAGAGGGGTGCCGCAACTGTCGCCGCCGCGCCGAGCCCGAGCGCAACAAACGCTAACGGGTCCTGCCACAGCCGCTGCTGGCCATAGATCGCGCCGAACGACACCCCGCCGACGGCGAGGCCGACCAGGCCCGCGCCAAGCCAGTCGAACTGCCCGCTCGCGCGCTCGTCGCGGCTCTCGCCGACGTAGCGCCGCGTGGCCCACATGGCGAGGGCGATGATCGGCAGGTTGATCAGGAAGATCGCCCGCCAGCTGACTTCCTGCACGAGGACGCCGCCAACGAACGGGCCCAGGATTGCTGCCGCGCCGGACGCGCCCGCCCACACACCGAAGGCGCGGCCCTGTTCCTCACCGCGGAAGGTGTTGGTCAGGATTGCCAGTGAGCCGGGCACCAGGATCGCGCCGGCCGCGCCCTGCAGGATGCGGAACAGGATGAGCAGCTCGAGATTCGGTGCGGCGGCGCATAGCAGGGAGGTAAAGCCGAAGCCGAGCAAGCCGAGCAGGAACATCCGCCGCCGGCCGTAGTAGTCGGACAGCGCGCCGGCCAGCACGAGCAGGGCGCTGAGCGAGAGCAGGTAGCCGTACTGGACGTAGTTCTGGCCCTCGAGCACCCCCACGAACAGGCGTGGCTCCTCGCCGATCGCGTCCAGCGCGACGGGCAGCACGAACGCGTCGAGAAAGACGATGCCCGAGCCGAGCACGGCGGCAAGCAGAGTCCAGGACTTGTTCGACATCGGCACCGGGTCTGGCAGCGGGCAGGGATCCCTCGGCCGCCCATCCTACAATCCAGCCCGTGCCGCCAGCCGCCGACCAGTCGAGTTACGACGCCGAGCTGTCGATCGCGTCCGAGGCCGCGCGACGTGCCGGACAGCTACAGATGGAGCGCTACGAGCGACTCGAGCGGATCGTACACAAGGGCGAGCACGACGTGGTGACGGAGGTCGATGAGCTCTCCGAGGAGCTGATCCTGTCGATCCTGCGCGAAGCCTATCCCGACGACGTCTTCCTGGCCGAGGAGTCGGGCCGTTCTCACGTCGTCGCTCCGAACGGTGGTCGGTCGGCCGGCCAGCCCGAGCGGGTGTGGATCATCGACCCGCTCGACGGGACCGTCAACTACGCCAACGGGATCCCCATCTTCTGCGTCAGCATCGGCCTCGCCGTCGGTGGGCTGCCCGAGGTGGGCGTGGTCTACGACCCGGTGCGTGACGAACTGTTCACGGCTGTCGCCGGCCGCGGCGCGCGGCTTGACGGCGCGCCGATCCGCCAGCCGCAGAAGGACAAGCTGTCAGACCTCGTGCTGGCCATCGCCATGCCCGCCCGCGGGTGGTCACAGCGCGAACGTGGCCTCCGCCGGCGCATCCGTGTCTCGCGCATCCTGGGCAGCGCGGCACTGTCGCTGGCCTACGTCGGCAACGGCCGCTTCGACGGGTTCGTCCAGGCGGGCGGCCTGTCGCTGTGGGATGTCTGTGCCGCCGGCCTCATCGCGGCCGAGGGCGGCGCTGCCGTCACCACGCGCGACGGTGGACCGTGGTTCGACATCTCGCACGCCAGCCGCTCGATCGGCCTCATCGCGGCCGCCCCCGCCCACCACGCCACGCTACTGGAGTTGCTCGCATGATCCCTGTCGCCCGGCTCAACCACGCCGTGCTGTACGTGCGCGATCTCGACACCGCATCGGACTTCTACTCACGCGTCTTCGGCTTCGAGGAGATCTCGCGCATCCGCAACTTCATGGCCTTCCTGCGCGCCAGGGGTTCGACCAATCACCACGACCTCGGGCTGGCCGCCGTCGGGCCGCAGGCACCGCGCCCGCCACGCGGCTCGACCGGCCTGTACCACCTCGCCTGGGAGGTGCCTCGGATCGAGGACCTGGCGCGCGCGGCCGAGGTGCTGCGTGCCGAGGGTGCATTGGGCGGCGCGAGCGACCACGGTGCGACCAAGTCGATCTATGGCGCCGATCCCGACGGCAACGAGTTCGAGATCATGTGGCTGGTCCCGCGCGACGAGTGGGGCCGGTACGAGTCCGAGGCTGTCGTCCAGCCGCTCGATCTCGAAAGCGAGCTGCGCCGCTACGGCACCCCGTCCGGCGCGTGACCGGCTGGCGCGAGTACGAGACCGTCCACGGCCGCTACCACACCGTCAGTGGGCGCGTCGTCGTCTGGCCCGAGCTGGCCGGTGCGGCCGGCATTCGAGCGCGCCAGATCATGGTCTACCTGCCACCCTCGCTGGCCCGTACGTGGAAGGCCACGGCGCCACCGACCAGCCGCGCTCGGGGCCGGCGGTACCCGGTCCTCTACTTCCACGACGGGCAGAACGTCTTCGACGAACGCACCTCGTACGTCGGTGAGTGGCGCGCCGACGAAACGCTCGAGCAGCTCGCCACCGAGGGCATCGAGGCGATCGCGGTGGCGGTTCCCAACAGCCGCGAGGCGCGCATGGACGAGTACAACCCGTGGCGCAGCCGCGAGCGCTGGCATGGCCGCCGAGTAGGCGGCAAGGGCGACGCCTACCTCGACTGGCTGGTCGGGTCGGTCAAGCCGCTGGTCGACCGTTCCTTCCCGGTCGACGGGCGACGCGAGGCGACGGGTATCGTCGGGTCGTCGATGGGCGGCCTGATCAGCCTGTACGCGCTGCTCGCCCAGCCTCACGTCTTCAGCCTGGCCGGCGTGATGAGCCCGTCGATCGGCTGGAGCGACTACCGCATCCTGCGCCTGATCGACGAGCGTGGCCTGCCGGCGGTGAGGATCCATCTCGACATGGGCGGCCGCGAGTGGCGCGGCATGACCGCCGACGCTCGCCGCCTGCGCGCCGTCCTCATCGCCAAGGGCCTGGTCGAAGGTCGTGACCTGCATTACGTGGAGGAGCGCTACGCGCCACATCGCGAGTCGGCCTGGGCGCGGCGGTTGCCCGATGCACTCCACTTCCTGCTGGCCGCGGTCGATTCCCGCTGACGCGGGCGGCATCCCGACGCTCAGGCGGCCCAGCGGTGGACCCGCGCAATCAGCGCCGGTTGCCCCAGCCGCGCGGCCAGCTGGCTGAACTCGTCGCGCGGCGCGCCGCGCCAGCGCAGGTCGTCCAGCGTCTCGCGCAGCGGCACGTCGAGCACCAGCGTGGCCAGCTCACGGAACAGGTGGGCGAGGTGGCGCTGCTGACGCAGCGACGCAGCGAGCGCCGGCGCGCCGCGCACAGCCACGTCCCAGCGCACGACCGAGTCCGGGATCTCCTCGAGATGCCGATAGCGGCGCAGCACAGTCGCCGCGGACAGCTTGCCCCAGCCCTGGATTCCGGGATAGCCGTCGGCGCTATCGCCCACGAGCGCCAGGAAGTCGGGGATGCTGGCTGGATCGACGCCGAAGCGCGCACGCACACCGTCGGCGTCCATGAACGCGCGTTTTCGTCGGTCGTACTGCACGACGCGCCCGTCCTCGCGCACGCACTGTGCCATGTCCTTGTCGGGCGTCAGCACGACCACCCGCTCGACCTCCGACGGCTCGCCCCAGCGCGCGGCAGCGGTGCCCAGCGCGTCGTCGGCCTCCCACTCGACCATCGGCCAGACGACCACCCCCAGCGCGCGCAGCGCTTCCTCGGCCAGCGGAAACTGAGCGAGCAGCTCGGCCGGCACGCCGGCTGACGTCTTGTAGCCCGGCCAGCGCTCGTTGCGCCACGACTCGATCACGTGGTCCGACGCGCAGCCGAGGTGCGTCACGCCGTCGCGCAGCAGCGACAGCGTGCTCTCGATCAGCCCGACGGTAGCCTTCACCGGCCGACCGGCGGGGTCGCGGAGGTCGGGCCGACCGGGTGCGAAGTGAGCGCGAAAGAGCTCGTATGTCGCGTCGAGCAGATGGACCTGCACCATCGGGCCTAGGCCGACTCGAGCTCGGCGGCGTGCAGCGCCGCACCGACGATGCCGGCCGTGTTGAGGAAGTGAGCGGGGACGATCGGGGCGTTCGATACCAGCAGCTGCTGATAGGTGGCCATGCCCTTGCTCACGCCGCCGCCGAGGATGAGCAGGTCGGGGTTGAGCAGCAGCTCGAGCAGGGCGAGGTAAGCGTTGAACTCGTCGGCCCAGGCCGCCCACGCGAGCCGGCGACGCTCGCGCGCGACGCCCGAGATCAGCTTCTCAGCGACCGTGCCGCGGAACGGAAAGTGGCCTAACTCAGTGTTGCGTACGAGCACGCCGTCGGTGAAGAGCGCGCTTCCGATGCCGGTGCCAATGGTGAGCAGCAGGACGGTGCCGGTCCGGCCGCGGCCCACGCCCAGGCGCATCTCGGCGATGCCTGCCGCGTCGGCGTCATTGATCACGTGGACGCGGCGGCCGATGACGTCGCCGATGACCTGTTCCGCCGACACGGTCAGCCAGCCCTGGTCGATGTTGGCCGCACTGAGCAGGCGGCCGTCACGGGCGACGCCGGGCAGCCCGCAGCCGGCCGGCAGCGCGCCGGGGACGTCGGTCGTCGTCTCGATCCGCTCAATGACCTCGCCGACCGTCGCCGCCACCGACTGCGGCGTCGACGGAATCGGCGTCGGAATACGCGCCCGCTTCGACTTGAGCCGCCCGGTCGACAGCTCGACGAGCGCCCCCTTTACTCCCGTGCCGCCGATGTCGATGCCGAGCGCCAGGTCGGACGGTGCGCGGGCCGAGGCAGCCATCCGGGCAGGATACGACGCAGCCGGCTGTGCTCGGGCGTGCCCTCGAGCACGAGCGAGAAGTCTGCGGCGGCGCCGCGATGCGGTCGGCGCGCGATGCCGGGCTATGCGCTCGCCAGTGCTCCGTCGCGCAGCTCGACGACCCGGTCGGCGATGTCGAGCATCAGCGCGTCGTGGGTGGCGATGACGGCGGTCACGCCCTCCTCGTGCACGACGCTACGCAGCAGCTGCATGATCGTGTGGCCGGTCTCCGAGTCGAGCTGGCCGGTCGGCTCGTCGGCCAGCAGCAGCTGGGGTCGGTTGGCGAGCGCACGGCACAGCGCAACGCGCTGTTGCTCGCCGCCCGACAGCTCGTGCGGCCGGTGGCGCGCGCGCTCGGCCAGTCCGACCCGCGCGAGCAGCTCGGCGACGCGCAGGTCGCGCTGCCGGCCGTCCATGCGCACCAGCCGCAGCGGCACCTCGACGTTCTCGGCGGCCGACAGGATGGGCAGCAGCCCGAACGACTGGAAGACATAAGCGACGGTCGTGCGGCGGAGGCGAACCAGGTCGTGCTCGGGCAGCGCGGAGATCTCGACGTCGTCGACGTGCACGGTTCCCGACGACGGCCGGTCGAGACCGCCGAGGAGGTTGAGCAGCGTGGTCTTCCCGCTGCCCGAACGGCCGATGACGGCGAGGATCTCACCGCGGCCGACGGTCAGATCGACGCCGCGCAGGGCGTCGATCGCCTCGTCGCCATGGCTGAAGCGGCGCACAAGCGAACGTGCCTCGGCCATCGGCCCGGCCAGCGCTCGCACCTGTGCATTGGTCGCCACCCGGCGGTCGTAGACGGTCATCTGCGCGGCTCCTCCATCGCTGTCGGTGCCGGCCGCTGCTCGCCGCCGCCCGGCGCCTCGCCCTTGGCATCCACCTTGCGCGTCAGGTACGGCCAGATCCCGACGTGGTCCTCCTCCAGCCGCAGCCGAACGCGGTCGCGCAGGTCGAGTGCCTCGATGTGGGCGCGCGGCAACTGCAGGCGGCCGGCGCGGTCGAGGACGGCGAACTCCTCGGCGATCACGCGGTGATCGCCGTCGTCGGCAAGCTCCGTCCGGCGCAGCGTCACGCTGCTCGTGCGGCCGTCGCGGATGGCGACCGTGCGCGCGACCTGCTCGGTGACGTGCGCATCGTGGGTGACCACCACGACGGTCGTGCCGAGCTCCTCGTTGACGCGGCGCAGCAGGGCGAAGATCTCGGCCGAGGTGGCCGAGTCGAGCTCGCCGGTTGGTTCGTCGGCCAGCACGACGGCCGGCTCGTTGGCCAGTGCGACGGCGATTGCCACGCGCTGCTGCTCGCCGCCCGAGAGGTGAATCGGCCGATGGTGGGCGCGGTCGGCCAGCCCGACCAGCTCGAGCAGCTCGAGCGCCCGGCGGCGTCGGTCACGGCGGCCGTCGAGCACCATCGGCAGCTCTACGTTGCCGGCCGCCGGCAGGTAATGGAGCAGGTTGCGCGCCGTCTGCTGCCAGACGATGCCCACGACCTTGCGCCGGTACCGGGTGCGCTGGCTGCCGCGTAACCGACCGAGGTCGTTGCCTGCCACGACTGCTCGCCCGGCGGTGGGCAGGTCCAGGCCGCCGAGGATGTTGAGCAGCGTGGACTTGCCGCTGCCTGATGCGCCGACGATGGCGACCATCTCGCCGCGCTCCACGATCAGGTCGAGCCCCTGCAGCGCGACGCCCTCGAGGTCGGCGATCTTGAAGATGCGGACGAGGTTGTCGCAGACGATGACGGCGCGATCGCCGTAGGCCGGACGTTGCATCACTCGACTCCCCTGCGGATGGCGGTCGCCGGATTGGTGTCGCGCTGGGCGAACGCGCCCACCAGCCAGCCGACGGCAACGATGAGGATCATTGACGTGAGCAGCGCCGCGAGATGGCCCGGCTCGATCACCGGCGGCTGCTCGACCGCCGCGCCGCTGATCGCCGCGAGACCGAGCGCCGGCAGCAGGAACGCGAACAGGCCCATGCCGAGCACAATGCCGAGCAGGTAGCCGATGAGCGCTGCCGGACCGTACTCGAGCAGCGACAGCCAGGCGTGACCCCGCCGCGTCAGCCCCAGCGCTCGCAGGTGCGCGATCTCGTCGCCCTGGGCGGCGCCGGCCAGCACCAGCGCGCCCGCTACGGC
>JALYGJ010000057.1 GCA_030777155.1 Chloroflexota bacterium | reverse complement strand
GCGGGCGACCGTTCGTCTCGCTCGCTGGCGCCGTGTCGGCGGCGCTGGGCAGCACATGCGCCGCCGCCCCCTCGAGCGCGGCCGATCGGCCGCTGGGAACCTCGATCACGATCGCCCGCATCTCGCTCCCGTCGGTGTACGCGCCATGCGGGATGCCGGGCGGCCAGACGACCGCCTCGCCGTGGTTAATGCGAGTGCGCTCGTCGCCAACCTGCACGAAGCCGCCGCCGCTGATGACGATGAACAGCGCCATGTTCGGGTTGCTGTGCGGCGCGACCATCGCATAGCGGCCGAAGGCCAGCTCGCTGACCAGCGCGTGCTCGTCGTGATGGATGACGGCGCCTTCGACACCCTGTGTCCCGCCCGGCCCGTCGGCACGCCGGTGGCCCGGCCCGAAGCGCCGGATGTCCATGTCCGCGCTCCCGGCCCGGCTCAGCGCCGCCGTCGCGTCGCCCGCGTGCGGCGTGCGCGAACGGTCGCTTCGGGATGACGGTAGCGCGCCTGGGAGAAGAAGCGCGCCCGGCGCAGCTGCTGGTTGTACGCGGCGATGAAGGGCGGGAAACGCACGAAGCGGACCCACAGATAGGCCGCAATTCCGACCACGATCGTGCCCAGCACGATGAAGAAGTAGAAGCGGAAGAGCGCCGCCACGAAGAGCAGGCCGAACACGACCAGCCCGGTCCAGAGCAGCCACTCCTGCATCGTTCGCAGCGGCTCGTGACGGTTCAGCTGGCGCGTGCGGACGTTGTAGAGCACGATCTGGACGACCATCAGGAGCAGCGCGGCGACCCAGATCGGGTCGAAGATGTCAGGAAAGTTCTCGGGCGAAAACGGCTGCCGGAGATAGTCCAGCGGTCCCAGCCTCACGGCGACCGAGGATAGCATTGCTATACTCGCCGGGCCGTGCGGCGCCCTGCCCGGGACAGTCCAGCCGCACACCCCAAAGGGCTGCGGAGGAGAGGTTTGCGAGCGCTGCTGTCGGTCGCCAACCGCGAAGGCATAGGCGACCTGGCGCGCCGGCTGCTGGCGCTCGACGTAGAGGTCTACGCGACCGACGGCACACGCGAGGCGCTTGCCGGCGAAGGCATCGAGACGCGGCCGCTGAGCGAGCTCACGCAATCGGCGGCGGTGGCCGGCGGTCGCGTCAAGACGTTCCATCCCGGTGTCTACGGCGGCATCCTCGCCCGCCGCGACCGGCCCACGGAGCTGGAGGAGCTGGCCGCCGCCGGTATCGGCCTGATCGACATCGTCGTCGTCAACGTGAGGCCGTTCGCGCCGCAGGTCAGTGCTCGCTCCCTGCCGCTCGACGAGGCGATCGAGATGATCGACGTTGGCGGGAACGCACTGATCACCGCTGCTGCCCGCAACTACGCCGCCGTGGCGGCCGTATCGAGCCCGCGCCACTACGAGCAGCTGACCGAAGAGCTGGAGTCGATGGGGGCAGTGTCGGCCGAGTTCCGCCAGCGCCTGGCAGCCGATGCGCTGGCCGACGTCGCCGCCTACTACGCCGAGGTTGCCGCGTACCTCAATCACATCGCCGGTACGCGTTTCCCGGAGCGCCTGGCGCTGGTGCTCGAGAAGAAGCGCGATCTTCAGTACGGCGAGAATCCGCACCAGGAGGCAGCCTTCTATCGCGAGACGACGCACCGTAGCGGTTCGCTCGCTGACGCCGCGCAGCTGCAGGGTGACGTCCCGACCTTCAACGACCTGCTCGACCTCGATGCGGCCTACCGCGTCGCGACCGACTTCACCTCGCCCACCTGCTGCATCGTCAAGCGGGCCAACCCGACCGGGCTGGCGTCCAACGACCGCCTCGTGGAGGCGTACCTGAGGGCCCTCGAGGGCGATGCCGTCAGTGCCTTCGGAGCGGTGGTGGCGGTGAACCGCGAGGTCGACGAGGAGACGGCGGCGCAGATAGTCGGTAACGCCTACGAGGCGCTCGTGGCGCCCGCCTACTCGGAGGCGGCGCGCCGGATCCTGGCCGAGAAGGAGCGCCTGGCGCTGCTCGCCGTGCCACCGCCGCCGTCCGACGCGATTGCCGACTACGGCATCGCCCGGCTCGACTTCCACAGCGTCCGCGGCGGCCTGCTCGTCCAGACCCAGGACCGCTCCGAGCTCGACCGATCGCAGCTGAAGGTCGTCACACGCCGGCGGCCGACGCTGGAGGAGCTGACCGACCTGCTGTTCGCCTGGCGCGCCGTCCGCCACGTGACGAGCAACGCCGTCGTGTTGGCCCGCCATGCGGCACTGGTCGGCGTCGGTGCCGGGCAGGCAAGCCGGCTGACGGCGGTCGAGATCGCGCTCCACAAGGCGGCCGACCGGGCGCCGTTGTCGGTGCTCGCCTCCGACGCCTACTTCCCCTTTGCCGACGCGATCCAGTTGGCAGCCGAGCGCGGCGTGACCGCGATCATCCAGCCCGGCGGATCGGTGC
Source organism: Chloroflexota bacterium (assembly GCA_030777155.1). GTDB lineage: Bacteria > Chloroflexota > Limnocylindria > Limnocylindrales > CSP1-4 > JALYGJ01. The sequence goes on along the minus strand of JALYGJ010000057.1, from coordinate 12,885 downwards.
GCGACGAGATGGCGATCGAGGTAGCCGATAGGCACCACATGGCGATGGTGTTCACCGGCCGTCGCCACTACCACCATTGATCGCGACCGTCGCGAGCTGAGGCAGCGACGATGGAAACGCTGCTCGCGCTCGAGATGGTACGCGTGACCGAGGCGGCTGCGATCGCGTCGGCGCGCTACATGGGCCGCGGCGACCGCAATGCGGCCGATCGCGCGGCAACCGAGGCGATGCGCCGGACACTCGACGACGTCGAGGTGGCCGGCACGATCGTCATCGGCGAGGGCGAGCGCGACGAGGCGCCGATGCTGTGGATCGGCGAGCCGGTCGGGGAACGGCGGCCCGGGCAGCCGGAAATCGACATCGCCGTCGACCCGCTCGAGGGAACCAACCTGGTTGCGCACGGCCTGGCCAACGCGATCACCGTCCTTGCCGCGTCGGAGAAGGGCGGACTGCTGCACGCGCCCGACACCTACCTGGACAAGCTGTGCGTCGGCCCGGTCGTCGCCGGCCACGTGGACATCCGTGTGCCGGCGCAGGAGAACCTCGAGCGCATCGCGCGCGCGCTCGGCCGCAAGGTCACCGACCTGACCGTGGTCATCCTCGACCGGCCGCGCCACGCCGAGCTGATCGAGCAGGTGCGCGTCACGGGAGCGCGCATCAAGCTGATCTCTGACGGTGACCTATCGGCGGCCATCTCGTGCGCCGTCAGCGGCACCGGCGTGCACGCCGTGATGGGCATCGGTGGCGCGCCCGAGGGTGTCCTCACTGCGGCCGCCCTGCGTTGCCTGGGCGGCGAGATCCAGGCGCGCTTCCGTTTCCGCAACGACGAGGAGCGCGCCCGCGCGCGGCGGATGAGCCTCGACACCGACGAGGAGCGCGTGTACGGCACGACCGACCTGGCGCCGGCCGACAACCTTGTCTTCTCGGCCACCGGCGTGACCGACGGCGACCTCCTCCACGGCGTGCGCTTCTTCGGCGGTGGCGCCCGAACGCACTCGCTGGTGATGGGCTACCAGAGCAAACAGGTCCGCTTCGTGGACACCGTCCACATGTTCGACCGCGAGCGCCCGCCGGCGGTCCGGCTGTAACGCGGCACGCCGGCGTTCCGAACAGGCGCCTGCACCGCTAGCGCCAGTCGTGGGAGTGCGGTTGCCACTCCGCTATGCGCCGCACGGCGCCTGCTCCTTCGATCTCGCTGCGTGCGGCACGCGCCGCTGACACGGTTCTGTTCCAGCCCGGCGGGCGCAGGCCCGGACTCAGCTCGGCCAGCGGTGCGAGCACGAAGAGTCGCTCGCTCATGTGTGGATGGGGCACCTCGAGCCAGTGCCCGTCGGGTCGTCCCGCATTGATCCGGTGGCTGCCAAAGAGCAGCAGGTCGAGGTCGATCTCGCGCGGCCCCCAGCGCTCGCGCGGCTCGCGCCCGATCGCCTGCTCCAGCTCCTTCAGCCCAGCGAGCAGCGCGAGCGCCCCCGTTTCGGGGTCGCGAGCGGCCGGTACGTCGAGGGCGGCGGCGGCGTTGAGGAAGTCGGGCTGGTCGGTTACGCCGACCGGGCGCGTGCGGTAGAGCGAAGACACGGCACGCACGCGTACGCCGGGCAGCGCGGCCAGCGCACGCAGCGCGCGGCGCAGGTTCTCGCGCGCGTCGCCCACGTTCGCGCCCAGCCCGACGTATGCGCGAAGCCGCTTGGTCACGTCGTGCTCCGTGGCTAGACTCGGCCGATCGTGGCCCGGCCGATAGTGCTCATCTTCCACCGTCCGGCGAGCGGCGGCGATGCGCCGCTGGTGCGGCTGCTGGCCGACGTTCGGCGACGGCTGGCCGACCACCAGGCACGCCTGTTCGAACGCGCGGGCGCGGGAGACGTCCGGCTGGTAGAGGCGGCTGCTCGTTCGTTCGGCCAGGCGCTCGCGCAGGTCGCTCCGCGCGGCGGTGGGATCATCGCGCTCGGGAGTGGCGCCGTCGCCCGGCTCACGGCAGCCGATGCGCGCCGGCTCGTCACGACCGCCGCCGCAGGCGGCCGCCACGCGCTGACCAACAACCGCTACTCGTCGGACATCTGCGCCATCAGCGACGCAGCAGTCCTCGCCCACCTGCCGGCGCTGCCCAGCGACAACGCGCTGCCCCGCTGGCTCGAAGAGCGCGCACGCTTCACGGTCGCCGAAATGCCCGGCCGCGACAGGCTCGCGCTCGATCTCGACAGCCCGCTCGACGTCGCGCTGGCCGCGCTTGCTCCCGGCGCGCCGGGGTGGCTGAAGGACGTGACGGCGGCCGCCAATCTGACCGTTCCGCGGCGCAATGAGCTGCGCCGCCTGGCGGCGGACCCGCACGCCGAGCTGCTCGTCTTCGGTCGCGCCGGCTCAACGACGCTGCGCTGGCTGGAGCGCAACGTCCGCTGCCGCGTGCGCTTCCTATCCGAGGAACGCGGCCTGCGCGCGTCGAGCCCGCTTGCCATGGCTGGGCCGCCGCCCGCCGGACGACACCGGCCTCCGCGCGCGACCATCGGCCGGCTGCTCGAACAGGGCGGCCCGGACAGGCTGGCCGAGGTGGTCGGCGAGTTGGCCGACGGCGCGATCGTCGACAGCAGGGTGCTGCTCGCCGACCGTCTTGGCGCCGACGACGGCAGCTGGCCGACACCAAACGACCGCTTCGCCAGCGACCTGCAGCGGGCGGCGGAGGTCAGCGACGGCTGGCTGCGGAGATTGACCGAGTCGGCCGCCGGCAGCCGATTACCGATCCTGCTCGGTGCTCACACGCTGGTTGGGCCGGGCGTCCCGCTGCTGCTCGCGTCCGCAGCGCGGAGGGCGGCACCCGCTCGTCGGCGGCCGGCCCGGGCTGATGATGTCATCGAATGATCGGATCGTCGGTCCGGTCGGCTTCCGTCATCGACTGATCCGATCATTCGTCGGCTGACGCGTCCGCTGCGGCGTCGACTGCCCGACCGGCGACACCGGAAAACGTCGGGCGGGCGCTGACCTGGCGAATCCGGGGGCGGCGGCGTGTGCGGCGCGGGCGAATCCGGACGGTTCATCGGTATTTCCGATAAACCGCCGCGCGCTACCGTCGACCCACTCCCAGCGGCGCCGACCCGGTCGCTCGGCTTCGTACGGTCCCTGCTGCCCTCGAGTCACGCCTCGCGCGCCTGCTGCCGCTGACGGGCACGAGGGCCGTCTGACGTAGAATGAGCTCACGCTGCGGTTCGACTCTCCAGTCCCCCTCCAATCAACTGCGGACCGTGGCGCCTGACCGAGGCTGAAGTGACTACGGGACTGTGGTACGTGCTCGGCTTCATCTTCGCCGGCACGACCTTCGTCTTCATCACGATCATCGCTGCCTGGCTGCTGAGCCACCGGACCCGGGGTGACCGGCACAAGGGATTGCCCTACGAGTCGGGTATCGACACGTTCGGCTACACGTGGGGCCGGACCGGGCTGTCCTTTTACATCTATGCGCTTCTCTTCGTCGCCTTCGACATCGAGATCGTCTTCATCTACCTGTGGGCGCTGGTCTTCCGCGATGCGCTGCTCGGTGGCTTCCTGGCCATCCTGCTGTTCGTGGTGATCCTGCTCATCGGACTTGGCTATGCGTGGCGGAAGGGCGTGCTGACATGGAAGTGAACGAGGAGCGCCGGCGGCGGGACGGCGACTCGCCGCCCGGCCAGCCAGCCAACGAAGTCGCCGAGCAGGCTCACCGCCGGGCGGCGACCCGGCCGGCGCAGGCGACCGACGAGCCGATCCAGATGCCGGCCGACCAGCCGAGCAACGAGGAGGTCGGGCTGGCGATGCGGCCGGAGGACGCCGTCGCCGAGCCGATCGTCGTCGAGAACACGCTGTGGGTGTCGGCCCACCCGCAGGCGTATGCCGGCGGCGCGCCTTCGCAGATCACCCATCTGCGCCAGCTCGAGCTGGCCGACAAGGGCGACACCGGTCGCTGGCGGGCGCTCGAGATCATTCCAACGAAGGCTGATTACGTCCTCGACCTGATCCGGCTCAACAGCCTCTGGCCGCTGCTGTCGGGCCTTGCCTGCTGCGCGATCGAGATGATGTCTTCCGCCACGCCGGTCAACGACATGGACCGCTTCAGCATGTTCCCCTTCCGCGCCAGCCCACGGCAGGCGGACGTTCTCATCGTCGCCGGGACGCTGACGACCAAGATGGCCGGACCACTGCTGCGCCTCTGGGAGCAGATGCCCGAGCCGAAGTGGTGCGTCGCGATGGGCGACTGCACGACGTCGGGCGGGCGCTACAAGCGCTCCTACTCGACCGTAGAGGGGATCGACCGGATCATGCCCGTCGACGTCTACGTGCCCGGCTGCCCGCCGCGGCCGGAAGGGCTCATCTACGGCATGATGAAGCTGCAGCAGCTGATCCGCGAGCGGCGCGGGCACTGGGCCGAGCGCGCGGTGGGCCCGACCGTCCCGCTCGGCGTTTAGGCCCGGCGCTGCTGCCATGGATACGCGGCTTGCGCGCTACCTGGAAGAGACGCTCGGCGACCGGCTGCATGGTCCGCTGCGCCAGCGTCTCGACACGACGGAGATGCGCATCGGTCCGGCCGACGTGAGCGACGTCATGCGCGCGCTGAACGAAGGCGACCGCTTCCGCTTCGAGATCCTGGCCGACCTGTGCGGCGTCGACACCGGCACCGAGATGTGGGTCGTCTACCACCTCTGGTCTTCACAGTCCCCTGACTGGCTGCGCGTCATAGTCGACGGCCTGCCGCGCGACAATCCGCGCGTGCCGTCGATCACCTTCCTCTGGAACGGCGCCGAGTGGGCCGAGCGCGAGGCCTACGACATGTTCGGCATCATCTTCGAGGGCAACCGCGACCTGCGGCGGATCTACATGCCGCCCGACTACACGAGCTTCCCGCTGCGCAAGGACTTCCTGCTGGCCGACGACTCGGCGCGCTCGCCGGGCGAAGGTTTCCGCCACGTCGAGCAGCCGCACCAGCCGGGCGAGTATCTGCGCCGGCCCGTCGTTCGCGCCGGCAAGGACGCGCTGGCGCCCGACCGAGGACCGCGCGAGTGACCGACCAAACGCAGGTCCGCTCGCTCGACGATCCCGACATCTGGGTCGAGACGCCGGCGACGATCTTCGATGCCGTGCCGCCCTACCCGCCACGGACGGAGCGCGAAGCGGAGTTCTACCACCTGCGCGACGGCGAGATGCTGATCAATCTCGGCCCGCAGCATCCGTCGACGCATGGTGTGCTGCGGATCGTGCTCAAGATCGACGGTGAGCGCGTGATCGACCTCGATCCGGTGCTGGGCTACCTCCATCGCGGCGTCGAGAAGATCTGCGAGAACGGCGACTGGCACCACGCGATCAGCAACTGCGACCCGCTCGAGTACGTCGCTTCGATGTTCTCCGAGGCGATGCCCGTCCTGGCCGCCGAGAAGCTGCTCGACCTGCAGGTGCCGCGCCGCGCGGAATACATCCGGGTCCTGGCCTGGGAGCTCAACCGCATTGCCAGCCACTCGCTGTTCATCGGTTGGCTGGCCCTCGACCTGGGTGGCCTGACGCCGATCCTGTACGGCTTCATCGAGCGCGACGAGATCGTCGAGATGCTCGCCGCGCTGACCGGCCAGCGCGTGCTCTTCAACTACCTTCGAGTGGGCGGAGTCAACGGCGACCTCAACCACGACTTCCTCAGCCGCCTCGGCGACTGGATGAGTCGCGCCGGGAAGCAGGTCGAGGCGAACACACGCCTGCTCAACGAGAACGAGATCTTCGTCCGGCGGACGACGGGCTTGGGCGTGCTCGACCGCGAGACGGCGCTCCGGACGTGCGTCACCGGACCTCCGTTGCGCGCCTCGGGCGTACCCTACGACGTGCGCCGGGCACACCCCTACAGCGTCTATCCGGAACTCGAGTTCGACATCCCCACTCGGACCGAGGGCGATTCCTACGCCCGCTATCTGATTCACGTCGACGAGGTCCGCGAGAGCATTCGCATCATCGATCAGGTACTGCACGAGATGCCCGACGGGCCGGTGATGGCCAAGATCCCGAGGCTTCTACGCATACCCCCGGCGCGCGCCTTCGTGTCGATCGAGAGCCCGCGCGGCCACTACGGCTGCTATGCCATGAGCGACGGCTCCGACCAGCCCTTCCGGCTGCGCATTCGTGACCCATCGTTCTTCAACCTGCAGGCGGTCGGCATGCTGATGCCCGGCAACCTGATCGCCGACACGATGGCGGTCATGGCCAGCTTCGATCCGGTCATGGGCGGGATCGACAAGTGACGCAGGCAACGACGCCGGCGGCAGCACGCCCGACGGGCGGTGATTTCGTGCCAGGTAAGGTCGCCCGATGAGCGTGATCACGCGCCCGTGGAACCGGCTGACGCTGGCCGGCAAGATCGTCCTGCCGCTGCTGCTCCTGCTCGTCGCGCTGACCGTCGCGTTGATCGCCGGCTGGCAGATCGGGCTGATCCCGGCGCTGATTGCCCTCGGCACGGCGGTCGTCGTCGACAACATCGATGTCTTCCGCTTCGTCGCGGCGGCGACCGCCATCCTGCTGTTCACCGTCCCGACCGCCTTCGTGATCATCTTCATGGAGATGAAGATCATCGCCTTCATCAACCTGCGCCTGGGCCCCAACCGGGTCGGCCCATGGGGCACCCTCTCGTCGATGTTCCACGGCTTCAAGGTGCTGGCCAAGGAGGACTACACGCCGACCGGAGCCGACTCCATCGTCTTCACCTGGGCACCGGTGGTGACCTACATGGCGGTCGTGCTGGCATTGGTCGTCATCCCGTTCGCGCCGGGGCTGGTGGGCCTCGACATGAACATCGGGCTGCTCTACTTCTTCGCCGTCTCGGGACTGTCCGTGGTCGGGCTGATGATGGGTGGCTGGTCGAGCTTCAATAAGTACTCGCTGCTCGGCGGGCTGCGCGCGGCGGCACAGGTGATCAGCTACGAGCTGCCGTTGCTGCTCGCGCCGGTCGGTGTGGTCATGCTCGCCGGCACGCTTTCGCTCAACCAGATCGTCATGAACCAGAGCGGGTGGTTCTGGAACTGGTACGTGTTCCAGCAGCCGTTAGCCTTCCTGATCTTCTTCATCGCTGCGACTGCCGAGGGCAACCGCACGCCGTTCGACCTGACCGAGGCGGACAGCGAGATCGTCGCCGGCTTTGCGACCGAGTACTCGGGCATGCGCTTCGGCTTCTTCTTCTTTGCCGAGTACGTCGGCGTCTTCGTCCTGTCGGCGCTGACGGTGGTCCTGTTCATGGGCGGCTGGAACGCGCCCATCGACGTCCAACCGCTGCTCGACTACTTCGGCATCACCCTCAACACCGCTGCCGTCGACGTCGGCGGGCTGGGCATCGGGCTGCTGCTGCTGCTTGCCTTCGGGATCCCGTTGCTGATCCTCGGCCTGACGCTCGTCGTCTGGATGTTCAAGAGCAACTGGTCGTTCCTGAAGTCGCTCGTCGTTGCCTTCATCCTGTTCAACGTCATCGTCGGCGCCGCCATCGGCATCTGGGCCTACATGAGCTTCGAGGTGGTCGCCGGCCTGTTCTGGTTCCTGGGCAAGACGTTCACCTTCGCCTTCGTCTTCGTCTGGATGCGTGGGACGCTGCCACGGGTGCGCATCGACCAGCTGATGGGCTGGGCATGGAAGTGGCTCGTCGAGATCGCGCTGCTGAACATCTTCATCACCGCCGGCGCGATCCTGCTGCTACAGGAGCTGACCCGCCGATGAGCTCGCAAGCAACGACCGGCGTCCGGCGGAACGCCGGAGGGCGGGCGCTTTGCGCGCAGCAGCGGCCGCGCGCTGGGCGGGCGCCGTGAGCGCGATGGGCCGGGTGCCGGGCTGGGGCATCGCGATGGGCATGCTCCACACGCTCGTCCGCTTCTTCCAACCGAAGGCGACCGTGCAGTACCCCGAGGTGGTGCAGGAGATCTCGCCGCACCACCGCGGTCGGCTCATCCTGCTCTACGACGAGCGCGGCAACCTCAAGTGCGAGACATGCTTCCAGTGCGCGATGGCCTGCCCGATCGAGATCATCGACATGGGCGGCGTCGACACCAAGAACCGCTTCTTCGTGCACTGGGGTCCGCCCGAGCAGTACGCCGAGCGGCGCGAGGAGTCGGCGCTGCGCCGGTCGGGCCGGCCGGTGCCCGACCGCAGCTTTGCTGCCTGGCTGCCCATCGACCTCGGTCCGCTCGAGTCGATCCTGGTCGAAGAGGATTACGACCCGCGGCGGCTGGTGCGCATCCTCGATCGAACGCAGGAGGTGTACGGGCACCTGCCGGTCGCCGCGCTGCAGCACATCAGCCACGCCACCGGCGCCTGGTACAGCGAGATCTACGGCATCGCCACGAGCTATCCGCATCTTCGCCTTGAGCCGGGCCGTCCAGTCGAGATCGGCATCTGCCTGTGCCCCACCTGCCTGATGCTCGGTGCCGGTCGCCTGCGCGCGGCGCTCGAGGCGGTGCTGGCGACCGACGTGGGCGGCGTCAGCCCCGACGGTGCCGTGCGCCTGGTGACGATCAGCTGCGGCGGCGAGAGCACGACCGAGCCGCTGCTGACGCTCGACGGCCAGCCGCAGGCGGGCATCACGCCGGCTGCGGCGGCCGAGCTGGCGAGCCAGCTGCGCGCCCGGGGCACGCATGCCGGGGCGGCCTGAGCATGGAGATCCTGAGCGGGCTCCCGGGGGCGACGGCAATCCTGCTTGCGCGTGCCGGTCGGTACGATCCCGACGGGCCGCTCGTGGCAGCCGAGGACGCCGGCGCGTGGAGTGCCTGGAAGAACTCCGTGCCGAGGCTGTCGCCGCAGTCGGTGCTGCGCCTGGTCGCTGACGCGGGGCTGGTCGGCCGTGGCGGGGCCGGCCATCCCACGGCTGCCAAGTGGCGCGCAGCGGCCGCCCAGCCGGCCGAGCTGCGCTACGTCGTGGCCAACGGGTTCGAGGCCGATCCCGGCGCCCAGCTCGATCGGACGCTGATGGAGGTTGACCCGCATGCAGTCGTCGAAGGTGTCGCCTTTGCCGCCTTCGCGGTTGGTGCACGCCAGGCCTTCATCGCCGTGCGTGCCGGGATGGGAGTCGTCCAGCGCCGGTTGACGGCAGCGATCCTGGCGGCGGAGGAGGCGGGCTACCTAGGCACGGACGCGCTGGGCGCCGGCTTCGACGTGCACGTCGAGGTGGTTCCGCTGCCCGGCGGGTTCGTGGTCGGCGAGGAGACGGTGCTGCTGCGCGCGATCGAGAACAAGCGCGCCCAGCCCGACCAGCGGCCGCCGTACCCGGCGCGAACAGGCCTCTACGAGCGGCCGACGGTGGTGAACAACGTCGAGACGCTGGCGGCCGTGCCCTGGATCGTGGCCAACGGCGCCAATGCCTTCGTCGCCGCCGGCGCCACCGGCCAGGCCGGCACGACGCTCGTCCAGCTGACCGGCGCGGTTGCGCGGCCGGGCATCGCCGAGGTGCCGCTCGGCACGGCTGTCCACGACCTCGTCGCCGGCATCGGCGGCGGAACGCGCGCGGGCGGTGCAATCAAGGCCGTGCTGGTCGGCGGACCGACCGGCGGCTTCCTGCCCGCCGCCGGGCTCGACGTCTCCTACTCGGCGGCCGCGCTCGAGGGGGCGGGCGCGATCGTGGGCTCGGGCACGCTCGTGGTGGCCGACGAATCGACCTGTCTGGTCGACATGGCGACGCTGATGGAGCGCTACCTGGCCGACGAGGCGTGCGGCAAGACGATTCCGTGCCGGATCGGCCTGCGCCGGCTGTACGAGATCGGCGAACGTGCGACGGCCGGCCTGACGCGGCCGACGGACCCGCAGCTGCTGCTCGACCTCGCTGCGGACGTGCGCGACGCCGCCCTGTGCGGGCTCGAACGCCTCGCGCCCAACCCGTTGCTGAGCGGGATGAGATACTTCGCCGAGGAGTTCGAAGACCACTTCGTTCGCGGCACCTGCCCAGCCGGTGTCTGCGCACTGCCCTCGAGACCGACCGCGCCGACGATCAGAGCGAGCGCATGACCGACACCCTGCCCAGCATCGCCCCCGACGCGCCCGACGCCGCAGTCGAGCTGCTGCTCGAGACGCAGGCGCCGCAGCGCCCGCTGTCCACGCCGACCTTCACCATCGAGGTCGACGGGCGGCAGTACACCGGCCGCGCCGGCCAGACGATCCTCGAGGTCTGCCGCGACAACGGCATCGACGTGCCGACGCTGTGCTACGAGCCCAAGCTGCCCGGCTTCGGTGCCTGCCGGATGTGCGTCGTCGAGGTCGAGGGCGAGGACCAGCCGCCGATCTCGTGCTCGCGTGCGGCCGAGGCGGCGATGGTCGTCCGCACGCAGACCCCGCGCCTGCGCCACATCCGCAAGACGAACCTCGAGCTGATCTTCTCCGACCACAACGCCTACTGCCTGCCGCCGTGCCAGAACAAGTGCCCCAGCCACATCGACATCCCGGGCTTCCTGAAGGCCAACACGGAGGGCAACTGGGCCGAGTCGGCGCGCATCTTCAAGCGCACCATCCCGTTCCCCAGCGTCCTCGGCCGAGTGTGCCCGGCACCGTGCGAGGAGCATTGCCGGCGCGACGAGGTGGAGGAGGCGATCGCCATCCGCGACAGCCACCGCTACGCCGGCGACCAGGTGCTCAAGGCGCAGGCGGGCGGCGTCAAGGCGCCCGTGCCGTTCGAGCTGCAACCGGCGACCGGTCGCCGGGTGGCCGTCATCGGCTCCGGACCGACGGGCATGTCGGCTGCCTACTACCTCGCCATCGCCGGCCACGAGGTCACCGTCTTCGAGCGCGACCCGGCGGCCGGCGGCATGCTCCGCTACGGGATCCCGCAGTACCGGCTGCCGAAGGTCGAGGTCCTCGAGGCCGAGTACCAGTCGGTCTATGACCTCGGCGTGAAGCTGGTGACCAATGCCGGCCTTGGCCGCGACTTCACAGTCGACGACCTGCAGAACCAGGGGTTCGACGCGGTCTGCATTGCCATCGGCTGCTATGAGACGAACAAGCTTGGCGTGCCGGGTGAGGACGCCGAGGGCGTCATCGACGGCCTCGAGTACCTGCGCGTGGCCACCCTCGGGCTGCCCTATCCGGGGCACGCCGGCACGCGCGTGGTGGTCATCGGCGGCGGGTTCACGTCGATGGACTGCACGCGCACGTCGATCCGCCAGGGCGCGGCCGAGGTGACCCTCGTCTACCGCCGCGACATGAAGGACATGCCCGCCGCCAACGAGGTCCACGAAGCGATCGAGGAGGGGGCGCGCGCGATCTTCCAGGCGGCGCCGACGCGCGTCATCGTCGACGCCAACAATCGCGCCACCGGCGTTGAGTTCCAGCGCATGCGCCTGGGCGAGCCCGACGCGTCCGGCCGCCGCCGACCCGAGCCCGTGGCCGGCACGGAGTTCACGATCGACTGCGACCGCGTCCTGCTCGCCATTGGGCAGGGTCCCGAGCTGGACTGGCTGGGCCGCGGCGCGGACGGCGTCAACGCCACGCGCAACCGGCGGTTGTCTGCCGACGCCGTCACCTTCAGCACCGGCCGCCCGGGCGTATTCGGGACGGGGGACGTGCGCGTCGGCTCGTCGACGGTGGTGCAGGCGGTGGCCGAGGGACGCCGCGCCGCGTACGCCATCGACGCCTACCTGCGCGGTCACGACCTCGACGAGATCAAGACGCGCCAGACACTGGCCGAGCCGCAGCCCGAGTTCCTGTCGATCGTGCCCTACACCGGCGAGGTGAAGGAGCCACGCTACCGGCTCAAGGCGATGTCGGCCGAGATCCGGCGCGACTCGTACGTTGAGTACGAGATTCCGTACAGCCAGGGCGACGCGATGGCCGAGTCGAAGCGCTGCCTGCAGTGCACGTGCGAGGCGATCGGCTACTGCGACCTGCGCCGGCAGGGGATCGAGTACGGCACCACGCTCAAGACGCTCGAGCCGCAGCGTGGTGGCGCGTACAGCTTCCGCAGCGTGACCGAGAACCGCTTCACGGGCACCAACCACGACTACATCCGCGACGACAGCCACGCCTTCATCCTGCGCGAGCCGTCGCGCTGCATCGACTGCGGGCGCTGCGCCAACGTGTGCAAGGAGATCGTCGGCGCGGCCTGCTACGACTTCATGCGCACCGGCTTCGACACGCTCGTCACGACGCCGCTCGACATGAGCCTCAACACCACGCCCTGCGTGTCGTGCGGCCGCTGCGCCGAGACATGCCCGACCGGCGCGCTGATGCCCAAGCCACGCGTGCTCGAGAAGTACGACGTCGACGAGAGCCGCTGCATCCTGTGCGGGATCTGCGTCGACGCCTGCCCCTACGATGCGCTGCGCTGCGGGCCCGATTTCGAGCTGAGCCACGAGGACCGCTCCGAGCCGATGATCGACCTGCTGGCGATCAGCTCGATCGATCGCGACACCGAGATCACGTTCGTGCAACGTGAGCGCGACTGGCTGGCCCGGGCGCGCGAGCTGGGCCGACCGGTCGATGGCGGGCGGATGCTGCCGATGTTGCCGCCGGGTATCGCCGGTAACGGCCACGGCGGCAATGGGCACGCCGGCAACGGCCACGCCGGGCATGCCCATGGCGGCAACGGCCACGACCGGACCGCCGCCGGCCACTGATGGCGCTGCCCCCGACCGTCCCCTTCCTCGACTGGGCGTGGGACGACCTGCTCTTCCTGTTGCTGGCCGGCGTGATGCTGGCGGCGGCGCTCTTCGTCGTGATCGGGCGCGACATCATCCGCTCGGGGCTGGCGATGATCGTCGCCTTTGCCGCCCTGGCCGGCATCTATGTGCTGCTCGGTGCGGTGATCGTGGCGGCGGCGCAGGTGCTCATCTACATCGGCGCGATCAGCGTCCTGATCCTGTTCGCGATCATGCTCACGCAGACGAAGGTGGGGCCGCTGCAGCTGGTCTTCCATCGTCAGGCATGGGC
>JALYGJ010000056.1 GCA_030777155.1 Chloroflexota bacterium | reverse complement strand
GAGTAACGGTCATCGACGCGGCCGTGCTTTCGCCGGCCGGCGCCGCGCTGCTCGAGGCATCACGCCGGGCCGTCCTGGCGACGATCGCCGCCAGCGGCCGGGCACGGCTCGTGCCGATCGCCTACGCCGTCGACCTTGATGGCGGCGTCCTCTACTCGGCGCTCGACGAGAAGGCGAAGTCGGTGGCCGACCCGCGCGAGCTCGCCCGCGTGCGCGACGTGCTCGCGCGGCCACAGGTCAGCGTGCTGGTCGATCGCTGGAGCGAGGACTGGTCGGAGCTCGCCTGGCTGCGCCTCGACGGCGAGGCCAGCATACTCGAGCCGTCCGACCCGGCCGGCGCTGCCGAGCACGCGCACGCCGTCGGCCTGCTGCGCCGGCGCTACCCGCAGTACGCCGACCAGCGACTCGAGGAGCGGCCGATCCTGCGCGTCGCCCTCGCGCGCGCCACGAGCTGGGCGGCGCGATGAACATCGTCGACTTCATCGCCGTCGTGATCGTGCTGGTGACGATCTATCTCGGCGCCCGGTCCGGGTTCGTCGCGCAGGCGCTGGCGCTCGCCGGCTTTGCCATCGGCATCCTGATAGTCATCGCCGTCGCCCCCTTCCTGGCCCAGCCGCTGGCCAACGTCGATGCGCCCCTGCGCGGCTTGATCGCGCTGGGCGCGATGGCTTTCGTCGTCCTGATCGCGCAGGCCGGCGGCAGCGCAGTGGGCGTGAGCATCAGGCGCCGGATGGGGCGCACCCTGTTTGGCGGCGTCGACAACGCGGCAGGTGCGCTCTTCGGCATGCTGCGCGGCATCTTCCTCGTCTGGCTCGCCGGCGGACTCATCGCCCTCGCCCCCGTTCCGCGCCTACAGGCCGAAGCGCGTCAGTCCCTGCTGCTGCGTGCGCTCGAGACGCGGCTGCCCTCGCCGATCGTGCTCGCCGCAGAACTTGGCCGCCTGATCGAAGCGGCCGGGCTGCCCACCGACGTCTTCGTCGGCACACCGCCCTCGCCCGCGCCGCCCATCGACGGCCCATCCGAGCGCGAAGCCAACGAGATCGCCGAACCGGCGCTCGCGAGCACGCTGCGTGTCGAGGCGACCGCCTGCGGACGCTTCTACACCGGCACCGGCTTCGCCGTCCGGCCGAACCACCTGATCACCAACGCCCACGTCGTCGCCGGCTCGGACCGCGTCTGGGTCTCCGTCGACGGGTCGCTCGATCGGCACGCCGCGACCGTCGTTCACTACGACCCCAAACTCGATGCCGCCGTCGTCTACGCGCCGGGTGTGGTTCTGACCCCGCTGACGCTGGCAGCCGACGTGCCCGAGCGAGGCCAGCCGGCAGCCGCTGTGGGGTTCCCCGGCGGCGGCGCGCAGCAGGTCAAGCCGGCGGCGATCAGCCGCACCATCGAGGCTCTCGGGCGCGACATCTACGGGCAGCGGATGGTGGAACGGGTGGTCATCGAGATGCGCGCGGACGTCCGGCCCGGCGACAGCGGCGGGCCGCTGGTCCTCGGCAACGGCAGCGTGGGCGGCGTCACCTTCTCCGAGTCGCGCGACAACACCGAGATCGGCTATGCGCTCACGCCGACCGCAGTCGCCGAGTCCGTCGGCAGCGCGCTTTCGAGCACTACCGGCGTGAGCACCGAGGGCTGCCTCCCTAGCCCACCTTGATCAGCCGGCCGCGGCGCGTCATCGCCCGGCTGGCGAGGGCAGCGACGGCCATAGCGATCAGCGCCCGCTCCGACGTCGGCAGGCCGCGCACGACCGACAGGAACTGGTCGGCCCGGTCGCGGTCGATCTGCGCAAGCAGGGCCGCACCGGCCGGCGTCATCTCCAACGTGCGCTGGCGACGATCTGCCACTTCTTCGTGCCGGCGCAGGTAACCGCGCTCGACCAGGCCGCTCACCAGCCGGCTGGTCGTCGACGGCGAGCGGCCGATCTGCTCGGCCAGGTCGGCGACGGTCAACGTCTCCGTGCCGCTGACCGCGTACAGCGCGGCGAGCTGGGCAAAGCCAAGCCCGAGCTCGTGGAGGTGGGCAGCGAAGCCGATGACGAGGTCGCGCCACAACGCCCGGCCGATGGCGATCCTCTCCGACAGGTCGCGCGGGTTCTGCAGTTGATCACGCGCGGCGGCGACCGCGGGGCTCAGGTCGGCCAGCTCGAGCGGGTCGCTCGCCGGCCTCTCCCGCGGCGCGCTCACTGCACGACCGTGAAGATGCGCCACTCGCCGGGCACGCCCTTCAGCGCATATGCCCCGCGATCCGCGAACTCGATGCCCCAACCCGCGACGAGGTCGCCGACGGTGCTACTGACGAGGTACGCGATGTTGACGTCACCGCTTTTGGCATAGCGCGTTTCGGGAACGATGATCCTGTCTCCGGGCGGCGGGGCTAACTTAGCCGACGCCGCCGATATGTGCATCGCTGCACGCAATGATCGGAGGCAGTCGTCGATGCCTGCTACCGTGGTCCGTCGTGGACCGGTTCGCCCTCGTTTTCCCCGGCCAGGGTTCGCAATACGTCGGCATGGGCAGCTCGCTCGCCGAGCTGTCGCCGGTCGCCGCCGATGTCTTTCGTACCGCCGATGACGCGCTGGGCGAGTCGATCTCGCAGCTCTGCTTCAGCGGTCCGGCGGACGGACTCGACCAGACGGTCAACGCCCAACCGGCCATCCTCGCGACGTCGATCGCGTACCTGCGCGCGCTCCGGGAAGCGTCGGGCGAAACCGAGGCGCCAGTGTTCTTCGCCGGCCACTCGATGGGCCAGTACAGCGCGATGGTGGCGGCCGGCGTGCTCAACCTCGGCGACGCCATCCGGCTGGTGCGCGAGCGGGGCCGCCAGATGCAGCAGTCGGCAGCGGACGGCGCGATGGCGGCGGTGATCGGGCTGCCCGATGAGCGCGTGGCGGAACTGGTCAGCTTCGCGCAGGCGAGCGGGACGTTCACCATCGCCAACCGCAACTCTCCCGGCCAGATCGTCGTGTCGGGCGACCGTCGCGCCGTCGAACGGGCAGCCGAGGTGGCGCGCGAGCTGGGCGCAAAGCGTGCCCTCCTCCTGCCGGTCAGCGTGGCCGCCCACTCGCCACTGATGAGCCGTGCCGCCGATGGCATGCGCGGGATAGTCGCCACCGTCACCTTCAACGACCCGGCTGCACCGCTGCTGGCCAACGCTGATGGCCGCCCGCTGACCACCGCCGCCGAGTGCCGCGCCGAGCTCGTCGAGCACCTGACTCGCGGGGTCGACTGGGTCACCGCCGTCGAGCGCATGCGCGCGGCCGGCGTGACGCGCTTCGTCGAGGTCGGCCCCGGCAGGGTCCTGACCGGGCTGATCAAGCGCATCGTTCCCGAGGCCGACGCCGTCGCGCTCGACGATCCGGCCGCCGCCGGCCGGCTCGCCGTGCCGCGGCTCATCCAGGCCGCGTCACCGGCCTGAACGCAGTCAGCGAGGAGCCCGTTCCCTGATGCGCCGTCCCGATTTCTCCCGCCGAGTCGCCGTCACGGGGCTGGGCGTGATCAGCCCGGTCGGCCTCGACGCCGACTCGTTCTGGGACAGTCTCATCCACGGCCGCAGCGGGCTGAAGCTGATCACGCGCTGGGATCCGTCGCCCTACGAGTCACAGGCCGCCGGCGAGGTCAACGACTTCGACGGCACCAAGTGGATGGACTTCAAGGCCATCCGGCGCACCGACCGCAATGTCGTCTTGGGCGTCGCCGCTGCCAAGCAGGCGCTCGCCGACTCGAGGCTCGAGATCACGCCTGACAACCGCGACGAGATCGGCGTCATCTTCGGCTCGGGCGCCGGGGGCCCGCTGATGCTGATGGAGCAGCGCCTCAACTGGGAGAACAAGGGATCGCGCACCGTCAGCCCGTTCTTCATCGCCAACATGCTGCCCGACACTGCTTCTGGCCAGATCGCTATCGAGACCGGCATCCGCGGCCCCAACATGTGCGTGGTCACCGCCTGCTCGACGGGCACGCACAACATCGGCGAGGCGGCCGAGGGCATCCGGCGGGGCGATTACATTGCCGCCCTGACCGGCGCCACCGAGAACCCGCTCCACGAGCTCGCCCACATCGGCTTCACCAACATGCGCGGGATGGGCACGCCGCGGCCGGGCGAGCCGCTCGAGACGGTCAGCCGCCCCTTCGACAAGACGCGTAACGGATTCGTGCTCGGCGAGGGCGCCGGCGCGCTGATGCTCGAGGATCTCGAGTACGCCAGGGCGCGCGGCGCGAAGGTCTATGCCGAGGTTGCCGGTTACGGGTCGGCGGCGGACGCGTGGGACCTGATCCAACCGGTCGAGAAGGGGGATGGCATTCGGCGCGCGATGCTCCAGGCGCTCGAGCGGCACGGCGTGCCGGCCGACGAGATCGACCTGATCAACCCGCACGGGACCTCGACGCCGCTGGGCGACCTGCGCGAGGCACAGGCGATCTGGGCCGTCTTCGGCGACCACACCCCCAACATCGCCATCTCCGCGACCAAGTCGATGACCGGCCACCTGATGGGCGCGGCCGGCGCGATCGAGGGCGTGGCGACGGTGCTGGCGGTGTACAACCAGTGCGCGCCGGTGACGCTGAACTACCGCGACGAGGACCCTGAGATCAACCTCAATGTCGTCCACGGCGGCTCGCGGCCGATGCAGATCCGCTACGCGCTGAGCGACAACATCGGCCTCGGCGGCCACAACGGCGCGGTCATCTTCAAGCGCTACGACGGTGACTGAGGTCGCCCGGCCGCGTGGCCTCGCGCGCGCCGAACCGGCGAGCACGTTGTCAACGGGTGACGATGCTCAGTCTCCGGCGACGCTCATCGGCGCGCCGGCCTCTCGTACAGCAAGACCAGCCACCCCCAGTGCCGGCGTGCCAGGCGGCGCGCGAAACCCGCGCCCTGGATGCGCTCCTCGATCCGCCGCACGTCGTGGACATAGGCGCGGAAGGCGTTGCGCCTCAGCCGGTGGAGCGCGTTTTCGGCCTTAACGATCAAGCGACTGACGACTCCGATGAGGCCACGCGACTCGGGCAACACGAGCGCGTAGATCGAGCGGGCTGCGGGTAGCGAGTTGGCCAGGAGCTGCTCCGGCGACGGATAGCAGCAGAAAACCTTGTCCGACACGAGCGCGTCGTGCTCGCCCAGCTCGGCCGCCGCACCGTCGCCGATTCGATAGCTGAGCCGGTCGGTCAGTCCGGCCTCCGTCGCCTTCGCCCGCGCGTGCTCCACGCTCATCGGTGAGAGGTCGATGCCGGCCACCGCCGCCGCTCCGCGGCCGACCAGGGCGCGCGACAGCGACCCGTCGCCGCAGCCCAGCTCGAGCACGGTCCGGCCAGCGATGCCGACCCCTTCGAGGCCGTCGAGGAGGATCGCCGTGACGCCGGCGGCGCCCGGTACGGGGCTCCCGCCGGCATCGACTGCCGCGCAGCACTCGCGATCGAAGTATTCGGCGATGGGCTTGGTGTTCGTCACGTACAACAGTGTCGCGCGCTGCGGCAAGCGTGGCCGCCCGGTTCCGGCCGCCGCGATTACGATCCCTGCCCGGCGATGCGACGGCGCGCGCTGCACCCAGCGCCGACCTCGACGCCGGACGCTCAGGCGACAGTACGCACGGATCGACCGCAGCCGGGTACGGCGCGCAGCCGACCGCCCTGCATGACCACCCGCCCGCGAACGATCGTCGCCACCGCTGCACCGCGCGTCGGCCGACCTTCGAAGGGCGTCAGCGGGTGCTTGGCATGGAGGTCGCTGCCCCGGATCGTCCGCTCGACGCGCATGTCGACCACGCTCAGGTCGGCGTCCGAGCCGACGGCAATTGCGCCCTTCCGCGGCCACAGCCCCCACGCCCTGGCGGGAGCCTCCGATGTCGCAGCGGCCAGCCGTTCGAGTGTCAGCTCTCCCCTGGCCACGGCAGTCAGCAGCAGCGGCAGCATCGTCTCCACGCCGGCGACGCCCGCGGCGGCGCTCCGGATGTCGGCCGTCGACTTCTCGAGCGGCGCGTGCGGCGCGTGGTCGCTGGCGACGCAGTCGATCGTTCCGTCGCACAGCGCGGCGAGCAGGGCCGACGCGTCCGGTTCGCCACGAACCGGCGGGTTCACCTTCATCGCGGCGCCCAGGCGTTCATAGTCGGCGAGGCCCAGGAAGATGTGGTGCGGTGTCACCTCGCAGCTCAGGTCGACGCCGCGCGCCCGCCAGCGCCGCACCGCAGCGAGACCCTTGGCCGAGCTCAGGTGGAGGATGTGGCCGGCCGCACCGGCCGCGTGCAACAGCCGCCCGACGTGGTCGATGGCCGCCACCTCCGCCTCCGCCGGGCGGGCCTGAAGATGGGCCAGCACGTCGCGCCGGCGCGTGACCGCAGCCTGCGTGCGGCTCAGCGTCGCCTTGTCCTCGGCATGGAACGCCGTGCGCAGTCCCGCCTCGCGGGCGAGCTCGAGCGCGCGCAGCAGCCGATCGTCGGGTGGCGCGGCGAGGTCGCCGGTGGTCGGCCCGAGGAAGACCTTCAGCCCGACGACGAGACCTGACTCGACCAGCTCGGCCAAGCTCCCGGAACCTGCGTCGTCGACCAGCCCGAAGAGCCCGAAGTCACAGTACGACTTCGCCGCCGCGAGCGCGACCTTGGCCCGCACGCCGTCGATCGAACGCGTGGGTGGGACGGTGTTGGGCATGTCGAGCACGGTCGTCACACCGCCGTGGACGGCCGCGCGCGAGCCGGTCAGCCAGTCCTCCTTGTGCTCCAGGCCTGGCTCGCGAAAGTGAACGTGGGCATCGATCACGCCGGGCAGCACGAACAGCTCGCTTGCGTCGAGCGACTCGCGGCCAGTGCCGTCGAGCGCCCCGGACGGCGCGATGGCGGCGATGGAGCCGCCGACGATGCCGATGTCGAGCGGGGCGCGGCCCTGACCCGCGACGACTGTGCCGTTGCTGACGATGAGGTCGTATCGAGCAGGCATGGCCGTCGCTCAGGCTATGCCACCATGCCGGCGGATGAACGGACCGCGCGCGCACCCGCTGCTCGGTTTCTACGGGCCCGAGACGATGATGTGGCGCATCAACCGCGAGGCGGTGCTGCTGGGCGCCGGCCCGACGGCGCTGCTCTTGCAGATCGCGCACCCGTCGGTCGCCCGAGGCGTGGCCGAGCACAGCAACTTCGAGGCCGACCCGTTTCGGCGACTGCACGGCACGATCCGCACGACCATGGCGCTCGTCTTCGGCGACGCCGGCGCCGCCGAACGCGCAGTTCGCCGCCTGAACGGTATCCACGGTCGCGTGCGCGGCGAAGGCTACCGGGCGCTGGACCCGGACCTCCTGCTGTGGGTGCAGGTGACGCTGATCGTGACCAGCGTTCGCGCCTACGAGCGCTGGGTCGGCCGGCTTAGCGCAGCCGAGAAGGAGCAGTTCTGGCAGGAGGCGCGGCAGGTTGGAGTGCGGCTGGGAATTCCGCTTGCGGCGAGCCCGGCCGACTGGGCGGCGCTGGACGCCTACTGGGCGCGGATGCTCGGGCCCGAAGGACCGATCCATGCCAGCGACACGGCCCGCCGGCTGGCGCCGCTGATCATCCGTCCGCCGCTGCCCCTCGTGCCGCGGCCGCTCGTCGATCTGCTCGCCGTGCCCGGGCTGGCGTTGCTGCCGCCGCAACTGCGGGCGGAGTTCGGGATCGGCTGGAGCAGCCGGCACGAACGGATGGCGCGCCTCATCGGCGTCGCCATCCGCCTGTGGGTGCTCGTCGTGCCGGCCGCGTGGCGGTCGATGCCGCAGGCCAACGCTGCGTGGCGGCGCGTCAAGCGGTCGCCAGCAGGCCGGCGGCTACAATCGAGCGAACCCTGAACGAGGAGTCCAGCATCTTGCCCGAAAAGGATCTGTCCCGGCGCGCCGTGATCACCGGCATCGGCGCCGTCACGCCGGTCGGCAACGATCACCCGACGACCTGGCGCAACCTGGTGGCCGGGGTGGCGGGCACGGGTCCCATCACCAGCTTCGACGCGAGTGGCTTCGACGTGCGGATCGCGGCCGAGGTGAAGGGCTTCGACCCGACGACGGCGATGGACCGCAAGATGGTGCGGCGGATGAGCCGATTCATCCACTTCGCGATGGCCGCCGGCAAGGAGGCGGTGGCCGACGCCGGGCTCGACTTCGCGGCCTGGACGCCGGAGCAGCGCGATCGGGCGGCGGTCGCCGTCAACACCGGCGGCGGGGGCATGGAGGTGGTGATCAACGGCGACGAGGTCTTGCGCACGCGGGGGCCGGGGCAGGTGAGCCCGTTCTCCTTTCCCGCCCTATCCTGCTCGATGGGCGCGTGCATGCTCTCGATGGAGTACGGCCTGACCGGGCCGGTGATAACCCAGGCGGCCGCCTGCGCCACCTCGGTCATCTGCTTCCTCGATGCGCTGCGCATGATCCAGCGCGGCGAGACCGACGTCGTGCTCGCCGGTGGGACCGAAGCGCCGCTCCTGCCGGTGGGCTTCGCCGCGCTCGCCAACATGGGCGCGCTGTCCAAGCGCAACGACGAGCCCGAGAAGGCGTCGCGACCGTTCGACCGCCACCGTGACGGCTTCGTCTACGGCGAGGGTGCCGGCGTCGTGGTCGTCGAGTCGGCCGAACACGCGTTGGCGCGCGGGGCGAAGATCCAGGCCGAGGTGATCGGCGCGGCACTGACCGCCGATGCCTTCCACATCTCGGCACCCGAACCAACCGGCCGCGGCGCGGCGATGGCAATGACCAAGGCTATGGCCGACGCCGGTGCCGCGCCTGACGAGATCGACTACATCGCCGCCCACGGTACGAGCACGCCCCTCAACGACGTGACCGAGACGCGCGCGATCAAGGCCGCCCTCGGCGACCATGCCTACCGTGTCTCTATCAGCGGGCCCAAGTCAATGGTAGGCCACATGATCGGCGCGGCCGGGGTGGTCGGCGCGATGGCAGCCCTGGGTGCGATCCGCGAGGGGGTCGTCCCGCCCACGATCAACCTCGAGGAACCGGACCTGCCCGAGTGCGACCTCGATTACACGCCGCTGGTCGCGCGCGAGAGGCGGGTCGAAACGGCGATGATCAACGGCTTCGGGTTCGGCGGCCAGAACGCCGTCGCCATCTTCCGTCGGTTCGAGGAGTAAGCGCCTCCATTCTCCATCGGCCCGGGCGATCATCCGTCCGGATTCCGTCGGGCGGCTGCTGTCTCCGGCCGGAGCCGTGGCGGCACCGATGCTCGGCTACACCTGCCACGGGTGGGCAGGCGGCAATCGGCAGCCACTCGCTCGGATTCGGAACCTCGACGATCCGCGTAGGTGCGCGATTCCGGACGGTTCATCGGTCCAGCCGATACAACGCAACATGCCGCCGAGTGGGGAGCGGGATCGCGCTGGAAAGTAGCTAGCGGCGCGGGATCACTGTGCCCTCGTACGCCTCGAAGAGCTCGAGCAGGTCGCGCGGCACGCGCATGACGCGGCTCCGCTCAAGGTCGAACATGACCTGGACCGAGTCGCCGTCGGCGACGAGGCGGGCCGGCGCGACGGCCGAGGCATCGGCACGGACGCGGTACTCGAGGCCAAACGACGAGCGGCTGGTCCAGGCGAAGCGGCAGCCGACGAGCACCGTCTCGCCGAAGAAGGCCGGCGCGCGGTACGCCACGTGCGCCTCGGCGATCACGAACGTACGCTCGGCGGCGTGCTCGCCGGTGCCGAACGGCGCGCCGGCAACGGCGGCGTAGTAGCCCGCCCGCGCCGCCTCGAAGTAGGACAGGTAGACCGCGTTGTTGACGTGGCCCAGAGAGTCGGTGTCGACGAAGCGCACCTCGATCGGATGCTCGTAGCGGAAGTCGCCGGTGAGCGGCTCGCGACGGCCGCTCATCGGCAGCCGAGTCGGGTGGAGCGGCGCTTGCCGTCGACGAGGCGCGTGAAGAACGCGGCCTTCTCGGCTTCGTAGGCCGACAGTTCGCCGCCGGCACAGAGCAGTTTGAGCGCGTTGTATTCGTCGACCAGATCCGGTTCGGCGGCCAGTCGTCGCCACGCCGAAACGAACCGCTCGTCATGTACGCTGCCTACAGCAGTCAGCACGACACCGACCGGCAGGCGCGCGCCGTCGAAGCGATAGGCTGCGAAGCCACCCGTCCACATCTCGCGCCGGTATGGCGCGTAGATCTGTTCGAGCGCGCCGGCGGCGGGTAGGAAGTGGTCCTTCGTGACGCGCACCTGGATGTCCAGGTCGCCGAGCGTCAGCAGCGTATCGATCGAGCTCGCGCCCGTGTGCCGGACCTCGGCCGAGGGCACGGCTGCGGCGATGCGCGCGGATTCGACCGCGAAGGCGTGACGCAGGCCGGCGATCGATGCGGCGAGCCTGAATACGAGGGCCATCGCGAGACGGTATACGCCTTCGCGCCGGCGCGCGCCGCGACTTTCACACGACGGCGTCTCCCGGCGCCGACTCGGTCAGGGGCTGACCGGCGTCAGGTAGATGAGCGTGCTCTTCAGCGCGGCCCCCGAGATCCGGTTGTTGTTGTAGGCGTTCTTGAAGATCGCGCCGGAGACCGTCTTGGTGCCGCTGCTGCCGACCAGCGTGACCCTGTACAGCCGGCCCGACACCCCACGCTCGAAGGTCAGGCTGCTGATGATGCCGACGTCGGTCCGGTAGTCGCGCGCCATGATCATCGACAGCTCGCGCATCGTGAACTGGCCGCTCGACCATGAGTAGTTTGGCGTGCCGAGCTCATACGGCGTCCCGTCCGGCTTGACGTCCGGCTTGCCGCGCAGCCACGGGCGGGTCGTGCCCGGTGTACCGCTCGACGACGGCCAGGCATAGCCCTCGTCCTCGGTATGGCCGCCGGCCGTATCGTGGAAGAGCGCCTGGGCGATCTTGCCGTTGTAGTGCACGACCACACCGGCCGTGTCGGTGGTGGCCGTGTTCGTCCGCGTCGTTTCGAGGTTGACGCCGCCGTAGAGCTGGTCGGCGGCGGTGGGATAGACGTCGAAGTTGCCGGTCGTCTTGATCCTCGCCGCGCCGTAGGTTCGTGCCGCCACGGCCTGCGCCTTGAGCACCTCCATGTGCCACGAGGAGTACACCTCGCCGGGCACGACGCCGCGCACGTAGTCGTCGATCCCGACGTGGTTGACGGCCATCACGCCGACCCCGTTGAGGCGCAGGCGCATGCTGCCTCGGTACAGGTCGTACTTGCGCAGGCTGTCGCGGAACTTCATGTAGAAGAGCGTCGTCGGCTCAGCCGGTATCATCAGCAGGTCGGTCGCGGGGGCGGCGGCAAGCGGCACGCCGAGCGAGTCCGAAACGGCGGCGATCCATGTCCCGTCACCGTTGGGCAGCATGTCGAGGTAACTCTCGGCCGGGAAGACCAGCTCGGGGAAGAGCGCGCTCTGCCAGCTCCCGCCGCGCGCGATCACTCGCGCCGGGGCGGTCTCGGTCGGCACATACTCGGTCGCCAGCAGCACGCGGATCGTCGTCTCGGCGGCCAGCGTGCCGAGCGTCGTGTTGCTGTAGTAGAAGCCGAGGATCTCGTCGTACGTCTGGCCGGCGTCGGCGCGCGCTCGCGCACCGCGCTGCGGCATGCCAACTCCGTGATCGGTGCCGTTGCCGGCGAAATAGAAGAGCGGCTCTGGGGTCGGAGTTGGCGTCGGCGTCGGGCTCGGCGTGGGCGTCGGGGTTGGCGTCGGCGTTGGCGTCGGGCTGGGCGTTGGCTTCGGCGTCGGGCTCGGCGTCGGCGTCGGGCTTGGCGTGGGCGAGGGTGGTGGTGTCAGGTCGCCAGGCGCGGACAGGCGGAGCACAGGCTTGGCCGAGCTCTCGCGCGAGCCCATGTCGACGAGCACGTCGGTCGTGCTGCGAATGCGCAGCGAGAGCGTTGACTGATCGACCACCCCCGACGGGAATACGGCGCTGACGTCGAAGCTCGCCGTCGAGCCGGAGACAACCGGCTTGCCGCCCAGTTGCGTCCCGACGGATGGCCGCTTGTTCCAGGTGATGCCGGTCTCCGTCCACGCATTCCCCGCCACGTCTACACGGAGCGGGCCGGCGCTGCCGGCGACGCCGGCAACGGTCAGTGTCAGCGCACCGACGGGCTGGCCCTGCCACGGCGTAAGGTCGAAGCGCAGAAAGCTCTCGAGCTTGTCCAGCCGGCCCTTCAACTTGGCCTTGGTCCCGTAGTTGGTCGATGGATAGAGCTTCTTGACGAACGCGTCGGCGGTCGGGTTGAGCTCGGTCGGGGCATTCATCGCCGAGCCCTCGCTGAGCAGCGTCAGCACGGGCTTGGTGGAGCTCTCGCGCGAGCCGGCCGTCACGACGACGTCCTGTCGGCTGCGCATGCGCAGCGACAGTTGCGGTGTGTCGATGACCCCGCCCGGGAAGGCCGCGGCGAGGTCGAAGGTGGCGGTCGAGCCGGAAACCACCGGCTTGCCGGCGACCTGTGCGCCGACCGCTGGACGCGTTTTCCAGGTAACGGCCGATTCGGTCCACGAGTTGCTGGCCAGGTCGAGTCGAAGCGGGCCGGCGCTCCCGCTGACACCGCTGATCGTCAACTTCAGCGAGCTCACCGATCGGCCCTGCCATGCCGCCAGGTCGAAGCGCAGGAAGCTCTCCAGCTTGCCCAGCCGGCCGCGTATCTGGGTGTTCGTGCCGTAGTTCGTCGTGGGCGTGCTCTTCTTGACGAAGGCGTCGGCAACGGGGTAGGTCTGCAGCGTCGTGGGCGCGGCGAGCCCAACCTGTGCCGGTGCCAGCGCGACCGCCGACAGCATGGCCGAAGCGATGATCAGCCGACCAAGTCGGCCGGCGAGGCCAGATCCCACGGTTCCCTCCAGCAGGCCGTTACCCTGCGACGGCGCGGACGGAGCGCCACCCCCAACAGAGACGGCCTGACCGTAGGAGGCAACCAGCGGCGTGGGCTACCTCACCATCGTCCCGCCGGATCCGGTACCAGCGGGGCGGCGGTGGGCGGTCAGGTCAGCTGGTGTGCGGTGCGGTGCGGAGCGAGCGCTGGCGGCGCCCCGGCCGCTGCCCACCGGGGCGCACGTCGACCGAGCGCAGGCGCAGCGAGTTGGCGACCACGCTGACCGAGCTGGCCGCCATCGCAGCAGCAGCGAGTACCGGATCGAGCAGGATGCCGAAGAACGGGAAGAGGACGCCCATCGCCACCGGGATCAGCAGCACGTTGTAGGCGAATGCCCAGAACAGGTTCTGGCGGATGGTGCGCATCGTGCGCGACGAGAGGCTGATGGCCGCGCCAACGAGGCGCGGGTCACCACCGACGAGCGTGATGTCGGATGCCTCCATCGCAACGTCGGTGCCGGTGCCGATGGCGACGCCGAGGTCAGCCCGCGCGAGCGCCGGTGCGTCGTTGATGCCGTCGCCGACCATTGCCACGCGCCGGCCTGCCTGCTGCAGCCGCTGCACCTGCTCGGCCTTTGCCGCGGGCAGGACCTCGGCGATCACGTTCTCGCTGGCAATGCCAACCTGGCGCGCGACGGCGTCGGCCACGCGCCGGTCGTCGCCGGTCAGCAGGAATGCGCCCAGCCGCCGCGAGCGCAGCGTTGCGACCGCTTCGGCCGCCTCTGGACGGACCGGGTCGCTGACCGAGACCAGCCCGAGCAGCCGACCACCGAGCGCGACCAGGATCGGAGTCTGCGCCGCCTCCGCCGCGCGTTCGAGCGCACCGGCCAACGGCGCCGTGTCGATCCCGTGGTCGGCGAGCAGCCGTGCATTGCCGACGATCGCCAGCTCGCCGTCAAGACGGGCGTGGACGCCGTGGCCGGCGATGGCCTCGAAACCCTCCGCCGCCGGCACAGCCAGCGCATCGGCGCGTGCCCGCTCGACGATGGCTGCCGCCAGCGGGTGCTCACTGCCCTGCTCGACCGCCGCGGCAACGGCGACGACGGTCGCCGGCTCGACACCGGCGACTGGGATCACCTCGGCCACCTCGGGTCGCCCGCGGGTCAGCGTGCCGGTCTTGTCGAACACGACGGTGTCGATACGGTGCGCCTGCTCGAGTGCCTCGCCGCCGCGAATCAGGATGCCGGCCTCGGCACCACGGCCGGTGCCGACCATGATCGCCGTCGGAGTCGCCAGCCCCATCGCGCAGGGGCAGGCGATGATCAGGACCGAGATGAAGTTGACCAGGCCGTAGGTGAGCCGCGGTTCCGGCCCGAAGACCAGCCAGATGCCGAGCGTGATCGTCGCCAGCACGAGCACGACCGGCACGAAGTAGCCGGTCACGACGTCAGCCACGCGCTGGATCGGCGCCTTCGAACCCTGCGCCTCCTGCACCAGCCGGATGATCTGCGCGATGACGGTGTCGCGGCCGACGCGAGTGGCGCGGAAGAGGAACGTGCCGGTGGTGTTGACGGTCGCGCCTATGACCTCGCCGCCAGCGCCCTTCGCGACGGGCATCGCCTCGCCGGTGAGCATGGACTCATCGACCGCCGATGACCCCTCGACCACACGACCATCGACGGGCACCTTCTCGCCCGGCCGCACGCGCAGCAGGTCGCCTGGCTCCACCTCGGCGATCGGGATGTCGAGTTCGCGCCCGCCGCGAACGACACGCGCGGTGCGCGGCTGCAGGCCGGCCAGACGGCGGACGGCGCCGGCTGTCTCGGCACGCGCGCGCGCCTCGAGCCAGCGGCCGGCGAGGACCAGCCCGATGATGACCGCCGAGCTGTCGTAGTAGGTGACCGGCTCGACCCCGGCCCGCATCACCAACTCGGGCATCAGCGCCACTGCCGTCGAGTACGCCCACGCGGCGCTGGTGCCGAGCACGACGAGCGTGCTCATGTTGGCCGAGGCATGGCGCGCGGCGCGTATGGCCGCCTCATAGAAGCGGCGGCCGGCCCAGAACTGGACGACGGTGGCGGGCAGGATGAACAGCACGTTCAGCTGTTCCATGGCCAGCGGGCGGGCCGGCCACAGCATCAAGGCCATGATCGCGATGCCGACGGCGATCGAGAACAGCGCCTGGACGCCCAGCCAGCGAGTCTGCCGTGTGCGCTCGGCCGCTACCGCGTCTGCTTCCGCTTCGACGGCCGCCGGGTCGGCCGCCGGCGCCGCCTGCCGCGCCACGCCGTAGCCCGCCGCCTCGACGGCGTGGACGAGCTCGTCGCGACCGACCTGCGCGGGGTCGAAGCGCACGCGCGCCTCCTCGGTGGCCAGGTTGACCTGCGCCTCGAGGACGCCGTCGGCACGGCGCAGGTAGCGCTCGACACGGTTGACGCACGAGGCGCAGGTCATGCCCTCGATGGGCATCACCAGCTCGATCGGCTGTGTCTGGGGAGGTGTCTCTGCTTGCCGGTTCGCCATACTTCCGGGGAGTATACGCCCTGGCCACCGGCCGTACCGCCGGCGGCCCGTCAGTTGCGCGTAATCGGCCTGATCGGGTAGACGCCGACGACGATCGGCACCTGCGGGTCCTGGCTGAGCTCGAGCCCGATGTCGCCGTCGCGGACGAGACCGCCGAGCAGCTGCGATTCACGCTCGGGCAGGCCAACGTAGACGATCGTGCCGTCGCCAACCGACACCGGGTTCACCTCGTCGAACTCGCCGTTGAGCTCGAACCGGCGGCGCAGCTCGTGCAACGGGACGTACGGGCGCGACTTTATGAAGCGACGCAACTGCGCGGCCGTCGGCGTCGGCTGGCCGCTGCCGGCGCTCGCCTCTCGCTCGGACGGTGTGTCGTCCGTTCCCTCCGCGCCGCTCGTACGTCGGCCGATCTCGTCCCGCACGCTGGCGGGTTGCCTGTCGCTGTCGGCACCGGAGCGCCGCTCTGGTTCGGTCATTCGAGCCTGGGCGTGGGCGCTGCCTGCGGGTGGGCGCCCGATCGTCCGATCATACATCGGCCGTCCGCGAGCGGGCTGGGGCAGCCGGGCGGCCTACGTACCGCCGACGACGTATAGCTCTCGCGGCGCCTCGTTGAGCACGTCCGGCCCCGTCCCAGCGCAGGTGACGATGTCCTCGATGCGCGCCCCGTGACGACCGGCGAGGTAGATCCCGGGCTCGACCGAAAAGGCATGACCCACTGCCAAGGGCCGGTCATTGCCGGCGACGAGGTACGGGTGCTCGTGGCCCTCGAGCCCGATGCCATGTCCGGTCCGATGTATGAACTGGTCAGCGAAGCCGGCTGCTTCGATGACCGCACGGGCGGCGCGGTCGACGTCCGCGCAGCGCACGCCGGGCGCCACCGCCTCGCGCCCTGCCGTCTGCGCCCGCTGCAGGACGTCGTAGAGTCGTACGAAGTCGTCGGTTGGGGCGGCGCCGTCACCACCGGTCACCCACAGCGTCCGCGTGATGTCGGAGTAGTAGCCCTCCAGTTGACCGCCGATGTCGAGCACGATCGGCTCGCCCGGACGGATCGTTCGCTCCGACGGCTCGTGGTGCGGCGAAGCGGAGTTGGGACCGCTGGCGACGATGGCGAAGGCGGCCACGTCGTGGCCCTCGGCGACCAGCCGCTCACGCACCTCGTGGGCGACGTCGGCTTCCGACCGCCCGACCAGGCGACCCATCGCAATGGTCGCCACCACGCGGTCGGCGGCATGAGCGGCGCGCCGCAGCAGCTCGATCTCCTCGGCGTCCTTGACTGCGCGCAGGTCGGCCAGGATGGTCGAGGCCAGGCCGAACGCGGCGTCGGGTATCTGCTCCTGCAGGCGCAGCAGGAACGAGGCCCACAACCGATCCGACACCAGCAGCGTGCCCAGCCGGCCCCATGCGCCACCGAGCGCGCCGAGCTGGATCTCGGGCCTGCTCTTTGCCTCGGCGAGTTGGCGGGCGACGAGCGCGAAGGGGTCCTCGGTCTCCTGCCAGCTGACGAGCTCGACGAGCTGCCGGTCCACCGCCGGTGCGGCCTCGGCGGCGGGAACCTCGAGGCGCGGCACGACCAGCGTGGCGGTCCCGCGGGCCGGGATGACGAGCATGGTCAGCCGCTCCAGCGGCATCGCGGCGTAGCCCGTCAGCCACAACAGGTCGGCACCGACTCCGATCAGCAGCGCCGACGCGTCGTGCTCGGGCAGGAGCGCCTGCGCCCGCTCGAGGCGTTGCGCGTAGCGCG
Source organism: Chloroflexota bacterium (assembly GCA_030777155.1). Lineage (GTDB taxonomy): Bacteria > Chloroflexota > Limnocylindria > Limnocylindrales > CSP1-4 > JALYGJ01. The sequence continues at coordinate 6,649 of JALYGJ010000056.1, read as the reverse complement.
CGACCGGGATCGAGCCGACGGTCAAGCCACCGCTTCCAAGAGGGCGGCGATGACGCGCGGCCCGTCGGCATGGAGCTTGTTGTACGAGTACACGCGCCGGGCGCCCGCAGCCAGCGCCCGCTTGCGCAGCGCAACGTCCTCGTGCTGGCCGACGGCGATCGTCGGCCGCCCAGACGCGGCCGCCCGGGCGACCGCCGCGACCCCGTCGTAGGTCCGCCCGTTGAGGTCGACGACGACCGCATCGCCGCCATCGCGCACCGGCGCCGCGCCGGCGCGTTCCACGGCGGCCACGAGGCGCGAGGCCCAGATCAGGTCGTCGGCGACGACGCACACGCTCTTCACGGCGAGGCAAGTCTAAGTCCGATCGGGCAGACTGCTGGAGGAGCCCAAACGATGAAGCTGATCTCCTATCGCACACGCCGAGCGTTCGCCGGCGAGCCCGGTCGCAGCGACCGCCTGGGGGTGCTGCTCGGTGACCTCGTCGTGCCGACGGCGGTCCTCGGCGAGGATGCACCCGGATCGATGGCGCAGCTGCTGGCCAGCGGACCGGCTAGTGTCGATCGGCTCCGCCGGCTGGTCGACGTGGGCGCCGCCTGGGCGTACGCCGAAGAGGGCCTGCCGATCGACTCGGTCGAGCTGCTGCCGCCCGTACCCCGGCCGGGCAAGATCGTCGCCGTCGGCGTCAACTACCGCAGTCACGCCGAGGAGCAGAACCGCGAGCCGCCGGCGTCGCCGGTGATCTTCGCCAAGTTCCCGTCGGCCGTCGTGGCCCACGGCGTCGACGTGTGCTGGGATCCGCAGCTGACGCAGGCGGTCGACTTCGAGGCCGAGCTGGCCGTGGTGATCGGTCGGACTGCCCGGCACGTCGACGAAGCGGCCGGCCTCGATCACGTGCTCGGCTACGCCTGCCTCAACGACGTCAGCGCGCGTGATCTGCAGTACGCCGATCGCCAGTTCACGCGGGCCAAGTCGCTCGACACCTTCTGCCCGCTCGGCCCGGCGCTGGTGACGGCCGATGAGGTGGGCGACCCGCAGGCGCTCGCCATCCGCTCGTTCGTCAATGGCGAGCTGATGCAGTCTGCGTCGACCGCCGAGATGATCTTCGGCGTCGCCCGCCTGGTCTCGTTCTGCTCGGCCGCGTTCAGCCTCGACCCGGGCGACGTGATCGCGACCGGCACGCCGGCCGGCGTGGGCTGGTTCCGCGAGCCCCGGCGCATGCTGCGCGACGGTGACGAGGTGGTCATCGAGATCGAGCGTGTCGGCCGGCTGGTCAACCGCTGCCGGGAAGTGGCCGCGTGAAGCGGGCGGCGGTCGGGGAGCTCGACATCCGACCGCTGACGGCGGCGTGAGCCGGCGCGGTCAGCGCACGTCCTGGCCGGGGATGCCGCGGCGCGTCAGCTCGGCGGCGAAACCCTCCAGGTCGTCCAGCGACAGGTAGAGGACGGCCAGGCGGCGGATCCACCACCAGCGGAAGGGCCGGCGAAAGAAGAGCGCAATGCCGCCGTGGGCGCTGCCGCTGAAGGTGATCTCGGGCTTGCGCCAGCTCGCGCGGACACCTATCGCTCGCCACCACCTATATGGGCCACCTATCTCCCAATGCGCCACGTTCGATAGCGGGGCGCGCAGGCTGAAGAAGCCGAAACGCGCGCCGACGAACCCGTCTTCGAGGCTGACGTAGGCGTTGCGTCGGCCGATGACGCCGAAGAGCAGCAGCGCGATGCGAAAGCGAGGGTCGAGGCGGATCGGGTAGCGAGCCGAGGCGCGCTCGTCGGTCGACGTGGCAGTCAAGAGTCACCGCCGGAGCGGCGAGCTGGGCGCTGCCGCGGGCTACGAGTTCCAGTCAGACCGCGGCCAGCACGCGCCCGACGATCTCGAGCCCCTCCTCGATCTCGGCGGACGTCACGTTGAGCGGAGCGACCCAGCGCACGACGTTGTGCGCCGGCCCGCAGGTCAGCAGCAGCAGCCCCTCGTCAGCGCAGCGCGCGATGACCAAGTCGGCCAGCGCACCGTCCGCCTCGCGCGTCGTGCGGTCCTTGACGAAATCCACGCCGATCATCAGCCCTCGACCGCGCACGTCGCCGATGCGCTCGTCGCCCACCGCCAGCCGGCGCAGACCGCCCATCAGCTGCTCGCCGCGCTCGGCCCCGTTGGCCACCAATTGCTCACGCTCGATCGTCTCGAGCACGGCCACGCCAGCCGCGCACGAGACGGGGTTGCCGCCGAACGTGGAGCCGTGCGCGCCCAGCCCCCACCGCTCGTGCAGCCCGCGGCGTGCGACGAACGCGCCCAGCGGCAGCCCATTCGCCATCCCCTTCGCCACGCACACCACGTCGGGCACGATGCCGGCGTGCTCGAAGCACCACAGCCGGCCGGTTCGGCCGTAGCCGGACTGGATCTCGTCGGCGATCAGCAGGATCCCGTGCCTGTCGCACAGCTCTCGCAGCCGGCGCAGGAAGTCGAGCGGTGCCGCCACATAGCCGCCCTCGCCGAGCTCGGGCTCGATCAGCAGTGCCGCCACCCGCTCGGGCGCCACGGCCTCGGCCAGCAGCCGCTCAATGGCGGCCATCGACGCCGCGGTCGCCGCCGGTTCGTCGCCGCCGAAGTCGCGGTAGGCCTGCGGGTACGGCACGAGGTGAACCTCGGGCAGGAACGGGCCGTGGCCGGCCTGGTAGTTCGGGTTGGAGGTGGTCACGCTGAGCGCACCGAACGTGCGGCCGTGGAAGGCGCCCTCGAAGGCGACGATCGCCGGCCGGCCGGTCGCCCGCCGGGCAAGCTTGAGCGCCCCCTCGATCGCTTCCGCGCCCGAGTTGCCGAAGAACACGCTGTCGAGCGGGTCGGGCATCGCCTCGGCGAGCATTTGCGCCAGCCGCGAGATCGGCTCGGCATAGCCCATCCCCTGCATCAGATGGAGCAGCCGGTCGGCCTGGCCGTGGATCGCCTCGTTGACGCGCGGATGGGCGTGGCCGAGGATCGTCGTCGCGATCCCCGTCGCGAAGTCGAGGTAGGCGCGTCCGTCGGTGTCGTAGAGGCGGTGACCCTCGCCGTGGCTCCAGCTGCGCTCGAAGTAGCGCGCCATGACCGGCGACAGGTAGCGCCGGCCGACATCGCGGGCATCGAAGGAGACAGTTTCCGGTTCAGTCTCCAGGATTGGATCGGCCGCCTCGAGTTCGAACATCCGCTGCTAGTACCTCCGGCCGCGCTGCCGTTCCAGTGAGAAATGGGCCGTGTCGGCGATCGCCATAACCGCCATTGTGCCTGCCTGAACGGGATCGGACACGACGAGGTCGGCGACGTCGGGGACCGAACCGGCCATGTTGAGGGCGACGACGGGGATACCGACGGCCTGCAGCTCGCGCACCGCCCGGCTGATCTCGCCGCCCATGAGCGAGCCGGCAAGGACGAGGATGTGGGCGCGCGGCAGGTCAGCGACGGCACGTACTGCGTCGGCAATCGCCTGCTCGCCGACGAGCGCGATCGTGTCGACGCTTATCCGTTCGCCGCGCAGGTTGTGCCGGTCGGCCTCGCTGACGGCGCCGAGGTTGACCTGCGCGACCTGCGCACCGCCGCCGATCACGATCACGCGCTTGCCGAAGATCTGGCCGAGCGTCTTGCGTGCCTCGACTTTGGCCACGCCGGGCAGGTCGCCCAGCAGCCGCGCCGCTTCGGTCGTGTCGAGATTGCGTGTCTCGAAGTCGAACACGCGCACGATGTCCGGTTCGCCGCGTGTGGCCGGGAAGGTGTTGATGGCAACGATGTCGGCGCCGGCCTCGTGCAGCGTCATGATCAGCTGGACCAGGTCGGCGTCGGCGCGCACGCGCACGCTGACCGCGCCAACCTTTGCCCCCGGTTCGGGCAGTTGCAGGTCGGGCAGCTCGCCGGGCGGCGGAGGGTTGCTCGTCACCGGCGCACTATATTCGGGAGCCATGGGCATTGCGAAAGTCAGGGTCGGCATCATCGGCGCCACCGGCTATGGCGGCGGCGAGCTGGTACGCCTGCTCGAGCGCCACCCGCACGTCGAGATCACCGGGCTGCAGGCGCGCGGTCGGCAGGAGGAACCGATCGCGGCCAGCCACCCGCACCTGGCGCGGACCGGGCATCGGGTTGCCGACGAGCTGCCGCCCGACCTCGATGCGGTGTTCCTCGGCCTCCCCCACCGCGTGGCCGCCGGTATGGTCTCCGAGCTGGTCGAGCGCGGGCTGGCGGTGATCGACCTCGGCCCCGACTTCCGGCTGCGCGAGCCGGCCGACTACCCACGCTGGTACAGGTTCGACCACCCGCAGCCCGATCTGCTGGATAAGGCTGTCTACGGCCTGCCCGAGCTGCATCGCCGGGAGCTGGCGGCGCTCCCCGAGTCGGACGTGCGGATCGTTGCGTCGCCCGGCTGCTACTCGACGACGTCGATCCTGTCGCTGGCCCCGCTCGCGCGCGAGGGATTGATCGAGGACGTCGTGATCGATGCCAAGAGCGGCGTATCTGGCGCCGGCCGCGAGGTCAAGCCGGAGATGATGTTCAGCGAGGTCAACGAGAGCGTGAAGGCGTACGGCGTGGGCGGGCACCGCCACGTCGCCGAGATCGAGCAGGAGCTCGGGCTGCTGGCGCGAGCGCCGATTGCGCCGGTCGACTTCCTGCCCCACCTGATCCCGATGACCCGCGGCATCCTGGCCGCCTGTCACGTCCGCCCGACGCGCGCCCTGAGCCAGGCGGAGCTCGACGAGCTGTACGCTGACTTCTACGCCGGCGAGCGCTTCGTCGACCCGGTCGATACGCCGCCGGCGACCAAACACGTCCTCGGCAGCAACCACTTCCGCGTCCACGTGCGCTGGGACGAGCGGACGGGGCGCGTCCTCGCCCTGGGCGTGCTCGACAACCTCGTGAAGGGCGCCGCCGGCCAGGCGGTGCAGGCGTTCAACGTCCTGTTCCGCTTGCCCGAAGAGGCCGGCCTCGAGCAGCTCCCGCTGTCGCCGTGACCCTCGACGTCCGCCAGCCGCTGCCGATCGACCTGCCGGCGGTCGACGAGGCGCCGCGCATGCCGGCCGGGTTCCGTGCAGGGGCGGTGGCGGCCGGCATCAAGCCGTCCGGCCGGCTCGACCTGGGCGTGCTCGCGGCGACGGGCGACCCGGCCTCGGTCGGCGCCACGTTCACGACGAATCTGCTTCGGGCTGCGCCGGTCACCATGAGCCAGCTCAACCTCGCTCAGACGGAGCACGACGGCAAGGGCAACTGGGGCCGGGCGCAGGCGGTGCTGTCGACGAGTGGCTGTGCCAACGCGGCGACCGGCGGCGACGGCGAGCGCGACCAGCAGCAGCTGATGGACGCGCTCGCTTCCTGGCTGGGTGGCCGACCCGAGCACGTGCTGGCGATGTCTACCGGGCTGATCGGAACGCGCCTGCCGGTCGATCGGTTACGCCAGCCGCTGCGCCGGCTGGTCACGGGCGGCCTGGCGACGAGCGACGAGGCGCTGGCCGCGCTGGCCGAGCAGATGTGTACGACCGACACGCGCCGCAAATCGGCGACCGTCTCGCTGGACCTGCCCGCGCCGGGCGGCGCTGCGCGGACGGTGACGGTGAGCGGCATCGCCAAGGGCGTTGGCATGATCCATCCGCGGATGGCGACGATGCTCGCGCTCGTTCTGACCGACGCGGCCGTGGAGCCCTGGCTGCTCTACGAGATGCTGCTATCGGCCACCGAGCGGACGTGGAACCAGCTGACCGTCGACGGCGATACCAGCACGAACGACACCGTCTTCCTGCTTGCGTCGGGCGCGGCCGGCACGCTCCCGCTAGCGGCAGGCAGCGACGAGCACTTCGAGCTCGGGCGGGCAGTGATGGCCGTGGCGCGCGCGCTGGCCCGCCAACAGGCGGCTGACGGCGAGGGCGCGACGACTCTCATCACCTGCCAGGTCAGCGGCGCACGAGACGACCGCGACGCGCGCGCCATCGCGCGCTCCGTCGTTGCCAGCAGCCTGGTCAAGGCGGCCGTTCACGGCCGCGACCCCAACTGGGGCCGCATCGCCGCCGCCGTCGGCAACGCGTTGGTCGACGGTCGGCCGGTGACTCTCGTCCCTGAAGTGCTGGCCGTGTCGATCGGCGGTCTGCCCGTCTTCGCCGGCGCGCCGCTGTCATTCGACAGGGGCCGCCTGGCGCGCGCGATGGATACACCCGAGCTGCTCATCCGGCTGGACGTCGGTGGCGGGCCGGGCGTCGGCGAAGCCTTCGGCTGCGATCTTTCGGAGCAGTACGTGATCGAGAACTCGGCCTACAGCACGTGAACGAGCCACGCGAGCTGATCGTTGTCAAGCTTGGCGGCACGACACTCGCCGAGGAGCACGAGACGCTCGCCGGAGTCGCCGAGGCCAGCCGCCGGCAGGGCATCGTCGTCGTGCACGGCGGCGGCAGGCGGCTGACCGAGTGGATCGCCCGGCTCGGCCTCGAGACCCGCTTCGAGGACGGCCGGCGGGTGACCGACGATGCCGCCCTCGAGGTGGCGCTGGCGGTCCTGGGCGGAGTCGTCAACGCCGAGCTGGTCGCGGCGCTGCAGGCGCTCGACGTACCGGCGGCGGGCCTGACCGGCATCGACGGCGGGCTGCTGCTGGCCGACCGCGTGCCGCGCCTCGGCCGAGTCGCACGCGTCGTCGGCGCGCGGCCAGCGG
>JALYGJ010000055.1 GCA_030777155.1 Chloroflexota bacterium | reverse complement strand
CGCCAGGGTGGCGCCTGGTGTCTGGCCCGCCTGCGGCGACGCCGGCGACACAGCGGCCGCGAGTGCTTGCCCGCAGTTGCCGCAGAAGCGCGCCTCCGGCTCGTTCTCTGCGCCGCAGTTCGGGCAGCCGGTTTGGAGCGGCTGGCCGCAGTTGAGGCAGAAGCGACGGCCGGCGCGGTTCTGCGTACCGCAGTTCCCACAGATCACACCGGCAGCGTACCGGCCCGGGCAAGCGGCAAGTGTCGCTACCGCTATCGGAGACGGGGCGGGTAGAGGCGGTCGCCCTTGACCGTTACCCAGAGGAGGGCGGGCGCAGCCGGCATGGGGGCGCCGGGCGTCGTCAGCGCCCGCAGCCAGTCGGTGCCCGAACCGGGCAGCAACGCGCGAAAGAAGTGGCGGTGCTCTGAGACCAGTCGCCGGTTGCGCTGCGTGGCGCGAACGATCCATGCTGCAGATGTGCGCGGCACTTCGTCGCCCGCCATCCGGGCGATGGCGTAGCGTTCGACGCCATCCAGCCGGCGCCGCCACTGGCGCCCGGCCGCGCCGACGTCATCGAACCAATCCCAGATCTCCACGAGCGCGTACTCGAGTAACCGCTCGAGCAGGACGTCGGCCGAGCGTGATCGGCCCACGTCACGGTCGATCGGCTCCTCCGGTAGCGCCCGCCACCCGCCGGCAGCGGCCGTCCGGATGACGAGCTCCTGGCTGCGGAGGTGTACGGCGTCGCGCGGCGTATCGGCGGCGGAAACTTCTTGCAGATAGGCTTTGAGCCGGCTTCCGACGGCGCGCCCGGCTCGGTTCCACGCCGCGAGCGTTCCACGCCCGTCGCGCGCCACTTCGAGGTAGCTCCACGCGCTCGGGCTCAAGCCGGCTATGTCGGCCGCCTGTCTCTGGGTAAGGCCGCGGCCTCGGCGCGCGCCCCGTAGCGCCTTGCCGAGCTCGTGCGCCAGGTCATCCGACTCGCGATCAGCGCGTGCTTGGCTGCTCGTTCGCTTGGCGTTTCGACTGCGACGGCCCACAACAGCGCTATCGTGGAGATCGCGACTTATCGGCCGCTTAGCGGGCGCTCGAGCGATTGCCGCGCGTGCACGGACCAGGTTGCGCGCTACTCGCGCTTGCCGCGAGGGCGGCGCGGACCGCGGGCGCGCCGTCGATATGGACTGACGTGTCGCGTCTCGCGACGCGTCGCGACATTTCTCCAATAGCGCTGGTGCCTGGGTGGGTAGGACGGGCGCGGACGCGCGACCCGGCGCCCCGGCACGGCGGCGGCAACTATCGCGTCACACCCGGCTTGCGCAGCCCCGTCACAATGGTCGGCGGTCGGACGCCCGAGTCCGGCCACGCAAGCGGTCACCAACGACTGCTGGTGGGCAGTACTTACGGGTGGTCCCCTCGGACGGGCCCGTTACGTCACGCTGGGCCATGGTCGGTGAGGTGCACTTCAGGAGGGATCGCTGTCGTCCGACCCGAGTAACCACGATCGGTTATTCACGTCGCGGGCATGGCAGGCGAACCTGAAGCGGGGCAGGTCATCGACCCCGGGGGGAGGAGAACGTCACGCGTGGGGGCTAGTTTCAGACCGGACATCGAAGGGCTGCGCGGCGTTGCCGTGCTGCTCGTCGTCATATTCCATGCCGGGCTCGTCTTTCCCGGCGGATTCATCGGCGTCGATGTCTTCTTCGTAATCTCGGGCTTCCTGATCACCGGCCTGCTGCTGCGCGAGCGCGAGCAGACCGGCCGGATCGACCTGCTCTCCTTCTACGCGCGCCGTCTCCGGCGGCTCCTGCCGGCTGCGCTGGTGGTGCTGCTGCTGACGCTCCCCGTCGCCTTCCTGCTCTTCCCCCCGCTCGACCGCGGCGAGATGGTGATGGATGGCGCGGCCGCTGCGCTGTCGCTGGGCAACGTCCGCTTCGCGCTGGCCGAGGGCGACTACTTCACCGGCATCACCACGCCGTCGCCCTTCCTGCACTTCTGGTCGCTCGGAGTGGAGGAGCAGTTCTACCTCGTCTGGCCGGCGTTGCTGCTCCTCGCCGCCCGCGCTCGGCGGCTCCGCGGCGGGGCCGGACTGGCCATCCTCGCCGTCTTCCTGGCCTCGCTCGTGCTGGCCGTCCTGCTCACCCAGATGGCGCCCAACTGGGCCTTCTACTCGCTGCCTACGCGCGCCTTCGAGCTCGCTGCCGGCGGCCTGCTGGCGGTGGCCGCCCCCTTCGTCGCCCGCGTCCCGGGGTGGCTGACCGGTCCCGCGGGCTGGATCGGCCTGGCCGCGATCGTCGCCTCCTCACTCACCTTTGATGCCCGAATGGCCTTCCCCGGCACAGCCGCGCTGGCGCCCACCCTCGGCACGGTCGCGCTGATCGCGGCCGGCCTCCGCCCCGCCTCCTGGCTTTCGCCGGCCGGCCTGCTGTCCGTCGGTAGCCTGCGCTTCGTCGGCCGCATCAGCTACTCGCTCTACCTCGTCCACTGGCCCATCTTCGTGCTGGCCGGGCTCCACTTCGGCTTTGGCGCGCAGCCGGGCCCGATCTGGGCCAGCGCGCTGATCGGCGCCTCGATCATCACCGCCACGCTGTCGTGGGCACTCGTCGAGGAGCCTTTCCGGCGCGGGGTGCCGTTCGCGGCTCGACTGCGACTGCCCCAGCTGCGGCCGGGGCCGACCGTTGCCGGTGGCGTCGCCGCGATGCTGTCGGTGGTGCTGGTCGCGAACGGCTTCGCCCTTGCCGCCGACCGCGAGCTGCGCAACCTCGGGCAGGACGGCTCTGTGCCGCTCGGCTGGGCCGGGCCAGCAGGTTGGTCGGGCGCCGACAACGACCCGCTCGTCCCGGACTGGGAATCCGCCGAGCCGGCAGGCGGCACAGAAGAGCCGGCTGAGGAACTGCCCGAAATCTTCCTGCCCGGCCAGGACAGCCACCCGACGCCGGACGCGGGCGCGGCGCCGACCGCCGCACCGACCGCGCGACCGACACGCGGCGACGAGCCCGATGCGCTGACGCATACAACCCGTAAGCCGGCGAAGGCGACGCCCAAGCCGACGCCCGGGCCGACGTCGAAGCCGACGCCCAAGCCGGAGGCCAAGACGACGCCGGCGCCGACGCCCAAGCCGGCGGCCAAGACGACGCCGGCACCGACGACGAAGACGACTCCCGCGCCGACGCCCAAGTTGACCCCGTCCGGCACGCCATCCGATTGGGCATTGCCCGCCGACGTCGCCCCGGCGCTGGCCGACGCGCGCTCTGACAAGGAGCGGCTGTGGGCCGACCGCTGCCTGGCCATCGAGGCGACCGTCAAGCCGCGCAACTGCGTTTACGGCGATCCCAACGGCGGCTACACCATCGCTCTGGTCGGCGATTCGCACGGCTCGGCCATGTTCCCCGCCTTCGAGTGGGCCGCGCGCAAGAACGGCTGGCGGCTGCTCACCTTCGTCAAGGTCGCCTGTCCGTTCATCGACATCCGCGTCGAGAGCCTCGTACTCAAGCGCGAATACACAGAGTGCGCGCAGTGGAACCAGGAGGTCATCGCTCAGCTCAACGCCGTGCGCCCGAATATGGTCGTGATCCATATGAGTCACTGGATCTTCCCGATCGCGGCAGAGAAGCCCCTTGGCTATGCGCGGGCGGGCGAGTCGCTGGCGCGCATGATCAACAAGCTCTCGAGCCGGGCCGTGATCCTGGCCGACACGCCGCACTCGGCGATGGACGTGCCTTCATGCCTGTCGGCCAACGTGTGGGACATCCGCGCCTGCTCGACGCCGCGCGGCGACGCAATGTCCGGGCACGGTGTGCTCGAGAAGGCGGCAGCCGAGGCGGCTCGCGTGCCGCTGGTTGACCTGGCCAACCACGTCTGTGTCGCGAAGCCGTGTCCGGCCGTGGTCGATAAGATGATCGTCTACCGCGACCGCCACCACCTGACGGCGACGTTCGCCCGGTCGCTCGGGCCGGAGCTCAAGCGGCTGCTCGACGCCGTGCGCTGATCCGGCGCGCGCGAGCGGCGCTTCGATCGCTCTGATCCATCAGCGCGGGAGGCGCACCGGACGAGTCGCGCAGCATCGCGGAAGGGACGATGCGCTCGGGCAAGGGCGGCTTCCGCAGCCCGGGCCGTACGCTACGCACGTGCGACGTCTGCTGCTCTGGATGGCGGGCAACCGGTGGCTGCGCCGGAACGTGCCGCGCCTCTGGTTCGCCCGCCGTGCGGTGCGCCGGTTCATGCCGGGCGAGACAGCCGAGGCGGCGCTGGCCGCCGCCGAGCGCTTCGCCAACAGGCGCATCGGCGTGCTGTTCACGCGTCTCGGCGAGAACCTGACGCGGATCGAGGAGGCCGACGCGACAGCCGCCCACTATGCCGAGCTGCTCGACCAGATCAACGCCCGCGGTCTCGACGCCGAGCTGTCGGCCAAGCCGACCCAGCTCGGGCTCGACCTCGACGTCGAGCGCACGTACCAGCACATGCTCGCGCTGGTCGAGCGGGCCGCGCCGCGGACGGTATGGATGGACATGGAGGGCTCCGGTTACACCGAGCCGACGCTTCAGCTCTACGAGCGCCTGAAGCGCGAGCACGCCAACGTCGGGCTGTGCCTGCAGGCCTACCTCAAGCGAACGTACGTCGACTTCCAGCGCCTGCTGCCGCTCGGACCGCGCATCCGGCTGGTCAAGGGCGCTTACGCCGAGCCGGCCGACATCGCATACCAGCACCGGCGCGAGGTCGACGCCAACTTCCTCGCCCTGTGCGTCTCGATGCTGGAGGCCCGCCGCGCCGGCGCCGACGTCTTCCTCGGCTTGGGCACGCACGACGTCCGACTGATCGAGCAGGTGGCCGACCACGCGCGCTCGGTTGGACTGGCCAAGGACGCCTTCGGCGTCGAGATGCTCTACGGGATTCGCACGGGCGAGCAGCGCCGGCTGGCCCGTCACGGCTACCGCGTGCGGGTGCTGATCGCGTACGGCGAGGCGTGGTATGCCTGGTACATGCGCCGGCTGGCGGAACGGCCGGCCAACGTCATCTTCGCGCTGCGCCAGCTGCTGAAGTTCTAGTCGGCGGGCTCCTCAACACGTTCCGGCGGGCAGAGCACGTAGTGGCCCTGCCGGTCGGCGTGGAAGTGCAACTCCTGGCCATTCGCGGCGAGCACGACCCGGTAGCCCGGTACGAGCGCCTGCGTGTACATCCCGCCCGGCTCGGGACAGCCGAGCGAGCCGTCGCGCCAGGTGACCGCTTCGCTCCTCAGCACCGACACCTCCGACTGCGCCACGTTCGCCCGTTCGGCCGCGTCGCGCACCATCCGGCCGAAGGTGTCGGCCGGCACGGGCCCGCTGTCGAGCGGGCTGGGCGAGGCAGGATCGGAAGCGGTCGCGCAGCCGACGATCACCAGCGGTGCGAGGAGGCCGACGACGGCAATGGTGTGCACACGGCCGATGCTAGCAGGCGGCTCTGCTGTGACGCGGCACGGCGATCGCCCGCCTCGTACCGGACGTCAGTCTGATGTAATCTGCGCGCGCCTACCGAGGAGTGGGGAAGGGGCAATGGCTACGGCGGCGGTTCCGCTGAGGGGTCTGCGCGAGCGCTACAACGACTTCATCGAGCGCCACGAGGTCGCGTGGGAGCTCGGGATGGCCGTACTGGCCGTGGTCTTCGTCGCAATCGGCTTCTGGGGCGATACAGCTCCGCCCGCGATGCGCGCCTGGCTCGACGAGCTCGACATCGCGCTGACGCTCGTCTTCGTCGCCGAGTTCGCCAGCCGCTTCGCGGCGGCGTACGACCGGCGAGCCTACCTGCGCGAGCACTGGATCGACCTCATCGCGCTGGTGCCGACCTGGACGCGCGGCGTCCGGCTGCTGCGCCTGCTCCGCCTGCTGCGCCTGGTGCGCGCCTTCGCCGGCCTCTACCGAGCGCTGACCGGGGTCCAGCGTTTCGCCCATCACCGCGGCCTGATCTGGCTCTTCTGTGCCTGGCTGGGCGTGGCCGCCATCTCGTCCACGATGCTCTATCTCGCTGAGGAGGGCCAGAACCCGGCCATCACGACGCCCTTCGACGCGCTGTGGTGGGGCATCGTCACGATGGCCACAGTCGGCTACGGCGACGTGGTGCCGGTGACGCCCGAGGGACGGCTGGCGGCTGGCCTGCTGATGCTGCTCGGCATCACGCTCTTCGCCGCCATAACGGGCGCGATCACCAGCTATTTCGTGAGCACCGACGGCGAGCAGCGGCGAGCCGACGAGCAGGACCCGGTCAAGGCCATGCAGCAGTTGCGCGAGCTGCTCGCCCAGCACCTGATCACCGAGGAAGAGTTCGAGGCCAAGCGCGCCGAGATCCTGGGGCGGCTGTAGCGGGCGTCTATGGCGCCGCTGCCCCGGCGAAGCGGCGCAGCGACAGGAAGCCGATCTCGAACTCCGTGCCGCCGTCGAGGGCGAGGTCGGCACAGATCCGCCCGATCACGTTGCTGAACTTGAAGCCGTGGCCCGAGCAGGGCGAGCAGATGATCACCCGCGGGTCGTCGGGGTGGGTGTCGATGACGAAGTTGAAGTCGGGCGTGTTCGTGTACATGCACACGCGGGCGTCGAGCCGGCGTCCATTGGCCGCCGGCACGTAGCGCGCGCAGAAGTCGCGAACCGGGTCCTCGTCGGCGGGATGGACGTCGCGGTCGACTTGACCCGGGTCGGTGCGCCGGCCGCCATGGTGTCGGGCGACCTTGGCACCCTGGTCGGGTAGCACCGGGAACCCGTAGAAGGCGTGATCGCGATCGAGCTCGATGATGTAGACCGGCAGCCGGTCGGGGGCGAGCAGCTCGGGCGATGCCTGCGGCTCGAACCAGAAGAGGACGTTGCGTTCGACGACCAGCGGCAGCTCGAGCTCGGGCACGAGGTGCGGCAACCAGGCGCCCGCGGCGAGAACCAATCGGCTGCCGCTGTACTCGCCGCGATCGGTGACCACGGTAACCGCCCCGCCGCCGTCGCCACCGTCGCAGCGCATGACACGCTCTTCGAAGTGGAGCTCGCCACCGTCCTGCCTGGCGAGGCGGAGGTGCGTCTCGATGCAACGCTCCGGGAAGAGCAGGCCGGCCAGAGGCTCGTGTAGAGCCGCCATGCCGGGATCGAGGCGGAGCGCCGGGAAGCGCCGGCCGACCGCGTCGCCATCGAGGAGCTCGTGCGGGAGGTCGTGGCGGCGCGCACTCTCGAGCGAACCCTCGAGGACGGCGCTGCCGCGCGGGCCGGCATACAGCCCGCCGGTCTCGAGCAGCAGCCGCTCGCCCGTCCGCCGCTCCAGCTCGTGCCATCCGTCCCACGCGGCGCGCAGCATCGGTACGTAGTCGGGGTGCTCGAAGTAGGCGAGCCGGATGATGCGCGAGCGACCGCCCGACGAGCCGAGCTGGTGCGCCGGCGTGAAAGCCTCCAGCCCCAGCACGCGCATCCCACGCCGCGCGAGCTCGTGCGCCGTCGCGCTCCCCATCGCGCCGAGGCCGACGACGATCGCGTCGTAGTTCACGCGCGCACGCTGCCTCAAGAGCCGGCGGTCCCGGCGCTCAACCGTCGATCGGCGGCTGGCGGTCCTGCTCCGGGATCTCGCACAGGATGAACCGGTCCGTCGTGCCGCGGAAGTCGTACTCCGTGCCGGCCACCTCGAGAACCACCCAGAAGCCCTCGGTCAGAACGGGCAGGTACATCGTGCCCGGCTCCGGGCAGCCGAGCGACGAGTCGCGCCACGTGACGGCGTCAGCTCGCACGATCGTCACCGCTTCGGCAGCAGCACCAGCACGCGCCGCCGCGTCGTTGATCAGCGTCTGGAGGATGTCGGGCGGCAGGACGTCAGTCGGCGGGTCGGTCGGCAGCACGATAGCTGTCGAAGTTGCGGCACCGGTCGGGCTGGGGCTGGCCGTCGGGCTGGGGGTTGCGGTGGGCGTCACTGGCGTTCCGGCGGGCGTCGCTGTGGGCGTCGGCGTCGTCGGCGTCGGCGGGGGCGTGGCCGGCACGGCCGTCGTACAACCGACGACGAGCAGGAGACTGGTAAGGCCTATCAGCGCGCGCATGCGGCAACTTTACCGGCGCGCGGCTGATCGCCGCACTACCGTCCGGCCGAGCTACTCATCGTTCAGCTGGGAGGACCACATCTCATCCTCCGCCTGCTGCGCCTGGTAGCACTCGCCGCATATCGGACCGTTCGGCCAGTCGGGCTGGTCGTCGTAGCTGTCGCCCAGCGGCTGCGTGCAGATGACGCACAGCTGGGGCACCTCGAGGAGCTCGTCGGCCATCGTGCCAGAGATGGTAGTCGCGGTCCTTCCGGACGGCCCCGCTACCCTCGCCGAGCGCGACGGCGGGAACCGGCGGCGATCGATGCGACGGGCGCCAGGGTCGCCGTCGTCGGATGCTCGGCGTGGCGCTTGACGTCGGCCGGTCGCCCGATCTCACCGGCGAGCAGTCGGGCGTACACCGCCTCGTATTCGTCGACCATGCGCGTCGCCGAGAAACGCTCGAGCGCGCGCTGCCTGATCGCCCGGCGGTCGAGCCTGGCGCTCAGCTCGACCGCCAGCTCTGCCTCCGTCAGGTCGTCGACCAGGAAGCCGGTCCGGCCATGCTCGACGGTCTCGGTCAGGGCGCCGGCGCGGCGCGCCACGACCGGCGTGCCGGTCGCCATCGACTCGACCGCGACCAGGCCGAAGGGTTCCGGCCAGCCGCCGAGCATGAGCGTGGCGCGGGCGCCGGCCATGACCGGGTCGCGCTCGAGCGGCTTCAGCTCGCCGAGGAACTCGACGATGCCTTGCCTGAGCGCCGGCGCCACCACCTCGTCGTAGTGCGCCTGCTCGGTTTCGCTGTACACCTTGGCCACCATCCGCAGGCGCAGGCCAACCCGACGAGCCAGCTCGATGGCCTCGCGCACACCCTTCTCGGGTGTCACCCGCCCGACGAAGGCAAGGTAGTCGCCAGGTTGGTCGGAGGACGGCATTGGCGCGAGGTCGAGGCCGTGATGGATCCTCGCCACCCAGTTGGCGTCGGGGAACCAGCGCCGCTGGCTGTCGCTGATTGCGACCAGCGGGATGTCACTGAATTCGTTCAGCAGCAGCGGCGTTCCGTCGGAGTCGAGCCGGCCATGGAGCGTGGTCAGGACCGGCGTCGGACAGTGCCGCGCGAACAGGAACCCGAGCGCTTCGACGTGTGAATGGATGACGTCGAATTCGGCGTGGCGACGCCAGACCATCCCGGCGGCGAGGTTTATGAACGGCGCGACGTGGCCACGGTACCCGGTGGACCACAGGCTGCGCGGGACAACCGGCACAAGCTCGCACTCCACCTGCGAGTCGCCGGCGGCGAAGAGGGTGACCTCGTGCCCCCGCCGGCACAGCTCGTTGACCAGCACCGCGACCATGCGCTCGGTCCCGGCATAGCTCCGTGGCGGCACGCTCAACAGAGGAGGTGCGACGATGGCGAGTCGCAGCGGATCCACGGCGGATCTCCTTCAGCGGCCGGAACCGCGCTCGGCACGGCTGCGCGCGGCAGCGGCGGGCTGGCAGGATTGCAGCGGCCGACCCTGCGCGCAAGGGCGCTGCACGGCGGCGGGATTACAAAACCGTTACCAGCACGCGCTTCGCCCGAAGCCTCCCCCGAAAGCCGCACAATCCGTCCATGGGCCAACGTGACGTCGGACTGATCCTGATGCGCCAGCTCGCTTCGGGGCTGGCCGTGCCGGTGCTCCTCGTCGACGAGGCGGGCGACCTGCTCTTCTTCAACGAAGCGGCCGAGATCCTGCTCGGCCAGCGCTTCGACGAGGTGGGCGACGTCTCGCTCGGCCCCCGCCGGCGCGCATTCGCCTTCCGCAATGAGGCCGGGGCGCCGCTACCCGACGACGAGGTGCCCCTGGTCGTCGCGATGCGCGAGCTGCGGCCGGTCCACCGGCGCGTCTGGGGTCGTGGCTTCGACGGCATCGATCGGCTGGTCGAGGTGACCGCCTTCCCGTTGCTCGGCGGCGGCGGACACCTGATCGGCGGCGTGGCGATGTTCTGGGAGCCGCGCCGCAAGTGACCGAGACGGCCGCCTCGCCCGGGCCAACCGGCTCGTCTCCTTCGGCCGCGCGAACCATGCGCGTCTGCCTGTGGGGCACGCGCGGCTCGATCGCCAGCGCGGGTCCGGAAACCGTGCGCTACGGCGGCAATACGTCGTGCGTCGAGATCGAGGGCCGCGACGGGACGATCGTCATCCTCGACGCCGGCACCGGTGTACGGCGGGTCGGGGACACGTACCGCGAGCCACGCCGGCTCGACGTGCTGCTGACCCACTTGCACATGGACCACATCCAGGGGCTCGGCTTCTTCGGTCCGCTCTTCGTGCCCGACTTCGAGGTCCACATCTGGGGCCCACCCTCGCCGACGCAGGACCTGCGCACGCGCCTGACGCGCTACCTGTCGCCGCCGCTGTTTCCGGTACGGCTGCGCGACGTTGCGGCACGCGTGGAGCTGCACGACGCCCCCATGGCGCCATTCCGCATCGGCGGGCTCGAGATCGACGCCCACACCGTCATTCATCCCGGCCCAACGCTCGGCTATCGGGTGTCCGACGGGACCGCGACGGTGGCCTACCTACCCGACCACGAGCCGGCACTGGGAGCGGCCGGCGATCGGCCGTTCGAACCGGAGTGGACCTCCGGGCATGATCTGGCGCACGGCGTAGACCTGCTGATACATGATGCCCAGTACACCGCCGATGAGTACGCCGAGCGCATTGGCTGGGGACACTCACGGATCGGGGATGCGGTGATGCTGGCCGGCCTCGCCGGCGCGCGTCGGCTGGTCACGTTCCACCACGATCCGGCTCACGACGACGCTGACCTCGACGCGATGTTGGCCGACGCGCGCGCGACGGCAGCCGACGGAGTTGAAGTGCTGCCCGGAACCGAAGGCTCAACGTTTCGCGCCTAGGGCGTTCCGCTCCTGGCCCGTCCCCGGCCTGTCCGCGTGCAGAACGCAGCCACGTTGAAATGGGCCGGCCGTCGCCGGGCGAGCGTTTGGATCACCCGGCGAACGGAGAATCGCGGCCATGCTGAAAGGACGTCCGACCGCGCTGTCCGCGCCTGCCGCTGCGCTGACGCTGCCCGCCGCGGCGCTCTCCGCACCCGCCCCTGCGGCGTCCGCGCCGGCGCGCCCACACACCGCGCCGCTGGCCGTGCAGGGCGAGCGCGCACGGTACGGCACCCGTGTCGCGGCGGCCGCCTTCGCCGCCTTCCTGGCGCTGTTCTTGGCCGTCAAGGCACGCCACAGTGACGAGGTCGACCTGGCCATCACCCTGCGCATCCAGGCGCGCCGCCATCGCTCGCTGGGCGCACTGATGAAGGCTGCCTCATGGCCCGGCTTCCCGCCGCAGAGTCGGCTCATCCCACCGACGGTGATCGCCGGTCTGTGGCTGCTGCGCCTCCGGCGGGAGGCGGCGTGCCAGGGGCTGGCGTGGGGCACCGCGCTGCTGTCGGAGCTGATCAAGGGCATGGTCCGCCGACCGCGACCGCTGCCCGAGCAGGTGCGCGTCGTCATCGCGCCGCTTGGCGGGTCAAGCTTCCCGAGCGGGCACGTCCTCACCTACGTCGGCACCTACGGCTTCCTCGCCTACCTCGCCAACACTCTGCTCGAGCCCGAGCAGGTGCGCCGCCCGGTGGTGGGAGGCCTGTTGGGGTTGCTGGCTCTCGTCGGGCCGAGCCGCATCTACCAGGGTCACCACTGGCCGACCGACGTGGCCGCATCCTACCTGCTCGGGCTGTCGTACCTGATCGCGCTCATTGCGCTCTACCGGCGGCTCCACCCGCGGGCATGACCGAGACGCCGAGAGAGTTGCGGGTGATCTGGAACCCGCACGCCGGTCAGAAGGTCCGCCTGGGCGGTGGCGCCGACGGCGCTGCGGCGCTGCGCACGCTGCTCGAGGAGCACGGCCTGAAGGCGGACATTCGAGAGTCGGCCTCGCCCGATTCCGCCGGCGAGCTGGCGGCGGAAGCGGTGCGCGACGGCTGCGCCGTGGTGGTAGCCGCGGGCGGCGACGGCACCATCGGCCAGGTCGCACGTGTCCTGCTCGATACGGACGTGGCGCTCGGCATCCTGCCACTGGGCAGCGTCATGAACATCCCGCGGATGCTCGGGCTGCCGCGCGATCTCGACGACGCCGCCGCCGCGCTGGCCACCGGCCGCAGGCAGCTGATCGACGTCGGCGAGGCGCGCGGAGTGCCGTTCTTCGAGACGGCGTCGGTCGGCATGAACGCCGCCATCTTCCGCGAGATCGCGCTGATCGAGCAGGGTGACTACGGCTCGTTGTTGAGGGTGCTGTGGGTGACATTCCGCTACCGACCCGCGCGGATGCGGGTTGCGCTCGATGACCGGACGATCCACACGCGGGCATTGATGGTGACGGTCTCGAACGGCCCGTACATGGGCATGGCGATGACGGTCGCCCCAGCGGCGCGCCTCGACGACGGTCGCTTCGACGTCCGCGTGTTCCGCCACTTCTCAAAGCTCGAGCTGCTGCGTCACCTCGGCGCGATCGCGTTCGGCCGGCGGCGCTACTCGCCGCATGTGTCTGCCCATCGCTCGGCCTTCGTGCGCGTCGAGGGCGCGCGGCCGCTCTCGTGCCGTGCCGACTCGCGCGATCTGGGCACGACACCACTCGAGTGCCGCGTTCGGCCGCGCTGCCTGCACGTGATCGTCGGGCCGGACTACCCGACCGACTGACGGCTCCTCGTGGGGACGGCGGAGCGCCGGCCGGGAGGTCCCGGCCGGCGCGGATGCCTGCTTTTCGAGGTCAGCCGTTCAGGTCTTCGAGGGAGCCCTCGGTGACGCGCGTCCAGCGCGCCCAGATCCAGCCTTCCTTGCCGTTCGGCTTGCGCACGCGGAGCCACAGCGCGCCGCTCGGGCTCTCGCCCGTCTCGAGGATGGTGAACGTCGTACCGCGCGTCAGCCAGCTGATGATCCGCTCATCGGGTCCGGGACCGCTGCGCATGTTGAGCGATCCGAACGCGTAGCCCTTGGGCAGGTCGCTCGGCTCGCTGCGCTCGCCACCGGAGCTCGTACCGCCCGCCGTCGTGTCACCGCCGCCGGCGCGCCCCGCTTCCGCGACGCCGCCATCCGAGGTGCCGGAGCCGCCGCTGGACCCGGCGTCACCCGAGCCGCCACCTCCACCCGAGCCGCCGGACCCACCGGAATCACCGGAGTCACCGGAGCCGCTGGTGGATGGCACGCCGCCCCAGGGGACGTTGAGGAACGTCGTGAACGAGTTGCCGAGCGCATGCAGTCCGTGGACCTTGACGCCGCTGGTGACGGCGCTGAGGACCTTGCCGTTGCCGAGGTAGATGCCCATGTGGACGCCGCCGCCATAGATGACGAGGTCGCCGCGTCGGCCGTCCTTCTTGCTCGTCAGGCCGAGGTTGGCGAAGAAGCGGAAGTAGCCCTTCGCCGTCCGGCGCCTACCACCGATGAGGGCCAGTTCGCCGGCGTCACGGAAGGCGCGGTAAACGAGACCCGAGCAGTCGAACGCGTTCGGGCCCTCCGCGCCCCATACGTAGGGCTTGTTGAGGTACTTCATGGCGGCGTCGACGACGGCGTTGGCTGGGCTGTGCGCACGCACTTCGGCTGGCGGCAGACCGGTGCCCACGAGGGTCAGCGCGAGTGCCGTGGCGAGCGCGGTGGGAAGCGGTGCCCGCCGTGCCGGGGCGGGCGTCCGCCGCCACGCTTCGTCGACGTACACGGCGCCGATGACGGTCGCGCCGAGCATCGTGGCGAGGCCCGTTCGCGCGGCGGCCGTTGCCCGGCCGGCGGCGACCGCCAGGTACATGGCGGCGATCACCGGCACGGCGAGTACGGCGATCAGAAGTCGTGGCGCGCGGCGTTCGACGGCCATCCCGAGAGCCCTCCGTTCTCAGGACCGACGAGGCACGGCGACGGTCACTCTGCCACGGTGCCCTCAACGGCTACGGGCACGCAATCCGCTGGGGCGGCTGCAACGTGGCTATTGATCTTCCGGGCCTGCGCCCGTGGCCAGAGTATGACCCCTGCCGTCGGCGGCTGCTCGCCGATTTCGCACGTTTTCGCGATTGCAGTTGGTGTTGCTGTAACGGGCGAGCAAGGTCCGTCGGCATCGCCCGCCATCGTCATGCAAGGGAGCGCTGGGCACAGTTAGCCGGCCGGCAGCCGTGGCCGGCACCCGCTGGCTCCGTGTTCGCCGTCCCTGCCGTGCTCCGACGTACGGCCGGCCAGAACCGAGGCGAGGAACCGACGATGTCGAAGCTGATGCTGATCCTGATCACGACTGTTGCGCTTGCCCTGGCGGCCTGTGGACCGGGGGCCGACGAGCCGGGCAATCCACAGTACCCGGAGGACGAGCCGCCGGGCCAGACGTACCCGTAGAGCGTTTCTCTACTCTGCCGAGTGGCTGCGGGTCGCCAGCCGGACGGCGAACCCGCCACTCTCCCTCCTCCAGGGGTCCAGGCTCAGCCCGGACCCCTGTTTTCGTGTCGCTGACCGGGCGTCTGCCCGGCATCCGTGGCACACTCGCGCCCAGCCCGGTGTCGGTCCGCGCCCGCAGCGCGCGGCGGCGAGTAGAGGTGGTTGACCAGATGGGTATCTCAGTCGCTCCGGCGTCGCTGACCGCTGAGGAGATCGTCTCCCTTTCGCGCAGGCACACCCTCTACGAGTGGTCGGCCCAATCGGCGGTCGACCCGATCCCCGTCGAGCGCGCGGAAGGCGTCTACTTCTACACGCCGGACGGGAAGCGTTACCTCGACTTCAACAGCCAGCTGATGAGCGTCAATATCGGACACGGCGACCTGCGCGTGATCGACGCGATCAAGCGCCAGGCCGAGCAGCTCGCCTACGCCAACCCATTCATGGCCACCGAGCCGCGCGCCCGCCTCGGCCAGAAGTTGGCCGAACTCGCGCCGGGCGACATCGACGTCTTCTTCTTCACAAACGGTGGCGCCGAGGCGAACGAAAACGCGATCAAGCTGGCCCGGCAGGCGACCGGGCGATCGAAGATCCTCGCTCGCTATCGTTCGTACCACGGCGCGACCGGCGGTGTCATCACGTTGACCGGTGACCCGCGACGGTGGGCGGCCGAGCCCGGCATCCCGGGCGTCGTGCGCGTGCCCGACTCGCAGCGCTGGGGACGGCCTGAGCCCGAGCCTGTCGACCAGTCACTGCGCGACCTCGAGGAAGTGATCATGTTCGAGGGCGCGCACACGATCGCCGCCTTCATCCTCGAGCCGGTTGTCGGGACGAACGGCATCCTCATTCCACCGGACGGTTACCTGCAGGGCGTGCGCGAGATCTGCGACCGCCACGGCATCCTGCTGATCGCCGACGAGGTGATGAGCGGTTTCGGCCGAACCGGGCGCTGGTGGGCGGTCGACCACTGGGCGGTCGTGCCCGACCTGATCACGATGGCCAAGGGGCTCACCTCGTCGTACCTGCCCCTCGGCGCGGTCGGCATGCGCGGCTCGATCGCCGACGCGTTCCGCGACAAGGTCTTCTACGGCGGCCTGACCTACAACTCGCACCCGATGGGCTGCGCTGCGGCGCTGGCGACCATCGCCGTCTACGAGGAGGACGGGCTTATCGAGCGCGCCGCGAAGATGGGTAGCGTCATGCGCCGCCACCACCTCGAGCTCAAGGCCAAGCATCCGAGCGTCGGGGCAGTACGCAACATCGGCCTGTTCGGGATCGTCGAGCTAGTCCGCGACCGCGCCGCCTACGAGCCGATGGCGCCCTACAACGGCACGTCGGACGAGATGAAGGCGATCGCCAAGTACCTGCGCGACAATGGCCTGTACACGTTCGTCCGCTGGAACGGCATCATGACCAACCCGCCGCTCACCATCACCGATGCGGAACTGGCCGAGGGGTTCGAGGTCATCGACGGCGCCCTCGAGATCGCCGACAAGGCGGTTCGCGGCTAGGCTCCGTTCGGGCGCGAGCGCGCGCGGCGATGCGGCAAGGATCGCGAATCTCGACGCAGCTGGCATAACGGAAGCAAGCGCGGGTGAAGCCGGTCGCGGGATAGCGGCGACGAGGAGGATGCGCCAGTCGCACGCTCGACAACCGCTGGCAAACGCGCGCTCGACGGCGCGCCGCCACCGCGCAGCGCCGGTCTGGTCTGGTCTGACACCCGCGCCAGTCGCTTGTTTCGCGTGGCGGCGGCCGGCCGCGCCGCTTCGGCGGGCCGCGCCGCTTCGGCGCTAGAGTTGGACTGATGGAGCAGGGCACTGCCGCCAGCGCCGGCGTTCCGACTACCGAGCCGGCGGCCAGCGCGGCGATGGCGACGCCGCCGCGAGGGCGTACCCTGCGCCGGGTCCTGCGCATGGTCGCCTTCCTGCTCGGCGCGGCCGTCGTCTGGGAAGGCGCAAAGTGGCTGGCCGGCGATCCGTGGCGCCTGCCCAGCGTGGGCTACTTCCACAACCCGCCCTTTCGCGTGCTGCAGCTCTCCGACCGCCAGCTGCCCCACCTGTGGGACATCGCCGCTGCGTTTGGCCAGCCATTCCAGCGCAACGCCGAATACAGCCTGGGCAGCTACCTGCTCGACCAGGCGCTCTATACGTGGGGCGTGGCACTGATGGGCTTTGCCGTTGGCGCCTCCATCGGCATCGCGCTGGCCTCGATCTTCGTCCACTCGGCGGTCCTCGAGCGCGGCTTCGTCCCCTACGTCGTGGCCAGCCAGACCGTGCCCATCGTCGCCTTGGCGCCGCTGATCGTGACCGGCTTCGGTCGCGGTGAGCTCTCGATCGTCATCATCGCGACGTACCTGACCTTCTTCCCGGTCACGATCGCCGTCATGCGTGGCCTTCGCTCGCCCGACCCGCGCGCGCTCGAGCTGATGCGCTCGTACGCCGCCTCGAAGTGGGCGGTCTATCGCAAGGTGCGCCTGCCCGCGTCGGTGCCCTACCTGTTCACGGCGCTCAAGATCGCCGCCGCAGCGAGCATCGTCGGGACCATCATCGGCGAGGGCCCGGGCGGCGGGCTGCAGGGCCTGGGCCGGGCGATCCTCAATTTCAACCAGCAGTACATCACCGGCCCCGAGAGGTTGTGGGCGACGATCATCGTCGCGGCGGCCGTCGGGCTGCTGTTCTTCTCGGGTGTCCGGGTGGCCGAGCTGATCGTGCTGCGCCAGCGCGGCGCGCGAGAGCAGCGCGCATGACGAGGCAGCCACGGCCCGAGCGAACGCCACGGTCGCAGGCGCAACCGCGGGCAGCGGTTCGCCTCGCCGACGTCGAGATGGTCTTCCGGACGCAGGACGGCGGGACGATGACCGCCGTCTCGGACATCAACCTGACGATCGCGCCGGGCGAGTTCGTCTCGCTGATCGGTCCTTCGGGGTGCGGGAAGTCGACACTCCTGCGCATAGTCGGCGATCTCATCCGACCGACCGCCGGCAGCGTCGAGGTCAACGGCAAGCCGGCCGAACGCGCGCGCCTGGAGCGCGACTACGGCATGGTCTTCCAGGCACCGGTGCTGTTCGACTGGCGGACGGTCGAGGCGAACGTCCGCCTGCCGCTCGAGCTTTTCGGCATGGATCGCCGTCAGCGTGACGTCAGGGTGCGCGAGATGCTCGAGCTGGTCGAGCTGGGCGGCTTTCTGCGCCACTACCCACACCAGCTGTCGGGCGGCATGCAGCAACGTGTGGCCATCGCGCGCGCGCTCGCCTTTCAACCGGCGCTGCTGCTGATGGATGAGCCGTTCGGCGCGCTCGACGAGATGACGCGCGAGCGGCTCAACGCCGAGGTGCTGCACATCTGGGCGCAGACCCACACCACCATCATCTTCGTCACCCACTCGATCCCCGAGGCGGTCTTCCTCTCGTCGCGGGTGGCCGTGATGAGCCCGCGGCCGGGCCGAATCACGAACGTGGTCGAGATCGATCTGCCGCAGCCACGCAACGAGCAGACGCGCGAGTCCGAGCGCTACTTCGAGCTGGTGACCGAGGTGCGCGAGAGCCTGCGCGGCCGGCACACCGCGCAGCCCGACCGGCGCACCGCCGAATCGGACGCGCGGTTGCGCGCGGAGGGCGCGATCGGGTGAGCGAGGCGACGGCGACGCTGGCC
>JALYGJ010000054.1 GCA_030777155.1 Chloroflexota bacterium | reverse complement strand
GGCCAGCTCCACCCGCGCGCGCCCGGCCAGCGCCATCACGCCCGAATCGGTGCCACCGTCGATCACCGCGGCGCCCGCCGCCGCCGCCGTGGCGAGGACGCCGTCGCGGACCGCCGGGTAGAGGCGGTCGAGCATCGCTTCCTCGACGCCGGCCGCACCGCCGATGAGCACTATCACGGGTTGAGCGGGGCGGAGGCCGATCCCGGCCAGCCCCGTCGCGAGCGCCGCGGGATCGGCAACCTCGGCCAGCCGGGTGCCGCTCGGAAGCCGCGTTGATGTCATTCGCGCCCGAGTCTACTGACCCGCATCGGCCAGCTCACCTGCCGGGGCGATGCCGGTTACGCATCCTGTAGTCGCTGGTTGTGTTCCGCGCCGTCGGCGCCGCGTTACACGGATGGGTTGAAGATGAAGAATTGCCACACCACACACGACCCGAGCGCGTGGCCCTGCCAGCTCTGGGATTCCCAGTAGTACTGCTCCTCCCACACGTGGACGGTGCCGCTGTTCCAGCTGTCCCAGATTGCCCACGTGTTCGCCGGCAGCTGGCTCCACTGGCCGGTCGACTCGTCGTAGACGAACGACGTCTGTGAGTCGCCGAATCGCCAGCCGCCTTCCTGCCGCCAGTCGTAGCTGGCGTAGACGCCGTCGTACTTGACCCAGAAGCGCGACACGTGGTCGTACGTCGCGACGCCGGGCGCAGGCAGATAGACGCCGACGTTGCCCGTGCCATTCGCGGCAGTCGAGCAGTCGAGCGTGGCTACGCTCGCCGCGCGCGCTGCCGGGGGCAGCCATGCATTGATGATCAGAGTCAGGCCGGCGACAACCAGGCGCATACCGCGCGCGCGCCTCACGGCAGCGCCTCGATGAACTCGATCGCCGTCGCCTGGTCAGGACTCAGCACGACGAAGACCACTTCTCCGGAGGCCAACAGGTAGCGGGTGATCGTTCGGCCGTTTTTGCGCTGTGTCAGCCGTGTCACTTCGCGGCCGCCGAGGACGTCCGTGCTGACCTCGGATGGGACGTTGCTCTGCTCGATCGCCACGATCGTCTGCAGCAGCTCGGCGCCTGATCCGCTGCGCAGGCGCATGGCGTTGATCCCGCCGGCAAGCTGGCCGGTCGAGTCGACCGCGGCGGCAAGTGTCAGGTCGGACAGTGGCCGGCCAACGCGCTGCGCGAGCTCCGTGAGAGACGCCTCAGCCGGCGTGCCGGCCAGGTCGCGTGCAGCGACGCTGGTGATCGTCAGGCGGAGCCCGCGCACCTCCGTCGGCAGCATCGCCTCGAGTTCCGGGCCGGCGTGGCTCGACGGCGTTGCGGGGATGCTCAGCGACGCGACGGGGACTGAATCGCCGGGCGATGGCGGCAGGATGCCGCTCGGAGGCGGCTGCGGCGGCAGGCCAGTCGACCCGCCAGGCGCCGAGCTCCGGCACGCATCGACCAGCGCCAGCGTGAGCGCGAGCACGGCCAGCACGATCATGCCAGTGGCGCGACGGCCCACGCTATCCCCTTATGAGATCCGGCGCGCACTCGGCCCGGTTCGCGCTCATAGCCCCCAAATCTTGGCAACGCTGTCAAGCGCGCAGCGGCTCGTGCATGAACGACCAGCGACCGCTGCGTTCTTGGTTCGGCGGTCGCTCGACGAGGCGTGCTGCCGCCCATGGCGGCTCGTCGCAGTTCAGTTCAACGCGTCGGGGGCCCTGCTACACTCGCCGCCTCTTCGAGGGGGCAGGGGAGTGGACGGACCAACGTGAGCAGCGTTCCGCGCGTGCGTCGCCCGCTGTCGAGCAACGTGCTGTCGGCCGACTCGGCCGACGTCTACTTTCACCGCGCCGAGGAGATCCTCGCCCGCGAGGACCTCGACCCGCAGGTGGTGATGGAGGTCTTCGCTCGGCGAGATGCGGTGCTGTGCGGGATCGACGAGGCGAAGGCGCTGCTCGCCCACGTGCTGGCCGATGCGAAGCCGGAAGAGACGAAGGTCGAGGCGCTCGCCGACGGCGACCGATGCGCGCCAAAGGAGGTGGTGCTGCGCATCCGCGCTCGCTATCGCGCCTTCGGGCTGTACGAGACGGCGCTGCTGGGCATGATGGCCCAGTCGACAGGCTGGGCGACGGCGGCACGAGAGTGCGTCGACGCGGCGGCGCCGCAGCCGGTCATCAGTTTTGGCGCGCGCCACGTCCATCCCGACGCGAGCCAGACACTCGACTACGCGGCGATCGTCGGCGGTTGCGTCGGTGCCTCGACACCGGCCGGTGCGCGGCTGGCCGGTCTTGCCCCGACCGGGACGATGCCACACTCGGTCGTGCTCATCTTCGGCGACACCGTCCGCGCGGCGCAGGCGTTCGAGCGGCACATGCCGCCCGACGTCCCGCGGATCGTCCTCGTCGACACCTTCCGTGACGAGGCCGAGGAGGCGCTGCGCGTGGCCGAGGCGCTCGGCGAGCGGCTGTACGGGATCCGTTTGGACACGCCGGTCGAGCGCGGGCGCGTGACCCCGGCACTCGTCGAGGAGTGCCGCGCGCGGCTAGACCAGGCCGGCTTCGGGCACGTCCGGATCATCGTCTCCGGCGGGCTGACGCCCGATCGGATCCGCGAGTTCAAGGACTACGGCGCACCGGTCGACTCCTACGCCGTCGGCTCGTACATCGCCGGCGCACGGCCCATCGACTTCACCGGTGACCTCAAGGAGATCGACGGTCGGCCGATCGCCAAGCGAGGCCGGATCCCGGGCCTGACCGACAGCCCGCGCCTGCAGGCGATAGATCTTGCAGCCTGGCTGTAGCGCTGCTCCTCAGCGACGCTGAGGACAGCACAGGCGAGCCGTGTCAGCATTGAGCGTGGATGACGCACGGAGAGCGGCCGCCGCCGGGCGATCCCGAGGCCGACCAGCCTGGGAGCGCGGAATGGTCGCGTGACAACGTCGATCGGGTGCTGGCCGAGCTGGTCGAGCGCGAGACGGCCTACGGCCTGCTGCAGCGCGGGCGCCAGATGATGAGGCGGCGCCACAACGCGCAGGCGGCGGTGCTGCTCGAGCGCGCACGCCGGCTCGAGCCGGGCAAGGGGTCGATCGTCGAAACGCTCGCTCGCGCCTACTACAACAGCGGCCAGCATCGGCGAGCGGCCGAGGCGTTCGGCGAGCTGCTCGAGATCGATCCGTCGTCCGCCTACGGGCACTTCGGCCTGGGTCAGGCACTCAAGCAGATAGGCCAGCGCGACGAAGCACGGACGCACCTGCGGCTGGCCGTGGCGCTCGCGCCCGAAAGCGCGCTCTACCGGCAGGCGCTCGACCGGCTCGGTAGGTCACGCGGGCGATAGGCCCGGTTCCACGCGAGGCCGCTGCAACGTGTGGAACGGCCGACTGCGCTGAACCCGCAACTGCCGCCCTCTCTGCTTGCTACGCCGCCGCCGCCGGCTGGCATGCCGGCGCAACGCTCTCGTCGGCAAGCTGCCGACATGAACAACGTCGTCAGGTTCGAACGGGCGCGGGTGCACGAAAGCGAGCGCTGGTCGCGGTTTGCGCCGCTGGTTGTGGCGTACTTCGCAAAAGCGATCGAGCTGCTCAGCTCGTTGCGGCCCGCGCCGCAGCTCGCTACGCGACGGGTCTCGTCGCGGCAGCTGGCGTCGCTGAGCCCCGCACCGCGCGAGCACCCTTGGGACTGACTCCTACTCCGCGCTGAGCAACTTCCACCGTGGCGCTGGCAGCTCGTGCACCATGCCGGCAAACTCGTCGATGCTCGCCGGCGGTGCCGTCAGCTGCATCACGATCGGTATCGTTCCGCTGGCGTCAACGCCAACGTAGAAGGCGTCGCTGAGCTGGGCCGCCACCCCACCGCCCTGCGGGACGTGGATATAGCACACGACGAAGTAACGGCCGGCGATCGTTGCGCCTGGCACTTGTGCCGTCTCCGGGCCGGCGCACAGCCGCGCGTTGGGCGACTGCTCCGAGAGCCGCTCGACGAGCAGCTGCTGGAGGCTATCGAGGGTGAGAGCGGTCGGGACGACGCCGCTGCGCAGCCACATCGCACGCCGTTGCGGATCGGCGGCCACGATCGTGTCTGGGACCGACCTGACCACGGTCCACCCGCTGGGTATCTCGGCTGCGATGTTGGCCACGTCGATCGTCCTGAACTCGCTTGGCGGGGTTGGGCTGGCCGGAGCGTCCGTCGGCCGCGGGCCGTTGCCGTCGGCGGCCGTGTCGCCGCTCGCACCACGCAAGAGCGCGGTCATCGCCACCGCTATCGCGGCGACCAAGACCATGGCGCCAAACACTCCGAGCACCACCGCCGCAGCCGGTAGCCGCTCGCCCTGGGCACTGCCGCCAACCGGAATCGGGTACGCCGCGTATGGCGGGGAAGCGTGCGGCTGCGGCGCCGGAACCGGCGGTTGAGCTGGCCCCGCGCTGGGGGGCGCGGCGGTCGGCGGTACGCCCCCCGCGGACGCTCCGCCTGTCGACCACGCGGTAGTCGCCGATGGCGCTGGCGCCGCCGATAACGGCTGCCCACACGAGTTGCAGAAAGCGTCACCCGCGGTCGCTCGGGCGCCGCAGTTGGGACAGAACTGGCTGCCGTCGCCGTGCACCGTCGCTCGCTCGCGTCTTCCTAGTCGCCTGCTTTCGTCGGCTGAACCGAGTCGGTCACCGGCTGACGGGCATCGCGGACGGCGGTCGGCACGGCAATCAACGCCATTCCACAGTTCGGGCAGAAGCCGGCGGCCGTGACGTCGCGGCGGCAATTGGGGCACGTCGTGCTCGCGAAGCCGAGCGCGGTCGCCTCGTCGAGGAGCGCCACGTGGAGCACGTAGCGCACGAAGATCACCAGCGCCGCGACCACCATCGCCTGCCACAGCAGCACGAGGATCTGCCCCGACCCGCCGGCGAGAATGAGCTGGCCGCCGAGGACGAAGGCGATGTGGGCGAGAACGGCTACCACGACGGCGCCCGCGCCGAGAGCGGCTGATCGGCGGCCCCGCCCGCGCCACAGCGCCGCTGTGATCGCGCCGGTCGCGCTGCCGTGGAGGAGCGGCAGGAGCAGGGCAGCGGTCAGCAATGGGAACAGCCAGTTCGCGGGGTCGGTTCGCACGTCGAGAGCAGTCAACAGCTGCGAGAACTGGACGACCGTCTGTGCCAGTGCGAAGCCGAGACCGGCCGCCACACCGAAGACCAGGCCGTCGATCGTTTCACCGAACTCGCGCCGACCGTGCAGCGCGAGCGCCGGCAGCGGCTTGACGACCTCTTGGATCAGCGGGACCACGACGCCGGTCAGCAACAGCGGCGTCAGCGAGATGCCGGCGCCGAGCGGTGACACATCGGCATACGTGGGACCGACCACCCTGTTGACGACAAGGGTGACGACCACGCCAAGGATTGCGCCGCCGCCGATCGTGAAGCCGATCACCGCCAGCGGCGCGTCGCGGTAGACGCGGACCTCGTACAGGTACATCACGTAGAGCGTCGGAACGAGGAACGCCGCAGCGAGCAACGCCGCCGTGATCAAGCCGGCGAGATAGAGCATGAGCAGCACGATCACGCCCGCGAACAGCGCCCAGCGGAACTCATTAACCTGCCCGTGGCCCAGGTGCGGGAAGAGCGAGGTGATGATCGCGGGGTGGCCAACGTGCTCGTCCGGGTTCGCTGCGAAGTGTCCTACGCGACTGCCACGGCCGGTCCTACCCGGTACCTGGTGAGCTCCACAACGCGTGCAGAAACGGCCCTCCGGTACCTCTTCGCCGCACGCATGGCAACGCATGAATCGACCTCTGCCAAACAGCGCTTCCCGCCCCGCAAGCGCTCAGCCCGCGAGTAGTGCGGATAGTACTGATCGTCGTCAACCGCCGCGCCCCAAAGGCAGCGCCTGTAGACTCCCCCTCGCATGTCCTCGCGGCAGCTTCTGCCCTTCGTCCCGGGCTTCGCTTTCCTGGCTCTGGCGCTGCTCGTGCTCGTCGGCGCGGCAGCGCTCGTCCGCCCGCCACGACCCGATCTGCCGACGCCGGACCCTACGCCGAGCAGGGAGGAGGCAGAGGACGACGACCCGGAGGCATTTGCCGCCTGGCTGACCGGTACCCGGACAGATGAAGGTGGGCTGCCCGTCAATGAGTATCTTGCGGCCGAGCGGGAGGTGCGCGACCTCATCGCGGATCAGGCCGGTGACGATAGTGACCGGGCCCGTGTGCTGGCCGGCCTCGGAGCCGCGGCTCAACCTTGGACGTGGCTCGGGCCGGGCAACTCGGGCGGGCGGACGCGGGCGTTCGTGGTCAGCGCGGCTGATACGGACGTGATGCTCGCAGCCGGCATCACGGGCGGCATCTGGCGCAGCGAGGATGCGGGGGCATCCTGGTCACCGATTACCGACACATTCTCGAATATCGCGGTCGGCGCGCTCGAGATCGACCATGGCAACCCGGCGACGGTGTATGCCGGGACGGGCGAGGCGTACTACTCGGACTGGCAGTGGTATCGCGGCGCCGGGATCATGAAGAGCACCGACGGCGGCGTGAGCTGGTCCTTCCTGCCGAGCACGGTCGAGAACGCCTCGTTCAGGTACGTGGGCGACATCGAGGTCAGTCCGAACGACCCGAACCGCGTCTACGCCGCTACGACTTCGGGAGTCTGGGTGAGCGTCGATGGCGGTCAAACGTGGGGGTCGGATCCCGTCCTTGCACTTTCGTCGGAGTTTGCCTCCCGCCTCGGTCCCACGGCATGCCTCCAGCTGGAGGTGCGTTCCGATCGGAGCCCAGACGTAGTGTTCGCGTCGTGCGGCCACTCTCGCTCGGCGGGTGGCGGACAAGTGTTCGTGAGCGAGGACGCCGGAACGGCCGGTTCGTGGAACCGAGTGCCGATCGCACGCTCTTCCGGCCCGGTTGGCCGCATCGCTCTGGCGATTGCGCCGGGCAATCAGGACGTCGTCTATGCGTCGGTCGCGGCCTACGACGATTCGGCGGAAGGGCTGTACCGATCGGAGCGTGGCGGGGCGGAGGGGACGTGGGAACTTCGGACGAGTCCGGCGCAGGGTGCGCCCGATTGGTACGACCGCTGCGGCCGCCGGCCAAACCCGCAGGGTTCGTATGACGCGGTAGTCGCCGTCGATCCAACGGACTCTGACCGCGTCTGGGTGGGAGGCATCGACCTGTACCGCTCAGCGGACGGCGGCGCGACGATCCAGCGGGCAAGTGTCTGGGATCTCGAGCCACAGGACGGAACGCCGTACACCCATGCCGATCAGCACGTCATCGCCTTTCACCCGGCTTACGACGGCACCACGAACCGGACCGTCTACTTCGGCAACGACGGCGGCCTCTTCGTCACGGCAGACGACCGGGCGACGATCTCCCAGAGTGGGTGCGCCATCTCAGGCATTGCCTACGAGTCGATGAACAATCGTTACGGGGTCGCGCAGTTCACGGGCGGCGCGCTGACGTCCGCCGGCGACGTCGTCGTCGCCGGGACGCAGGACAACGGAACGTGGCGACTCGATGGCGGCGGGCCGAACGACTGGCGGCAGATCTGGGGCGGCGACGGGGGCAATTCGCTCATTGCGCCAGACGGGTCGTGGGTGATTGCGTCTTACCCCTACTTCGGCTTCCACTACGTCACAGGCGACTTCGATGGCTTCCCGGCAAATGAAGGCATTACCGATGGAAAAAATGGCAAGTTCTACCCGCCGCTGGAGATGGACCCCAACGACGCAACTGTGTTCTGGACAGGCGGCGCGCATGTTTGGAGGACGACGAACGCTGCCGAGAGCTGGACAGCAGCGAGCGGCGAACTCCGCGGGTACGTCTCGGCGATCGCAATCGCACCCGGGAATGGCAACCTGGTTTACGTTGGCACAAGCTTTGGCACGTTGTACCGCTCGACGGACGCCCTCGCAGCGAACCCGACGTGGCAGAACGTCGACTCGACCGGCGTGCTGCCGGCAGCCACCGTTGGCGGAATAGCGATCAGCCCGGCCGATCCCAACGTCGTCCTCGCTTCCTATCAGAGCTTCACTGGCAACCAGCTGTGGCGGACGACGACCGGCGGCGAGCAGTGGTACAGCGTCGACGCCGCGATTCCCGACGTCCCGATCAACACCGTCGCCTTCAACCCGCGCAACCCGCAAATGGTCTACGTGGGAAGTGACGCGGGCGTCTTCGAATCGCTCGACGGCGGCGACACCTGGCGGGTGGCCAATGAGAACCTCGCCACGACTATCGTCTCCCGACTCGTCTTCCGGCGTGACACGTCCGAGCTCTACGCGTTCACCTTCGGCCGCGGCGCCTACCGCGTCGACGTCGGCGACCGCGCACCGCCGCCCAACGATTTGATCACGGCCGCCGTCGAGGTTCCGCTCGAAGCCGACTTCAACGACCTCGTCGACGTGCGTGCGGCGAGCAGCTCAGCCGACGACCCGCCGCTCTCGTGCGGGTCGGCGCTGCTGCCGACCCAGACGCGCAGCGTGTGGTATCGCCTGATGCCGCGCGAGCCGACGCGGCTGACGGTTAGGACCGCGGGCAGCAACTATGACACCGTGCTGGCCGTCTTCGCGCTCGCCGAGGGCGACCTTGCCGAGGTCGCCTGCAACGACAACGCACTGACCGGCGGGACGACGTCGGAGCTGCTGCTCGACGCGCAGGCGGGCAGCACCTACTACGTTGAGGTTACGCGCTCCGCTGCCGCGGGCACGGACACGCTGGCCAACACGCTGGTATTGACGATCAGTCCTCTTCGCTGACGTCGCGCGAGCTGTAACCGGGCGGCAGCGGCGACTGACCGTACGACTCCCACGTCGGCTGGTACAGCGACCCGTACCAATCATCGACCGCGCTGTCCCAGTCGCCGCCCGGGTAACGGCGCACCTCGATGATCAGGATGCTGCCGTCGTTGCGAACGCCACCGTACAGATTCGCCCGGAAACGCGAGGTGAACATGGCGTCCGCGTACGTGGCGCGGTAAGAGAGCATCGCCCGGTCGACCAGCCGTCCGAACGCCGGGAGCGCCCTGACGTGAGAGGCAGCGACGTCGACCAGCCGCGGATCGGCTGCGAAGGCGTGCTCGAAGAACGTGCGCAGTACATCCGCGCTGTTGACACGCGGTGCACCGGGCAGGGCTGGTTCGAGCCAAGCCAGTACCCATCCCGAGCCGTCCCCGGTGAGCAGCGCCCAGGAACGGCCGTCGCCTGACGCCACCCGCCAGCCGGTCGGAACAGGCAACGCTACGGCGGCCTCGCCCAGCATCACGTGTGGCCCGTCCGGCGCAGCCACCGGGCCGCGTGAGATGTCTGGCGTGCTCGGTCGAGGCAACTCCTCGTCCCGCTCGGCAGCCGGAACCTGTCGCCCGACCACGGGCAGCGACACGGCCTCGCCGAGCGCGTCGCCGGGCGCAGCAGCCGGTCGGCCCGCAGCTGCCGCGGCAACGAGCCCCAATGCGCCGCCGACGAGGGTCGCGGCGACGATTACGGCAACGGTCACGGTGCGTGTCAACCGCGGTCGCTCATCAGCGGCCGGCTCGACCGTTGGATCTCGGGTCACCGCGAGCGCCTCCCGGGCTTCGAGCCCCGCCCTGGTCGCGCGGAGGGTGACGCCACACGACGAGCAGAAGGCCGAGCCGGGCAGCATCGGCATCTCGCACTCGGGACAGTCGCGCGCGACCGTCGTACCGGCCTTCGAACGCCACAGCTCGCGTACCTCGTCGATCGCCTTCTCCATCAACCCGTCCTGCAGCGTCCGGCGTGCGCGCAGGACGAGGACCGCGGCCAACACGAGCCCCCAGGCGAGGCCGAGGACCGGTCCACTCGGCCACAGCGCGAGCACGCGCACGCCTATCCAATAGGCCGACAGAGTGATGACGCCGAGGACGAACGCGGCACCGTATGCTGGCGTCAGGCCGTCGTAGCCTTCGCCCTTGCCCGAGAAGACACTGACCATCATGCCCGCCACGAGCGCGTAGACGACGGGCTTGATGAGCAGCACCTGCGCCAGGATCGGCGCCCAGGCGACAGGATCTCCGGTCTGTAACTGAGGCGACAGGAAGACGTCACGGAATACGACGATCGTCTCGACGCCGGCATAGACGAGGCCGGCCGCGATGCCGAACGTGAAGCCGTCGAGCAGGTCGTCGAAGGCAGGTCGGCGGGCCAACAGGACCGGCCCGAGGTTCGTGCCTACCGCCACGAGCAGGCCAACGACGATCGAGACGGCAACCAGGTCGACGAGCGGCGCTCCGCCGAGCAGCGGCTCGGATTGGGCGGCTATCAGCGAGCCGCGCAGCTCACGCGCCCACGGCGACTCCAGAACGAGCAGCGTTGCGGCGACGGCGATCAGCGCGGGCACGACCATCGCGTTGAGCACGACCGATGGCGCCGCCCCCTGCGATACCCGTGACTCCACGAAGTAGAGGAAGTAGACCGCGGGCAGCAGGACCGCGCCGGCGGCCACGGCGACGGCGATGAAACCGGTCATCGCGAGCACGATGACCGTGAGCACTCCAGCGGCCAGCGCCCAGCGATAGTGGTCCGCCCAGCCCCGATCGGTGTGCGGCATGATCGTCGAGATGAGTGCCAGCTGGCTGACCTGTTCGCCCGGTTGGACGCGATACGGGCGCTCCTCGTCGCGGCGGGCCGAGCGCCGTACCGCTGCTCCGCAGAAGGCGCAGAACCGCGACGCCGGCGGGATCTCCCGTGCGCACTCAGGGCAGTTCATGCGAACGCGCTCCTCATCGACGCCCTACAGCGCGCCCTGGTCGCGCAGCCGACCAACCCAGTACAGCCCGACCAGCGTCTTGGCGTCGCGTATCTCGCCGGCGTCGGCCAGCTCGAGAGCGCGCGCCAGCGGCACCGCCTCGACCTCGAGCCGCTCGTCGGCGTCGGGCCCGTCGTAGCCCGGTATGGGCTGCAGGCCGCAGGCCAGGTACAGGTGCATCACCTCGGTGGCGAAACCGGGCGCCGTGTAGAAACGGCCGAACTTGCGCCACTGCGCGGCAGAGTGGCCGGTCTCCTCGGCGAGCTCGCGCCTGATCGCGTCGTCGGGTGGTTCGAGCGAGCCGTCGTCGAGTCGGTCGAGCGTGCCGGCGGGGATTTCGAGGCACACGTCGCCGACGGCGTGGCGATACTGCCGAACGAGCAGCACCCGGCCGTCGTCGAGCAGCGGCACGACCGCCACGCCGCCACGGTGCACGACGACCTCGCGCAGGTGGTGCTCGCCGTTGGCGTCGGCGATCGTGTCGTGGCGGAGGGTGACCAGCTTCCCGCGCGCGATCTCGACGCGCTCGACGAGCGTTTCGTGCATGTTGTCAACACTCATCGGCGGAGTATGGCAGCAGGGCACATCCCTCTTTGGCTCTCGACCGCACTCGACCGCACCAAGCGTGGTACTACCTTCTCATAGCCGACGCCGAGGGCGTTGCCTAGCATCCGGCCCACTTCAGCGCGCCGCCTCATCTGGGGCGGTGCCCACCTGATACAGCCGGAGTCGATCGGAAAATGCGTAACCTTCGTCACACCGTCCTCGCACTCGTCATCCTGGCCTCGTTCCTGCTGGTGCTCGCCGCGCCGATGCGCTGGTTCTAGAGCTACTTCGTCGGCGCCCTCGCTCTGCCGAGGTGCCAGGCCGGAAACCGTCCATCTCGCCGCGCGCTGGCGGCGCGGTCGTCGCTGCGCAGGGGAGGATCAGCCCGGATGTTGCTGCTGTACGCCATCCCCGCCGGTATCGCGGTCGGCCTTCTTGGCGGTGGCCGCCTGGCCGCGTTGGGCGCCGTTCAGATGCGGTGGTGGCCGCTTGCGCTCAGCGGGCTCGTCTTCCAGCTGCTCCTGTTCAGCCCGCCCGTCGCCGCCGGCGTCGGCGCCCTCGGGCCTGCCCTCTACGTTGGCTCGACGGCCGTCGTGCTGCTCGCCCTGCTGGCCAACCTGGGCTTGCGCGGGTTCCGGGT
Organism: Chloroflexota bacterium; assembly: GCA_030777155.1. Lineage (GTDB taxonomy): Bacteria > Chloroflexota > Limnocylindria > Limnocylindrales > CSP1-4 > JALYGJ01. Next base: position 35,866 of record JALYGJ010000054.1, on the reverse strand, counting down.
GATCCTCGCCGGTAGCCTGCTCAATCTCGCCGCGATCCTGGTGAACGGAGGTCAGATGCCGGTATCGGTCGAGGCCCTCGCCGCCGTCCACGGCGTCAGTCAGCTCTCCGCTGCCGTCTTCACGAACTCGACGGTCGCCGGCGCCGACACCGCGCTCGCCTTCCTAGGCGACATCTTCGTGCTGCCACGGCCCATCCCGTTCGCCAACGTCTTCTCGATCGGCGACGTCCTGATCGCCGTTGGCGGCGCCTGGTTCCTGGCCGCCTCGATGCGCGCGCCTTCGGTCCGCACCGGCCACACCGTCCGACGCGAACCTGCGGGCACGCCGCGTGGCGCCCATGCCTGAGCGGCAGTCCGAGCTCGCCGAAGGCGTGCTGCAGGAGCTGTGCGAGGCCGTCGGAGCGCACTCGGGTGCGCTCTTCCTGCCCGATGGCGACGGCGCACTCGTGCTCGCCGCCACGGCCGGCCGCGCGTCGGCTGGTGGCACGGGGCCGCTCGGCCGCATCCTGCGCCGCGACATCCGCGAGAGTGACGAACAGCGCCGCACGCTGATCATCCCCGTGCCCGACGACGACGGTGGACTGATCGTGCTCGAGCGCGCCGGCCGGGATGACTTCACCGCCGACGACCGGGCGCTGGCACGGGTCTACGCGCGCCAGCTGGCGGCGAAGGTCTCGGGCGCCGTGGCAGGGGCCGGCGCCGCCTGGGCGCGCGACCTCGAGGTGATCCACGAGATCGCCTCGCAGCTCAACCGGCTTGGCAGGCTCGAAGATGTGGGTGCGGCACTCTGTGCCCGAACCCGGCAGGTGGTCGAGTACGAGGAGGCACGGCTGCTGGTCAGCGCCGACCACCCGCAGGCGCCGCTGACGCTGGTTGCCCTCGACGGCGCCCCCACCGGACGGCGCGGCGAGATCATGCCGCTGGCCGAGGACGGGCCAGTCAGCGCCGCCATCGCCCACTGCCGCGCGACGGGTTCACCGCTGATACTGCCCGACATCGCCGCACCCGGCCCGGGGAGGATCGGGAGTTGGTCGGCGTTGATCGTGCCCCTGCGCAGTGAACACCGCGTGACCGGCGTCTTCTGCCTGCTGGCCGCGCGACCGCTTGCTTTCGACGAGGGCGACCTGCGCCTGCTCCGCCTCCTGTGCGATCAGGCCGCGGTCGCCGTCGAGAACGCGCGCGCGATCGAGGCGCGCGAGGAGCTGGTGGAGGAGCTGCACGCGCTGCTCGAAATAAGCCGAGCTGCCAGCGAAGCGTCCGACGAGCTGGCACTCGCGGGCACTCTGGCCGTCAAGATGCGCATCGCCAGCCGAATGGACGCCTGCGTCATCTCGCGCTGGCAGCCCGACTCGACGATGCTGTCGACGCTCGCGATGGACGGCATCGAGGGCTCCCCGCCGCTGACCGACATCGCCGACTTTCCCGCCACCTGGGCTGTTCTGCGCTCGGCTGAGCCGCGCGTCGTCCAGTCGGACGCCGTTGACGATGCGTTGCCCGAGGCGCGTGCGCTGGCCGAGATGGGCGGCCGCACTCTGCTCATGCTGCCGCTCACCGTGGGGGGCCGGGCGATCGGCCTGATCGAGCTGATCTCACTGACCACGCCGCGTTACTTCGGCGCTGACGAGATGAAGGTATACGAGACCATGGCCGGCAGCGCCGCTGCCGGGTTGGAGAACGTGCGCCTGCTCGAGCAGCTGCGCCACGCCGCCGATGTCGACCAGGTCACCGGCGTCAACAACCACCGGTACCTGCAGGACCGCCTCCGCCAGGAGATCGCACGCGCCGCCCGCGGCCGGACAGCGCTGTCGGTGCTGATGCTCGACCTCGACTACTTCAAGCCGATCAACGATCGCTTCGGCCACGCCGACGGCGACCGCGTCCTGCGCAACGTCGCCAACACGATCAAGGCGCACGTGCGCGCCAACGACATCGTTGCCCGCTACGGCGGCGATGAGTTCGTGGTGGTCATGCCCGAAACGCCGGCCGGCGCCGCGCAGGAGGTCGCCCGACGCGTCATCGTCGGCATCCGCGAGCGCGGCCACGAGCTCTCCGACGGCTCGGTGGTTAAGGTCGGCGTCAGCGGCGGGCTGGCCCTCTATCCCGACAACGGCCGGACCGCGGCACTGCTGCTGCAGGCCGCCGATGGCGCGATGTACACCTCCAAGCGTGCGCGCCAGGCGAAGCCTGAGTCGGCGCAGGCGCCACCCGGCGCGCTACCGAGCAGCCGCGAAACGCTCCTGTTGCAGACGCCGCTGGCCGCGCCAGCGGCCGGCTAGCGCCCTACGCGCGCAGCGCGGCCCCTTCGGACTGGTCGAACAGATGGATCTTGTCCTGGCTGACGTGGAGCTCGAGGACATCGTCCGGGCGAACTCGGTGCTTGGAATCGACGATCGCCACCAGGTCGTGCTCGCCGACGCGGACGTGGAGCAGCTCCTCGTTGCCCAGGAACTCGACGACGTCGACCGTCGCGCGCAGCGTTGCGCCGTCGGCGGCTGCCGCTCCGTCGCCCACCTCCATGTGCTCGGGTCGGATGCCCACGGTCAGCTCGCCCGCTTCGCCGACCGCCGGCCGCAGTCGCTCCGGCACGTTGAGCTCAACGTTGGAGTTGCGCAGGACCGTCTTCCCGCCATCGCGCGCGACGCTGACGTTGATGAAGTTCATGCTCGGGCTTCCGATGAAGCCGGCGACGAACCTGTTGACCGGCCGCTCATAGAGCTCCTGCGGTGGGCCGACCTGCTGTAGCACGCCGGCGTTCATTACCGCAATGCGGTCGCCCATCGTCATCGCCTCGACCTGATCGTGCGTGACGTAGACGATCGTCGTCTTGAGGCGATGGTGGAGCCGCGCGATCTCAGCTCGCGTCTGGACGCGCAGCTTTGCGTCGAGGTTTGACAGCGGCTCGTCCATCAGGAAGACCGCCGGCTCGCGCACGATGGCACGGCCGAGTGCGACGCGCTGGCGCTGGCCACCGGAGAGTTGCTTCGGCTTGCGATCGAGCAGGTTGGACAGCTCGATGATGCGCGCCGCCTCGTTCACCCGCCGCTCGATCTCCGCCTTGGGCACCTTGCGCAGCTTGAGTCCGAAGGCGAGGTTGTCGCGCACGCTCATGTGCGGGTAGAGCGCGTAGCTCTGGAAGACCATCGCCACGTCGCGGTCCTTCGGGGCGAGGTCGTTGACGACGCGGTCACCGATACGGAGCGTGCCCTCGCTGATCTCCTCGAGGCCGGCGACCATGCGCAGGGCGGTCGTCTTGCCGCAGCCCGATGGCCCGACCAGGACGAGGAACTCCTCGTCGTTGATGGCGAGGTTGAAGTCGCTGACCGCGACGACGTCGCCGTATCGTTTCCAGACGTGCTCGAAAGTAACGGTGGCCACAGCTCAACCTCCCCGCTGACTCGTAGCCGGATCCGGCTTCGGATCAACAGCGGCTCGACCGTCAGCGCCCGTTCATCCTAGCATCCGGCGGGGAAGCCTCCTCGCTGTAGGATCGAGCCCGGCGGACCACGCGGAGGAGGAGTGCCGTGCCCGTTTTCGACCTCACGATCGTCGGCTGGATCATCATCGGCTTCTTCGCCGGCGCCCTGTCGGCCCTCGTAGTAGGTGGCGATCGATCGTCCACCGGCTGCCTGCCCAACATCCTCATCGGCATCTTGGGTGGGCTCGTTGGCGGCTCTCTCGCTCGCCAGGTGTTCGGAACCGAGGCCGTCATCGGCTGGCTTGGCGCGCTCGTCGTCGCATTCATCGGTGCCGTCATCGTCCGCTGGTTGATCAGCCTCGCACGCTAGCGTTCGAGGCCGGGAGACAAAACGACAGGCGCCCGGCGGTCACCCGGGCGCCTGTCTCCATCGGCGGACCTGACCGCGAGGGGGAGCGGCCGGTCGTCGTCCTAGGCCTACTGGTCGGCGGAGCCCCAGCTCCGCGCGGACCGGGCCGTCACTTGGTTTGCCTGTTACTCGCGACGAAACATCCCAAACGGGACGCTCCGCCGGCATGTCACGCGCGCGGCGGTGGCATGTCATATCCATCTAAGCGGGCGGGTCACCCGCGCTGCGCACCGCTGGCCGGCTGCGGCTGCGCGCCGAACCGAGCAGCGGATCACCGGCGGTGCTCCCGCCGACGGTATCGCTCTCCGTGGAGCGGCTCGAGCGACAACATCGCTGTTGCCGGCTACCGGATCTATCGCAACAACTCACAGGTCGCGACGGTCACCACAACCAGCTACTCGTTCAAGAAGACGAATGGCACGTCGACCTACTACGTGGTCGCCTTCGATGCGGCGGGCAACACGAGCCCAGCCTCGAACACCGTCACCGCCACAGTCAGATAGCGCCTGACGGCGGCGCAGGCGGGCGCCGCCAGCCGCCGCCGGGCCGGTCCTGCTAGGCGCGGAGCAGGTGCGGCGTCAACCGGATCGCGAGTTGGCTCTTCGGCATGGCGCCCACGATCCGGTCGACCTGCCGGCCGTTCTTGAGCACGACCAGGGTGGGGATGCTGAACGCCTGGAAGCGTTGCGCCGTTGCCGGATTGTCGTCGACGTTGACCTTGACCACCTTCAGCCGCCCCGCGTACTCGCGGCTCAGCTCTTCGAGGACCGGCGCGACGAAGCGACACGGTCCACACCACGGCGCCCACAGGTCGACCAGCACGGCCGGCGAGGCCGCCGCCTCGAGGTCGAACGTGGCGTCGGTTGCCTCGACCAGCCAGGCCAGCGGCTTACCGCAGTTGCCGCAGTGGGGCGCGCCCTTCGGACTCGGCCGAATCTTGTTCTTCTTGCCGCAGTTGGCGCAGACGAGCACCGATTGCGGGCCCTGGCCCTGAGCGGACTCCGGGCCGGCTGTCTGATCGACTGGTTCGGCCGGTTGATTCGTCATTCGCCTAGCTGACGAGGTCCTGGTAATCCGGATGGCGGTCGATGTACGCGCGCACGAAAGGGCAGCGAGCGGTCACCTTCAGCCCGCGGCCGCGCACATCGTCAAGCTCGTAGCGCACGAGGCGTGAGCCGATGCCGCGGCCCTCCAGGTCGGGATCGACGACGGTGTGGGTGAAGGTCAACCGACCGGGTGCCATGACGTACTCAGAGTAGCCGGCCAGGCGCTCGCCCAGGTGCGCCTCGTAGCGCCGCTCGGCCGGGTTGTCCGCCAGGCGCAGCTCGTCGTCGCCTTCAGCAGCCACGGGAAGATGGTAAGCCGCCTGCCCGCAGGCCGCCACCTCCCGGCTGCAGCGTCAGCCGCGCCGGGCGTCAGTTGACGCGGGCGACGACCGTCCTCTGCTCCGCCCGGTGAGCCGGCGCGAGCGGGGAGGTGAGAGACGCCGAACGCGTGGCCCGCCGCGGCATCGGCAGGTCGACTTCGACACGCTGGCCGGCGAGCAGCAGCGCACTCAGCCGACCGGCCTCCATCGGCCGGCCGAAGTAGAACCCCTGGCCGAGATCGCAGCCGAGTGAACGCAGCACCGCCAGCTGCTCGGGCCGTTCGATACCCTCGGCGACGACGCGCAGGTGCAGCGAGTGGCCGAGGGCGATGATCGCCGAAGCGAACGCCCAGTCACGGCGATTCGGTCCGGCCGTATCGACGAACGGCTTGGCCATCTTCAGCGCGTCGACCGGGAACCGGCGCAGGTAGGACAGCGACGAGTAGCCGGTGCCGAAGTCGTCGATCGCCAGCTGTACGCCGAGCTCCTTCAGCGCCGCCAGCTTGGCGATGGTCGCCCGGGTGTCCTGCATCATCACCGTCTCGGTGATCTCGAGCACAAGCGTGCCGCGCTCGAGGCCGGTGCGATCGACGATCTCCGCCACCTCGTCGATGAAGTCGGGATGCTGCACCTGCCGTGCCGACAGGTTGACGCTCAGTTGCAGCATTCGCCGCGGCACGAGGGTGGCCCAGGCGGCCGCCTGACGCGACGCCGTCTCGAGCACCCACTTGCCGAGCGGGACGATCAGCCCGGTGTCCTCCGCCAGCGGAATGAAGTCGGCCGGAGCAATCAGCGAGCCGTCGGGCTGGCGCCACCGGACGAGCGCCTCGGCACCGGTGATCTCGCCTGACTCGAGGTCGACAACCGGCTGGTACTGGAGCACGAACTGCTGTTCGAGGACTGCGCGCTCGAGCCGACCGGTGAGGGCGTGTCGGGCAACGACCGCCGCGTGCATCTCGGGCTGGAAGAGCGCGACGCGCCCCTTGCCGCGCGCCTTTGCCGTGTACATCGCCACATCGGCGTTACGCAACAGGTCGTCGGGTGTCTCGGTCGAGCTCGCGCGCGCGGCGATGCCGACGCTGGCCCGGACGGCGACCTCGTTGCCTTCGATCCAGAACGGCGCGCGCAGTGCGGCGATGATGCGCTCGCCGATGGCCAGCGCGTGCTCGACCTGACCGCCGGCGAGCATGATCGCGAATTCATCGCCGCCCAGCCGGGCGGCCAGGTCGGTCGGGCGGAGGCAGCCGCGCAGTCGATCGGCAACCGCCGCCAGCAGCGTGTCGCCGGCGGCGTGTCCCAGTGTGTCGTTGACCGTCTTGAAGTCGTCGAGGTCGACGAACAGGACGATCGGGCCACTGCCATGCCGCGGCTCCGTGCACATGTCGGTCACCCGCTCGAGGAAGAGAGCGCGGTTGCCGAGGCCGGTCAGCGAGTCGTGGTAGGCCTGGAAGCGCAGCTGCTCTTTCAGCTCGGTCAGCTGGTTGAGCGATTCGCCCAGCCGGCCGTTCTCGAGTGCCACGCCGGCGTGGCGGGCAAGTGTCTCGAGCAGCCGGGCGTCATCCTCGTCGAATGTGCTGACGTCGCCCAGGCGGTTGGCGACGACCATCATGCCGAGGATCCCGCGGTCACCGCGCAGGGGCGCGACAACGCCGTCGCGCAACTCACCGCCAGCGCCGGGCCATGGCGCGGCCCCCGCCGGCCGGTTGAGCAGTGCGTGAGCGGCGCGCCGGATCAGGAATCCGCGGCCGCTGCCATCGCTGCCGGCCTCCTGGACGCGCTGCCAGATGTCGGCCAGCCGGCGCGCGTCGACGGCCTCCATCACGTGTGCCTGCTCGTTCGCGTCGAGCCACGTTCGCAGCGCCTCCCGCGCGTCGCCGGCCGGCATGAGTGTCAGTTCGGCGATCTCGGCCTTGAACATCCGTCGCGCATGGGCAAGCAGGTCGACGATGGCCAGGTCGAGCGCAGGCGTCCGCTGGAGGATCGTCGTCGACTCGTAGAGGAACTCGAGGCTCTCGTGTTTCTCGCGCTCCGACATGTAGGCGCGGTACGCGAGATAGAGCAGCGCCGCCGGGACGCCCAGGATCCACAGCATTGCGGGGTCGTTCCACAGGAAGGTCACGGCCGTCAGCACGACGACGGTGTTGGTGAGCCCGACCGCCAGCCCGAACTTGAGCACCTGCGAGAGCTTGCGCAGCTCGATCAGCCGCTCTGAAAGTGCGATCGCGATGGCGATCGTCAGGATGCCGACGAGGTTGGCGGCAAGCGTCGCCACGACGGCTGCCGCCCACAGGATGGGTGCCATCGTCGCGGTCTCGCCGCGCAGCAGGTTGAAGGCGACGACGCCGAGGATTGCGCCCAGCGCGAACTGGGCGACGTTGAAGGACAGCTTGATCGGCGGTTGCCGGCGGTGGATCACCAGGGCGCCGGCGGCGCCAAGCACGTTGGCGGCGACGAAGTCGACGGGCGTGGCGAAGAAGAGCCCGATGACGAATGGGATCTCGCTCAGCGAGAAGGTGTGCACCTCGCGCCGAAACTGGAAGTGGACGACGAGGATCTCGGCGAGGTAGAAGAGGATCGCGAGCGCCCACCAGGGCATGCCGACGGCCAGCGCCGTCGACGGCAGCGGTACGACGACGCCGGCGAAGAGAACCAGCGCCAGCGCGGCCATGCCGACATTGAGGGTCCAGACGCGGGCGGAACCGCTCATCGTCGGCCGCCGTGCCGAGAGCTGGGGGAGGCTTCCGCCCAGCCTTGGAAGCCTCCTTGCCAGCTGCGGAGCGATCGCGATGAAGCGTCCGACTGCGGACGCGCGCGGGATGATCACTTCTACTTGCCCAGCTTCGGTTTCTTGCCCCACGACACACCCAGCCAGCCGGTGGCCGACCAGGAGTTGCCGTCGGTCGACGGACCGCCCGACCACGAGTTGCCCGACCACGAGTTGCCCGACCATGAGTTGCCCGACCATGAGTTGCCGTCGAGCGATGCGTCGGTCGCGCAGACGAACCAGTGTGGAACCGTTTCGACGCCGACTTCGCCGCTCAGCACGTATCCGTCGGCGCCGACGACGTGGATCGAGCCGCGCGCCGCTTCGAGCGATCCGCCGCCCGACGACGGCTGGGCGGTCTGGACGTAACCAAGAGGGGTGGGTGCGCCGAAGGCGTCGCTCAGGCTGATCAGGCCCTTGCCCTGCGCGCTTTCAGGCGCGTCGGGCAGGCGCTTCGCAGTCGACCTCAGGAGCTGCTTTAGCTCGTCAGGCGTCAGCCTCGGTCGCTGCTGGAGCACCAGCGCCGCGGCACCGGACACGACGGCGGCGGCCTGCGAGGTGCCGCTGCCAGGAACGAAGCGCTCGTTGAGGCGGGAGTCGGGGTGCTCGTTGTCGAGGTGCGAGCCGGGCACGCGCAGGCTCACGACGCGCCGGCCGGGAGCGAGCACGTCCGGATTGCGCTGCCCGTCGCCACTGCTCGAGAAGCTGGCCACGACGTCGTCGCTGACGCGCTTCGTGCCGCGCGTGTTGTCGGCGCCGACAGCCATCACGAACGGGTCGTAGGCCGGGTTGTTGAGCCCGCCCGCCGTCGGACCTGAGTTGCCGGCGGCGACGACGACGAAGATGCCCGCCCGCCAGGCCTGCTCGACGGCGTGCGTCAGCGGGTCGGTGCGATAGTCCTGCCGGCCGTCGGTGCCGAAGGAGAGATTGAGGACGCGGATGTTCAGCCCGTCGTCGTTGGCGTGCGTGACCACCCAGTCGATGGCTGCGATGACCTGCGAGACATCGGTTGCCCCGAGCGCGTTGGCGACCTTCAGGCTGACGACGCGTGCGCCGGGCGCGATACCAACGAAGCGATCGTGCTCCTGGCTGAGCGATCCCTGGTCGACGCCGGCGTCGCGGCCGGCAATGATTCCGGCCATGTGGGTCCCGTGACCGTACGTGTCGAGGTGGCGCAGGTGGGGATTGAGCCGCTCGAACGACAGGTCGGGGCCGTGCGCGACCTGGCCATCGCGGTTGAGGCCCTCGACGGGGCTGACGCCACTGTCGATGACGGCGACGTCAATGCCCTGCCCGGTGAAGCCGTTGGACCAGTACTCTCGCGCGCCGATCTGCCAGGCCACGTTGTACATCGAGCCGGCGGCCGTCTCGGCATCGAAACCGTTCACCTCGTGCAGAAGCTGGACGCTGTAGTTGGCGCTGACCGAGGCGACCGCAGGCGACGCAGTCAGGCGGGCGAGCGCGGCCGACGGCACCGCCGCGGCGAAGCCGCCTACGATGGCCAGCGGACGGCCGACCTGACCACCGAGTGCAACGACGGTACGCCGGGCATCGGCGATCGAAGTCCCGGCCTCGACGCGGACGATGACCTCAACGAGCCGGCCAGCGGGCGCCAGCGCGGCGCCATGAAGCAGGCTGCCCACGACCAGCGCGACCGCGCACAGCACAGAAAGGATGATCAGCACGGCCCGCGACGGGGCTTGAGCGCGGGATGTGATGGCATAGGCTGCTGGCGTCACCGGGGGTGCCCTCCTGCACTGTCGGTTCGCTCTCTGGCAGCCGGGCGGTCTCCGTTTTCTGGGGTGCGGGCGGAGATCCCTGGCTTTGCGTCCCCGTCTCGCGGCGGGTTTGCCCTGTTTCAGTTGCGTTCGCGGCAGTCGTGTGTACTGCTGATCGGCACGGTAGGGTCCGGCGGTGCGGGTGGGCAACAGCCTGTCAGTACCCCTGCCGCCGCAAGCGGCTAGTCACTTAGTACGGGGGACCGTGCAGTGAGCGTCGGTCTGGTGTGGCGGAGACCGGTACTGCGCCGGACCCCGATGCTGCTAGACCGCTGAAACCTCGGCTGTCGGCGCCGCCCAAGCCGGCGCAACGGTGGCCTCGCCAAACTTGGTCGGCCATAGTCGCAAGCCAGATGCAGTTGGAGGTATCGCATGCAGGAGACGATGCAACGGGGCGCCGAGGTCCGCTTCCCGGTCGACAACGGCACGTACAACCTGATCAGCACGCTGAGCGAGAAGCTCAAGGCGCTCGACACGTACCAGACGTACTCGAAGGACGTCGATGGTCGGGAGCTGGACCTCTATCGCGAGCTGATCGAGGAGGACACCCGCCACGCCGAGCGGATCTACGAGGTGCTGCGGGAGCGGATGAGCCGCCAGTAGCGGCGCCTCTCGCGCTTCGAACCCAGAACGGGGCCCGGCCGAGTCGGCCGGGCCTCGACTTTGCCACCCGCTCACCACGCGCGAACTGACGACGAAGACCGCGACGACGACGACTAGACCGGCACGGAGCTGGGGGTCAACCGGACAAGCTTCCTGTCGTGGTTCGTCGTCGATCCTGCCCGGCCTTTTCGATCCGGTGCTGAGTTCGACTACGTTTGCCGAAGACGTCGATTGTCGTCGTCGGGACATTCATGGCACCATACTCGGGTGGAGTATCTGACCCCTCCAGACAGCCCGAACCAGGAGCCCTTTCCATGCAAGCCGCTCGCCCCGACCGACTGATCGACCCCGTCTGCGGCATGGCCGTCAGGCTCGACGCCGCCGAGCAGGACGGGCTGCTGCTCGAGTTCGACGGGCGCACGTTCGCCTTCTGCCGCGTCGGTTGCCGCGACGCCTTCGTCGCCGCTCCGCGCGACTACATAGAGCGCGCCGCGACGGGCCCTGCCGAGGCGCCAGCGGGGGCGCTGCCCGTCATCGACGAGGGGATCAGGCGGTGGTACGAGAGCTGCTCGTGCTGCCTGTCGGACGCATATCCGGAGATCAAGGCCCAGCTCGACGCTGAGCGGGCGGCCGCGGCAGAGCCAGCGGTCGGAGCCGGCATCTGCGAGATCGCCGAAGCGGAGACGGAACCGGCGCACGCGCACTGAAACAGGAACTCCGCGGCCGTGTCGCACGCCGGTCACCACTCGCCCGCTCATAGCGCCCGGCCGGCCCAGGCTCGCCCGTCGCGGGCGGGTCCGGCGGCCGCCCACGACCGCCACGCCGGTCACTCAGTGGCGATGTTCCGCGACCGGTTCTGGCTGTCGCTGGGGCTGACCATCCCCGTCGTCATCTGGAGCCACGACATCCAGCAGGTGCTCGGCTACCGGGCGCCGGTGCTCCCGGGCAGCGATCTCGTCCCGGCCGCGCTCGGCACGATCGTCTTCCTCTATGGCGGACCGGTCTTCCTGCGCGGCGCGCTCGGCGAGCTGCGCGATCGGCAGCCGGGGATGATGACGTTGATCAGCCTCGCGATCGTCGTTGCCTTCGTCGCTTCGCTCGTCGGCTTTGCCGGGCTGCTCGAGATCGAGATCTGGTGGGAGCTGGCGACGCTGATCACGATCATGCTGCTCGGTCACTGGCTCGAGATGCGCTCGATCGCGCAGGCGCGAGGCGCACTGGCCGCCCTCGCCGAGCTGTTGCCCGACACCGCGGAGCGCATCACCGAGCGGGACAGCGAAACGGTCCCTCTCTCCGAGCTGCGTTCAGGCGACCTCGTGCTCGTCCGCCCGGGTGGGCGCGTGCCGGTCGACGGCGAGGTTGAGCAGGGTAGCGCCGATGTCGACGAGTCGATGATCACCGGCGAGTCGCGCCGCGTGACGAAGGAAGAGGGCGACCGGGTCGTGGCCGGGACCGTTGCCGCCGGTGGCCCGCTGCGCGTTCGCGTGACCGCGGTGGGCGAGGCGACGGCGCTGTCCGGAATCATGCGCATGGTCGAGCAGGCGCAGGCCTCGGGGTCGCGCGCGCAGGCGCTCGCCGACCGCGCGGCGGCCGTCCTCTTCTACGTCGCGCTCGCCGCCGGTGCGCTGACGCTGGCCGGCTGGTGGGTGATCGGCCAACAGGAGGATGCACTCGTGCGCACGGCGACGGTGCTCGTCATCGCCTGCCCGCATGCGCTCGGGCTGGCGATCCCGCTGGTCGTCTCGATCTCGACGGCTCTCGGCGCGCGCAGCGGCCTGCTCGTCAAGGACCGTCTGGCCCTCGAACGGGCGCGCGAGGTCGACACCGTCATCTTCGACAAGACCGGCACGCTCACGCGCGGCGAGCACGTGCTCGTGGACGTCGCCACTGCCGGCGGCGTCGACGAGGGGCCCGTTCTCGAACTCGCCGCCGCTGTCGATCGGGACTCCGAGCATCCGCTGGCGCGCGCAATCGTCGCCGGCGCGAAGGAGCGTCGGCTCCGCGTCCCGCTGGCCGAAGGGTTCGAGTCTCTGCCCGGGCGTGGCACGCGCGCCACGGTCGACGGTCGAGACATCCACGTCGGCGGCCCGCGCCTGCTCGAGCAACTCAACCTGCAGCCGCCGGCCGAGCTGGTCGACGCAGCGCAGCCCTGGGCGGCGGAGGGACGGACGATCCTGCACGTGGTCGTCGACGGCGAGGTCGTCGGCGCACTCGGGCTGGAGGATGAGATCCGGCCCGAATCGAAGGCCGCCGTCGACCGGCTCCATGAGCTCGGGCTGCGCGTGGCGATGATCACCGGCGACGCCCAGTCGGTCGCCGACGCCGTCGCCCGCCGGCTGGGCATCGACGAGGTGGACGCGCAGGTCCTGCCGGCGGACAAGGCAGCCGCCGTTCGTCGCTTTCAAGAGGGCGGCCGGCAGGTCGCGATGGTCGGCGACGGCGTCAATGACGCGCCCGCGCTGGCCACCGCCGATGTCGGCATCGCCATCGGTGCCGGCACCGACGTGGCCGTCGAGTCGGCGGGCATCGTGCTGGTCCGCAGCGACCCGCGCGACGTCGTGGCGGCGATCAGCCTTTCGCGTGCCGCGTATCGCAAGATGGTCGAGAACCTCTTCTGGGCGACCGGCTACAACGTCGTGGCGATACCGTTGGCGGCCGGCCTGCTGGCGCCGTGGGGCGTGGTCCTGCCGATGGCCGCCGCCGCCGTGGCGATGAGCGCGTCGACGATCATCGTCGCCGCCAACGCGCAGCTCCTGCGCCGGCTACCGCTGCGGAGCGCCGCCGCCTAGAGCTGCGCCTGGCGTTTCAGCGGCTAGGCTCGCCGAAGGTATCGGCGGTTGCGCGTGACCGTGGGCGCGGCCGGTCTCGCGGCTCCTTGGACGAGGAATCGAGGTACTCCTCGAAGTACTCCAGGGTCCACGACTCCACGAGATCGGCATACGAATCGAAGCCAAGCGGCCGATCCGGCTGATGCGCGGCACGCAGCCGCTCGGGGCTCTCCCAGATCGACTGCAGCAGGACGACGGCTCGACCGCCCGGCGCCTGATGGAAGCCCACGTAGGCGCGCTCGACGCCTGCGACGTGCGCCACGGCGTCCGTGATGGCGGCCAGCAGCGCCACTTCCGCCCCCGGCTTGGACACGATGCGCGAAATGCGGACGATCCGGCCCTCCCAGACGCCCGCTATGTCGTTGAGCGAACGAAACCGGTATGGCATGCGCCGCCACTCCCCCCGCGCTCGCCCCGCTACCGATCGCGGTCTCTTGCCGACAGGCTGCTAGGCATCGAGCGACGATGCACCGGCCGAGCCGAGGCGACGGATTGCATCGCTCTTACAACCGTCCGCCGCCGTCGAGGCGAGGCGAGGAGCGCCAGCGGCGATCTATGGCTCGTCGCGCCGCTTGCCCCGCTGTGCCGCACGGAACTCCTCGCGTAGCCGCTCGACGTCGTCGACTGCATGCTGCGCCTCAGCCGAGCCGGGAAGGCCAGTCTCGAGACGCAGCTGCGCCTCGCGCCAGTCGGCGAGGATGCGGTCGAGCGGGCGCGGTTCGATGTCGGTCAGGCGGACGTTGGGCGGACGGCCGGGATGGCCCGTCGCCGCCGCGTGGGCAAGTTGCAGTTGCATCTGTGACCAGCGGAATACCACCCGAGCGAGCTTCTCGGCCTCTTCGGCCAGCCTGACGAACTCCGGCGAGCCGATCGCCGCGTTGCGCTTCTCCTGCTCCAAGTCGCGCAGGCGTTGGAGCATCTCCAGCATCTTGTCGGCCGTCGCCCGCAGCTCGCCGTCGCTCATTGCCTGTCGGCCTCGTTCACGCTCGCCCCTCCTCAGCCTGCGTCTCGCCGGTCATTCTCCAACGCCACCGCAACTTTCGTGAGTCACTCGCTGTCGCCCAGCGTCCGCAGTACTACTGCTTCAGCGCGCGGCGGGCAGTCTCGATGTCGTTGACGCCAACGACGATGCGCCCGTCGCCGAGCGAGTAGGTCAGGTCGACGTTCGCGCCGCCGCGCGCAATGCGCTCCAGCGCATCGGCGAACGCGCCGGGATGGTTCGGCAGCGTCAGCACGAGCACTGTTCGCTCTTCGCGTATCTCGATGCCCGCCCGGCGGAGGGCCTCGGCGCCACCGTCCGGTTCGTCGAGGACGAGGTGGAGCAGTCCCTCACCCGCCCAGGCGGGGAAGCCGCAGTGGCCGCGGATGTTCACGCCCGCGTCGCGAAAGACGGACATTGCCTCGGCCAGGCTGCCGACGCGGTCGGGGAGGATCAGCGTGAAGTCTCTGGCGGTCTCCAACGTGGGCGGACCCCGCGTAAGTCGCTCGGGCTGCAAGGAGCGCGCCGGGCGAGGGAAGTGTTGGCCCTGGCGGAACCATCCTACGTCGCTGGCGACTGACGCGTCCATAGCCGTAGTTGTATGCGCCGGGGCGTGGCGTCGCCGGCACAGGCTGCTTGACATTAGAGCCGCTCAAAGGTTTAGCCTGAGGTCATGCGTATCGGCGAGCTCGCCCATCGCGTCGGCACGACGGCGCATTCAATCCGCTTCTATGAGCGGCGCGGACTGCTTCCCGCACCCGAGCGCTCGCTCGCCCGCTATCGCGAGTACAGCGAGGGCGACGTGTCGAGGCTGCGCTTGCTCATCGGCCTGCGTTCGTTGGACCTCCCTCTTGACCAGGCAGCGGAGCTTGCCAGCCTGTGCGCCGATGGCCGCTGCGATCAAGTGTCGGACGAGCTGCGAGTCGCCATCAAGCAGAAGCGCAGGGAGATCGCGCGTCGCGCTGACGAGCTTCGCTATCTCGACCATCGGTTGGCCCACCTCGCTGGCGAGCTGGAGGCGGGACGATCGCCGCGACCACTGATCACTGCCGGGAAGGAGGAACGTGATGCGTCCTGATCGCTGCGACCATTGCTGCTGCGACCAGCACTGCTGCGGCTGCGGCACCAAGTAGAACGGCAGCGCGAACCGCCGAACTTCTGCAACCGGCTCGTTTTCGCATGGCGCGCGGAGTGAGCGCGCGCCCGCGATGATGGCCGAACAGGAGGAGCAGCCGATGCCGTACGAGAAGATCTCGGACCTACCGCAGAGCCAGGTCGACCAGTACAGCCATCACCAGAAGGAGGCGTTCCTCGAGGCGTTCAACAGCGCGCTCGAGCAGTACGGCGGCGACGAAAGCCGCGCATTCGCGGTCGCCCATGCGGCCGCGAAGCGAACGCCCGAACAGGAGAAGGACGAGGACAAGGACTGATCGGCGGCGGCCGCGACATGAGCAGTGCGCTGCGCGACCTTGTCTGCACCAGCTGCTCAGCGGCCTGGAGCGCGGACGAGCCACAGCGCGTCTGCGGCGCCTGCGGAAAGGTGCTGTTTGCCCGCTACGACCTGCCCGCACTGCGGGCACGGATGCCGACGCCGGCCTTCACCGGCCGGTCGCCCGACCTCTGGCGCTACACCGAGCTGCTGCCGGTCCGTGACCGGCGTTACGCTGTCAGCCTGGGCGAAGGCGGCACGCCGCTGGTGCCGGTGGGCCGGGCAAGCGCGGCTGTCGGGCTCGGGCGCGGGGAATTGCTGGTCAAGGACGAGGGCGCCAACCCGACTGGCACGTTCAAGGCACGCGGACTGTCGGTCGCGGTGGCGCGGGCCGACGAGCTGGGCATCCGCGAAGTCGCCCTCCCCAGCGCTGGCAATGCGGGCGCCGCCGCGGCCGCCTTCGCCGCCGCCCACGGCATTGACTGCCACGTCGTCATGCCGCGTGATGCCCCGCTGACGACACAGTCCGAGGTGCGCCTCTACGGCGCCGAGCTGACGCTGGTCGACGGGCTCATCGACATGGCTGGCCGACTCGTCCGCCAGCGCGCCGAAGCAGAGGGATGCTTCGACCTGTCGACCTTGCGCGAGCCCTATCGCGTCGAAGGCAAGAAGACGATGGGCATCGAGCTCGCCGAAGCGGGCGGCTGGGGCGACGCGTGGTGCCCGGACGTGATCGTCTACCCGACCGGCGGAGGCACCGGGCTGGTCGGCATGTGGAAGGCGTTCCAAGAGCTGGGGGCGCTCGGCTGGATCGGCTCGCGCCGGCCGCGGATGGTCGTCGTCCAGTCGACCGGCTGCGCCCCCATCGTCCGCGCCTTCGAGTCGGGCGCCAACGAGGCCGAGCCGTGGGCCGACGCGCAGACCGTCGCTGCTGGCATCCGCGTGCCCTCGGCCATCGGCGACTACCTGATGCTGCGCTTCCTGCGCGAGAGCGGCGGCACCGCCATCGCCGTCTCCGACGAGGAGATCATCGCGGCACAGCAGAGCCTCGCCCGACTCAGCGGCTTGCTGCCCGCGCTGGAGGGAGCGGCCACGTACGCCGCGCTACCGCACCTCATCCGCGCAGGCTTCCTGGACGGCGACGAGCGTGTCGTGCTTTTCAACACGGGCACAGGGTTGATGGATCTCGGATGAGTCCCCGCCTGAGGGCCGCGTGTGAAGTGGGGTGGCCTACGGGGCTTGAACCCGTAACCTTCGGAGCCACAATCCGATGCTCTGCCGGTTGAGCTAAGGCCACCACGTCTTCGGCCCGATTCGTGCTCAGACTGAACGCAGGATTCGGAGCCAGGGCGCCAGCGAAGTGTAAACGACGGGGCGGTGGACGTCGGATTCCGGGCCCAGCGACAAGCACAGCGGTCGCTGATAGCATGATTCGGGCCTAAGGGGGCGGCTGTGGTAACCGTCTTCTGCCCGCTAAACGGTTACCAGCACTCGGGACCAGCCGATCCGTCACCGATGCTTGATGCCACGAGCCGCCGATGTCGAAAGGCGTGTTCTGACAGGCCCGACCTGCTTACTCAGCCGCCTGCGACGGCCGTCCGTGCGTGCCAGGCCGTTATTGCGGCACGCGCAGCACCAATGTCTTTGGCGGATGTGAGGCATCCATCGGAGCGCGGCCGCCCCAGATCACGACATCGGGATCGAGATCCGCCTCGTTCGGCCAGACAAGCGTTCCTCCTTCCGCTCGAACGGCGCGGAAGAGGTCGTCGCTGGATCTTATTTGTTCGAAGACCGGACCCCGCAGAAGCCCGTCGAGGTCACGCTCAACCTCCTGCCCGTTGGTTAGGACCCAGACGGACCCGATAGCGTTCAAGCGGCACAGCGGATTCGATGCGCAGTCGCGCCGAACGCTGAGGACCCATGCGGGCGATGCCGGGTGCTGTCTCGCGCATGCCTGGATCCTACTCAAGTGGGGCAATCGGTTCGACCGCGACGCCCTGGCGGGCCCGGCGCCAGTTTGCGAGCAGCTCCACCTGGTGGCGTTCGGCCCATTCAACGACGAGACCGAGCGCTCGCCCCGGTAGCTCTCCGTTAAGCAATGCGAAAGACTCGATCCCGACCTGCGCCTCGTACTCGCCGTACTCGGCGTGGAAATGCGGCGGGCTGTGGTCGTTGTAGTACAGCTTGATCGTGATGCGAAGAAGCGGCTGATTACAGGCACTGGTCGCTCTTCGCCAGCCTATCATCGGGCACGTACGTCGCTGGCCGATGTGCGATAGGAGCGCCCGGCCTGGACCTCCTCGAGCTCGACTCCCGAGGGGCCGACCTGCGCGCTGGACCTAGCGCTCGTCGGGGCAGCCGATCTCCTTGGCCTGGCGGAACTGTTCCGAATCCGCGGTCGTCGCCTGGCAGACGACTGCGTCGTCAAGCAGCGCAGCGATGACGGCCGACTGCTGACGCTCGTTCTCGATGTGCACGGCATACCAGCCAGAGCCAGCTCCCGGCGATGGGACGTAGAACAGAACGGTCAGCCATGCCGCTCGAGAAGTTGAGCGAGAGCGGCACCTGACACAGGCTCGCGCAGCCTGAGGATGATCCGGCGATCGTCGTATACGGCCGGGCACTCGTCGTCATCGGGTAGGCCCGGCGCCGCCCCCGCAGCATCCACGTGGGGTCAACGATCGGCTCGTTCCGCGCCTCGGAGAATCCGGCGTGATCGCGTCACCACAGCGAGGTGGCGTCGACGGCGACGCCGCAATTTGAACCTTGCACGGCAAACCGCCGGTCATAGTTGTACAGAGTCGGCTGAGCTGCCGGCACCTACGGGCGGTCAATGCATGCGGCAGCACCTCATCGAAAGGGCGAGGCGGGGCGACACGGACGCTTTCGGCCGGCTCGCCGCACAGGAGATCGATCGGCTGCACGCGGTTGCGCGGCTGATCCTTCGTGACCCGCAGCTCGCCGAGGACGCCGTCCAGGAAACACTGATCCGATGCTGGCGTAAGTTGCCCGGGTTGCGCGACGTCGGGGTATTCGACGCGTGGTTGTACCGCATCCTCGTCCGTGCCGCTGCAGACCAAGCGGCCCATCGGCGGCGCTTTAGAAGCAACGTCCAGAACCTACGGCTCGAGCCACACGTCTTCGACGAAACGAGCAGCGTGGCCGACCGCGACGAGCTCGAGCAAGCCTTTCAACAATTGTCACTCGACCACCGCGCGGTAGTCGTTCTCCACCACTACGCCGATCTTCCGCTATCGCAGGTGGCAGAGGTCCTGGGCATCAAGCTCGGGACAGCGAAGTCCCGATATCACTACGCCATGGCGTCGCTTCGCGCCTCGGTTGAAGCGGCTGCACGGCTGACGCCTACCGAGGTGGTGCGGTTATGAACATCGAGCGAAGAGTCACCGACTGGCTGCATGCCGAAGCACCTCCGCGCGCACCGGATCACCTTCTGAGGCGAACGCTCGAGACGGTCGACGTCGTCCGCCAGGAGCGCGTCCTGTGGAGGAGCGGCCCGCTGGCTAAGCGCCGCGGAGGCTCGCGACCACTGCTCCTGCTGGCCGCGACCCTCGTCGCCCTGAGCCTGCTGGGCGGCAGCGTCGCTTTGTTTGGCACAGTCCCACTGCCCGCGCCGATCACGACACCCCGGCTCGGTCTGGCCTATGGTCTCGATGGCGACATCTATGTGTCCGACTGGGACGGCACGAACCCCGTCCGGATCGCCGACGGCGATCGCGACGTCCAGTGCGACAGCTTCATCGCCAATCGGGGGCTGACCTCGCCGGACGGTCGCTACATCGCCTACCGCTCGGAATGGAGTGACGATTGCGATGGCATGGTCTACGTAACCGATGCAGCCGGTAGCCTGCTCGCGTCGTTCCCCGGGGTTGGCTGGAATATCGCATGGTCGCCCGACTCCACCCGGCTCGCCACCTGGCTCGATTTCGGCAGGACGATCGGCGTCTACGGAATCGATCTCGAGCGCCAGGCGATAGTGGACGGGGCACTCATGTGCTGCGGCGACTTGGATCCCGTATGGTCGCCCGACGGCTCCGAGGCGGTTCTGGTCAGACGAAGCCATGACGAGGCCTATGCCGTCTATGAGGTGCCCATCGACGGCGCCACTCCGCGGCCTCTACCGGCGGATGACCCGCGCTCCTATCTGGGAGTGCAAAAGTGGGGAGGCCGACAAGTCGCCTACTCGCCAGACGGAACGCGCGTCGCCGTCGTCGCCGGCGATTCGCTGATGACCATGGCGGACGACGGCACAGAGCGGCGCATCCTAGTCGAGGCGGCTCCAAAGGTCCAATTGTCCGACGTAATGTGGTCACCATCCGGCAACCGGATCGCGTACCTCGAAATTCACGACACGGTACCGCTGGAGACGCGTACTCTCCAGCTTATCGATCCCCGCACTGGAATCGTGACGACCTTGGCGAGTGCTCAGGAAGGCAGCGTCATCGCCTCCGCAATCGGTTTCTCGCCGAACGGCGACTGGCTTCTCTTTGGTCAGACGCATCACGAACGAGGAATGGCCTCGCTGTGGGTCGTAGACACCGACGGAGGGGCTCCGCGCATGGTGGTGGACGGCACCGGGGACGCCGGCTGGCGTACGCTGCCTGCCGGCATCGACGGCTCAGCGACTCCGTAGCGCCCCGGAACCACCGATTGAACCCTTCACGGTTGCGGCCGGTCATTAGAGCAGATGCCGGTCGAATGTTCGGCACGCCGCGGAGGCCAGAGATGAACCGCACTGCGCTAGCCGTCACGGCAACGATTGCCGCTCTTGCCACTGCCTGCGGGTCTCCCAGCCCGGATGCACCCACACAGAATCCACCCGGCCCCACGGCGGTGGCGACTTCCATGGCCCAGACGCCGCCGGCAGTGCCGTCGGCGATGCCATCTCCCACCGCGCCCTTGCCCGAACCGACCGACCCCGACCGGGAGCCGGCCAACGGCCTGCTGGAGCCGGGAACCTACACCGTCCACGCCTACGAGGGGACGAATATCAACCTTCGGTTCACCGTGCCGGGGGGCTGGAGCTGGCACGGCTGGTACCTCGAGAAGGCTGATCTCGACTCGACGCAGCACGCCGCGATCGGCTTCTGGACGGCCGAGGTGCAGGTCTACACCGATCCATGCCGGTGGCAAGGCGCCGAGCCCGATCCGCCGACAGGGCCCTCCGTGCGCAACCTCATCGACGCGCTCGCGGTGCAGCCGATGCGTGGTGCAGCGGCGCCCGTGGAGCGCAGCGCGGCCTCTCTGGATATGCCCGGCCGCTGGCAGGGCTCCGCGATTGAGCTCACTGTTCCGACCGACCTCGACGTCGCGGACTGCGATCTGGGGCAATTCCGATCCTGGGGCCCGGAAACACAGGCCCGGTATCACCAGGGGCCCGGTCAGCACGATCTCGTATGGGCGATCGATGTCCTCCCGTCCGCTCGCCTGATCGTCGACGCCGCGTCCTTCCCGGATACGCCGCCCGAAGTGCTGTCCGAGATCGAATCCATCCTCGACTCCATCGTCACCGGCCACTGGGGTTAAGCCGCCGGTCTGCTGGGATAGCTCGGCACGAGTCACCGGGGCGACGAGGGAGACTTGTGTCGGGGACTATGCGACGACGTACAAAATGGGAAGGGAGCGCGGGGTTCGCCGCTGATCGTCTTAGAGGCCCGAAATCGCCTGATAGCATGATTCGGCGGTTTTCGGTCCCGCGTTCACGCTGGAACCACAGCGCTCAGCGCCAGAGAAGCCACAATCCGATGCTCTGCCGATTGAGCTAAGGCCACCGCGAGCGAGCCGGCTGACGTTTCCGGGGACGCTTGCCTATCGTAGCCGAAGCTGCGCGCTCATCGGCCCGGGCAGCGAGTAGCGGCCGGCCGCTACTCTACGGCCGTGAACGTGCCCGGCTTCATTGCCCGCCAGTTCTACGTCGCCGGCAGCCTGCGCAACACGCCCGACGGCTTCGAGCTGCAGGCGCACAACCCGATGGGCGACGGCGTCCTGGTCGGCGTCGGCCGGCTTCGCGTCGACGGCCGTGAGATCCCGGCTGACGCCGTCACCGCGACGCGCACGGGCGGCGAGGAAAGGTACCGCGTGGCCGACGTCTCGCGCGCGAGCCCGATCCACGTCCGCAAGGGAGACCGCGTGACCTTCCACGTCGCCGGTCCACAGCTCGATCCCGGCGAGCACCGACTCGAGGTCGAGCTCCACGAGCTCAACCTGGGCGTGCTGCGTCTGAGCTTGAGCGATCGCCTCGGCTCGTAGACGCTCGATCGGCGATTGCTGCGGCATCGCCGTTTGGTCTGTCGCGCGGCACGCGGAGGATCGCCCAAGTTGCCCGTCGACTGTAGCTCGCACGGCCTACCTGCCGGCAGTGTTCGCGCCCGGCCCGAGACATCACCAGGCACCACCGCACCACCCGGCAGGGTGACGCGGCGCGGGCGCCGCTGATAGCATCGCCGCCATGATGGCCACCCGCCTGGCGCGTGTCCCGCCGTTCGAGCGTGGTATCACGCTGGGCGACTTCCTCGTCCCGATCCGGCTCGGTGAGCGTGCCGCTTCGTGGCAGCGGCACCTGCTGATGATCAGCGCCGGTGTGCTGCTGATCACGGCATCGGCGCAGGTCGTGATCCCGCTCGAGCCGCTGACGCCGGTGCCGATCACCGGGCAGACCTTCGGCGTGCTGTTTGCCGCTGCCCTGCTCGGCTTCCGCCGGTCACTGCTGACGGTGGGGCTCTACCTGGTTATCGGCATGCTCGGCGCGCCGGTCTTCGCCGGCGCGTCCGGTGGCGCTGCCAAGTTCGGCAGCGTCGTCGACGGAGCGCTCGCGCTCGCCCCAACCGGTGGCTACCTGGTCGGATTCCTGCTCGCCGGCGGTCTCGTAGGTCGGCTGGCCGAGCTTGGCTGGGATCGCCGGATCGGTGGGTCGCTCGCGGCGCTCGTGCTGGGCAACCTGCTCATCTACGCGGTCGGCGTACCTTGGCTGATGGCTGCGCGCGGCTACGACCTGACGCGCGGCATCTACGAAGGCATGCTCCCGTTCGTGGTCGGCGACGTCGTCAAGCTGGCGCTCGCCGCCGGACTGCTGCCCGTCGGCTGGTGGTTGGTGCGGAGGCGATCTACCGACCTGTAGGCGCGGCGGCGAGGGCGTCCGGGCGTCGGTGCGCCGGTATGCCGTCCATTCTCATGTTGAGCCGAAGCGCGCTCGCAACCGGCGACCGGCTCGTGTGACACTGCTTTCAGCTGACTCGCGCGCGACGAAGCGACCGGTCGAGCGTGGATATCGACCGCCCGCGCCTCTTCAGTCGTCCGACCGGCCGGCTATCGAGCCGCCTCCGCGCGCCGTAAGAACGGGGAGCATGACGGTGCCGGATGAACGGGAACGGGCTTCCGGGCGGATACGAAGGCCAGAGGCCGATCAGGGCAACGCCAGCGCGTCGAGCATGATCTGGTTGGCTGCGTCGAGCAGGTCGCGCGCCTCGTGATCGGGCCGATGGACGTTGCTCAGGTGGTCCTCGCCGACCGGCCCGATGCGGATCGTCTTGAGCCCGGCGGCCCGGCCAGCCTGAACGCCCTCCTGGTCACCGCTGATGTACCAGCTCCCGCGCGCCGCAAGCCGGTGCTCGGTCAGCGCGTACTCGACCAAGCCGGCGCTCGGCTTGCCGCACTGGCAGTTGCCATTCTCGCCATGTGGACAGGCGACGATGATCAGCTCGTCGGCCAGCGGCCCGAGGCCATCGCGCAGCGCCTGCAGCCGAGTCGCGGTCTGGCGGCCGGCCGCTTCGAGCGAATCGCGCGGCGGCGGGTCGACGATGACGATCAGGTTGCGCGCCACCTCGTGCAGCCGCTCGAAAGCCTCGGGCAGGTCGGGCTGCAGGCCGAGCTCGATACCACGCCGACCGCGGTGCATGGCGAGCAGGACGGTGTCGAGATCGAGCACGACCGCATCGGCCAGGTCATCGGACGGGCCGGAAGTCTCCGAAGTAGCGGTTCGCGCGCGATGGCTGATAACCACATCTCGGAGGCTAGAACAGTGGTGCCAGCTGGCGACAGCGGGGAGCCACCGCCGCTTGTAGCAATGCTGTTGCACTTGCTCGCGCCGCTGCCCGCCCGCGCGCCGGGGGGGGCGGCTGACAGCCCGACGCTGCACCGCGCTGGCCGCCCGGTTAGCCTGCGCCGAAGATGCCGATCATCGAGACGAGTGGGCTGACCAAGGTTTACGGCAGCGGCCGCTTCCCGCCGCGACGGCGCCACGAAACTGTCCGTGCGCTGTCGCATGTGACGGTGAGCGTCAACGACGGCGAGATCTTTGGCTTCCTCGGCCCCAACGGCGCGGGCAAGACGACGATGATCCGGCTGCTGTTGGGGTTCATCCACCCCAGCTCCGGGAGCGCACGGGTCCTCGGCCACGACATCGTGAGCGACAACCTCGCCATCCGGGCCGCAACCGGCTACCTGCCCGGCGGCATTGCCCTCTACGACACGCTGACCGGCGAGCAGGTGCTCGACTACCTGGGGCGGTTGTATCGGCGCGGCACGCCGCTGCGCGAGGAGCTGCTCGATCGGCTCGAGCTGTCGCGGCGCACGCTGCGCCGGCTGGTGCGCGACTACTCGCGCGGCATGCGCCAGAAGATCGGCATCATCCAGGCGCTCCAGCACGACCCGGACCTGGCCATCCTCGATGAGCCGACGGAGGGGCTGGACCCGCTCATGCAGCGGGCGTTCTACGAAGTGCTCGAGGGCCGGCGCCGAGCCGGCCGAACGATCTTCTTCTCATCGCACGTCCTCTCCGAGGTGGAGCGCGTCTGTGACCGCGTTGCGATAGTCCGGGCGGGCGAGCTGGTCGCGCTGTCCGACGTCAGCGAGCTGCTCGCGCGGCGCCGCCGCTACGTAGAGATGCGCCTGGTCGACGAGCCTCCGCTGCTCGACGGCGTGCCGGGCGTGACCAATCTGCGGGTGGCGGACGGCCGGCTGACGTGCAATCTCGAGGGCGACGTGCGCCCCTTCCTGGCCGCGATCCACGGCGCCGGCATCACCGACCTGACGATCGAGCCGGCGCGGCTGGAGGAGGCTTTCCTCGAGTATTACGCCGAGGAGGACATCGCCGAGGTCGTACGCGACGGCGTGGCCGGCGAGCGGGCAACTGTGGCTGCCTCGAGGACCGCCGAAGGGGAATGAACCTCGCCCTGTTCGTGCACCACCTGCGCCAGAGCCGTCTGCGCCTGCTTGCCGTGGTCGCCGGGCTCACTGTCTGGGGCGCGTTGATGCCCATCATCTACGCCACCTTCGGCGTGACGCTGCGCGACATCGGCCGTCAGTTCCCGGCGCTCGAGCAGATGATGCGCTTCGGCGGCGGCAACGTGTTCACGCTGCCCGGCTCGATCGCACTCGGTTACATCCACCCGATTGCGATCGCCCTGCTGGCGGTCTTCGCGATCGCCTTCCCGCTGTCGGCGGTGGCCGGCGAGCGCCAGCGCGGGACGCTCGAGGTCGTCCTGTCGCGACCCATTTCCCGGCGTGCCTACTACGCCGCCGTGCTCCTGTCGGCGACGTTCTTCGTCGCGCTGGCCATCGCGGCGACGCTCGTCGGCGCCGGTGCTGCGGCGACTCTGTTCGACGTGGGCAACGAGCTCGAGTACGCGAACCTGCCTGCCCTCTGGCTACACGGGACGATGCTCTACATCGCCATCGCGGCGATCTCGCTGGCCGCGTCGGTTTCCTTCGATCGGCTGGCACCGGCAGCCTCGGTCACCCTCGCCATCGTGCTGGTGTCGTACTTCCTGCACGTCCTCGGCTCGCTGTGGCCCGACGCGGAGTGGCTGCAGCGCTACTCGATGTTCTATTACCTCGATCCGGAGACAGTGCTGACCGAGGGAACGCAGCCGATCGACCTCGCCGTCCTGGCCGTCGTCGCCATCATCGGCATCTTCTACGCCTTGATCGTCTTCCCGCGCCGCGACGTCGGCGCACCGGCCTGATCGGCTCAGCCTCTACAATCGAGCTCGCTGCGCCTGTAGCTCAGTGGATAGAGCGGGTGGCTTCGGACTATGGCCGGGTGTGGGCAGTAGGTTTCCGAGTGGCGCCACGAGCGAATCGGGCGGGGTTTTACGCTGTAACGAACTACGCCCGACGCCTCCGCCTGATTGCTGGCCCAAAACTTTGCACGCTGCGAGGTTTCGGGATCACTTCGCCCCGGACCCGCGGAGCGGGGCGCCCTCGCAGCGTAGAGCGCCCCGCTTACTGGCTAACCTATGGGGGCAAAATAGGCCCCGCTATGGATCCTCAGGGTGTGACGACGCAATCATCCGGCGCCGGTGCTGGGATCGTCAGCGGACCGCTGGCAGCAACGCCGAAGAACGTGGCGACCAGCACCGTCTCGTCTGTCGCCGACGGATTGTAGGCGGTGTGCACGTGCCCGTGACCGGGATCGACGAACGCCTCACCAGCCACGTAAGAGCGCTCGACGCAGTCTTCTGAGCTGACGTAGACGAGCTCACCGGACGCGACGGTGACGACCACTAAGCCGTCGTGGGTGTGCCACGGGAACATCGCGCCCGGCTGGACGGTGATCTCCGCGGTCTGAACGAGCGATGGATCACGCATGTTCACGACCTCGGTCGCACGCCCATCGAGCTTGATCTTGAACTTCAGCGTGACGTCGTCGGTGAAGCTGGCGCGGCCGGTCAGTGGTTCGAACACGATGTGATTCGAGCCGAGCGATGGCATCACTGCCAGCGCACCAAGCAGCGCGAGCGCGAGTGCGAGGCTGAGAGCGAGAGACTTGCGCTTGCGGACCATCTCGGACACCCCTTTTAGCGTCGGCGCGAGTCGGGTCCGCCAGTGGCTCGGTGTCGGTCGGGCGGCCATTACTGGGCCGGCACGTCATTGCCCCTCGCGCGATAGGCGAGTATTACTCGCCACCAAGAGTCCCGTCTAGGTGAATTTTCATGGTTACTAAGTCGGCACCCGCCCTGCGCTCATCTCGCGCAGGCAGTGAGCCATCTCTCGGACGACGCCTTCCAGTTTGAGCGACCGCCGTCCACTCGCGCTGCCGCTTGCCCATGACGGCGTTTTCGGTCGGGTCGAACGCGTACATCTGCCACTCCGCACGGTCGTCGTGGTAGGTCGGCCGCCCGACGTACCAGCCGGTCGGCGTGGCGGCGTGCAACTCGGCCCAGGCGTCCCGAAGCTCACTCACGCTGCGGAAGCCCCTCAGGTGGCCGCCACAGGCGTCGCAGCAGCCTGTATCGGTGGATTGGCTGCATCGAAGGTGTCATCCGAAGCTGCGAGGGACAGAAGCCAAGGCCGACAGCGAGCGCCTTCGACGCTTGGTTCTCGGGCAAGACCTCGGCATCGATCCAGCGGAGCCGTAGGTCAGCGAAGCCGTAGTCGCAGACGAGGGCGAGCGACCGCCGCGCGAGACCGATACCTCTGACAGCCGACGCGATCCAGCACTCAATTAGCGCCCCGTGCCGGGTTTCGTTCAGATCGAGGGCGACGGACCCGGCGAGCTCGGACTTGCCAGTCTGCCGGATCGCCCAGCGCCGCAGTCGGCCTTCTGCCCGCCACTGCTCGTTGGAGTAGGCGATGATTCGCTCAGCCGCCTCGAGCGTGATCGGCGCCGAGCGAAACCACGCCCGCCGGATGTCCTCGTCGTCGGTGTCGACGATCGCTTGTGCATCGGCGGGCCGTCAGCGCGTCAACCTGGACCGTCTGCCACGTCAAAATCGGAGCCTCCACGGCCGCCAATTGTCAGCGAAAGCGAGAGCCCTCGGCAGAGGGGAACCGAGGGCTCTCGCAGCCTTGGGGCGGCCGCCCCAGCGGCCACGGCCCGGTTAGGCAGTGATTGCCTCGAGGGTCGGCGCTCCTGTCACCTTCCGGGTGACCGAGGCACCGAAGACGCCGGCGACAGGCGCTGAAGTCTCAAAGCCCGTAACGAACGCGCTGAAGGTCCAACGGTAGCCGTTGGTGCCGATCCTCGGAAACACCAGCCGGAAGTCGGTCGGCGTGTCGGCGTGGACCTTGCCGGCCAGACCCGTCGCCGCTGTCCCGTGAGTCGCGTTGGTTGGGTCGAAGTTCAGGTCGAAGGTCACCTCGCCGCTGCGCTTGATCGTCGGCACGAACTCCTCGTAGCCGTTGGGCGAGCTGTGCGAGGTGACTTCCTCGAGGTCGCGGTTGGTAGCGGGGCCGGATATGTCCTTCACGCCGGCGATGGTGGTGAACACCGGCGTTGCGCCCATGTCACTCATCTGGAGAAGGCTGCCGTAGGAGGCGAAGGCTGCTGGATCGTTCTAGGCTCCGAAGGTGATGCGGACGAAGCCGTCCGGCCGGGTGATGGCGAGCCCCCAGCGGCCCTCAGCCCGGAAGCGGATCAGGTTGCGTTCGAAGTCCGAGGCACCGTCACCCGCGCCGAAGGCGTTGGGGTCGTAGACCTGCTCGCTCCAGTCGATGCGCACTTCCTGGGTGGTACCGAGCTCGCTGCTCGAGCTGAAGGCGCCGAGTAGCCCGGTGCCGTTGGCGATGGCGTTACTGACCGGGACCGGCACGCCATAGAGGCGCCGCTGCATGGCGTCGGTCGCGGTCGGCTGGCCGGGATTGGCGGCGAACTGGGCGGCCGCCACGCCTTCGATCGTCGCCCAGTCGGTAGGACTCAGGACGTAGGCTGTCGGCTCGAGGTCGGAAACCTGCAGGAGGGTCAGCGCAGCGCGGGCGCGCACCAGCGCGTCGGCGCCGGTGGTGACCGTCTGGATGCCGGTCGTGTTCAGGATGCCGCGCAGGTTCTCGCCGGTGCCGTTGCCGTTGAGGATCTGGTTGTCGAGCGCGACCATCAGCCCGTAGCGCAGTTCGCTCTCGACGAACTGGCGCAGCAGCTCGGCGTCGTCGAGCTGCTGGCGCGGGATCGGCTCGGTCAGGTGGGCGATGGTGCGGCGTGCGCTCGTCGACGCGCTCGAGGGTGTAGACGCTGGTCGGCTTGCGCGCACCCTCGGCCACCGGAGCAGCGTTGTTCGTGCGCGCCGTCTGGGTCAGGTAGGAGTAGCGGCCTCCCGGCGCCTCGCGCTCCGGTAGGAGCTCGCGCAGGAAGTGGGCGCGGCGGGGATCGGCGATCGGCTCGCGGCTGAGCGGCACGCTGACTGCCACCGTGCCGGTGGCGAGCAGCGCCTTCATCCCGTTCGAGTCGGTGTTCGCCTCGACGACGGCATCGTCCCACGACTTGCCGGCGTGCCGGCTGGTCAGCGCCGGATGGCTGGCGCCCTGGCGCGGCGACTTGCCGTCGTGGCCGGTTGCCGCCAGGTACTCGCCCAGCCGGTCGCGGAGTACCTGCTGCTGCTGCGCCTGTTCGTAGGCCTTGATCGCCTTGAGCGTTTCGCCCGGCTCGTCTGCGCCGCTCTGGTCAACGGCGTCGATGAGCGCGCTCGTCTCTCGGATGTTGTCCTTGACGGACTCGCGCATGTAGCCCTTAAGCGCGGCATCGAAGTCGCGCCGCTGGGGCTCGGTGAGAGGCCGGCCAGCAGCGGACGACACGATCCGCTCGAGGTCGGCGAGGTAGTCAGTCATTGTAGTCCTCGGTGTCAGCACAGGTCGTTAGACGCCTGGCGACCACCGACACCGGCTCTGCCGGTGCGCCCGCCCTCTGGGCGGGACCGCGAAGTGGAGCGTGGGCTTGGCTCTGCCATGCCTGCGCTCCAGGCTTCGTACACTGTACGGCTTCGATTCTCCGAGCGTCAAGCCTGCGCCGGTGGGCTGATGGGCGAGCGCAGGACGCGCGACACGGGCACCGTGGCGACCGATATTCCGCCCATCTTCAGCGTCACCGTGCCGTCGCCGTTGACGACGATCTCGTGCAGGAAGCCGCCCTGTTGGTCGACAGCCTGCAGGACTTCCTCGCGCTGCTCGGGGTCGAGCTGGAACCAGCCCTCGGCCGTCACGTCGGCCACCTTGGCGGGGTCAAAATCGGCGCCTTGCATCACTTCCTCCTTTTGGAAAAAAGTCCGAAGAACAAATCGCGTGTGCGAAGGGGCAAAGGGGTCAGGAGCCGTTCCGCGGCTGGAGATTGACGACACCCCTGGTCACCACTCCGTCACCGGATGCCAGCCGGATTCCGGCGGCAGGATGAGCCCGCTCGAGCGCGGG
Source organism: Chloroflexota bacterium (assembly GCA_030777155.1). Lineage (GTDB taxonomy): Bacteria > Chloroflexota > Limnocylindria > Limnocylindrales > CSP1-4 > JALYGJ01. The sequence continues at coordinate 6,162 of JALYGJ010000054.1, read as the reverse complement.
CGAACGTCCTGCTCCGTGCGGCTCGCTGTTGCGCGGCGACGGCGCAGCGCGCTCCGGCACGTCGCGCAGCAGGTGCGCGCGTCGGCACGCTTACCGGCCAGCGAGGGCCCACAGACGGCACAGCTGGCACGGCTCTGACCGCTGCGCGGGTCAATGGCGGGCATCGTCCGCTTCCCGACGGGCAGAGTTCTTTTCGCGAAAAGGCAGTGGCGTGGAGAGCGCGCCAAGCCACAGAGATTTGATCCCGCCCTCCGTCGCCCTACTCATCGCCGGCTCACCAGCGTGACGAGCACGGCCAGCTCGAGCGGCGTCATCGCACCTTCCGCGTTGCCCGCCGTCACCACTTCCGCGGTGGGGCGATGACGGCGCAACGTCCGGCGCGCTCCGGGCTACGTCGGCGCGAGTAGGCAGCCCGACGATGGACTCGTGGATATCGGAATGCAGGCGGCCGTAGTGGTGTCGCTCCTGCTCGTGACCTTGACCCTGGCCTGGACCGACCGGGGCGCGCAGGGGCGGTAGACCGGCCGATTGCGTCGCACAGGGCTGCGCTGGCCTGGGGGTCGGTGACAAGCTCTCGGCACTACGGGGCATCACGCGTGTGCCTCCTCGCGTGATGCCCCAGCCTCTCTGAACTCGACCGCCGGGTACTCGCGCAGGAACTGAGCGCCGGCCTCGGTCAGCTCGTCGAGGATGACCGCCACGCAGCGCGCCTCGGCCCGGGTCACAGGCAGCCTCCGTCAGCTCTACCAGGCGAGCGGCCTCAGACGGGCGCAGGTCGCCGAACAGCGCCGAGCGGTGCGGCTCGTTGAGCGGTTCCCACACCTCGCCTCGGCCCTCTAGCGTGTCAGCGGCGGAGTCGATCAGCGGGTCGGCAGCGCCCTGGGTGATCGCTTGGCGGATCAGCTCACGGACGGAAGCCATGCGGTCAGCGTCGCCGACGCGACGATCTAGCCGGGCCTCGATGGCGTCCCGTATCTCCTGCTCGACGATGCGACCGGGTGTGAAGCGGTCCATTACCTGCTCGGCGGTCATCGTTCGGTCTCCCGGCTCAGCAAGCCGTCTAGGCGCTCGGCAACGGTGTCGGTAACCGCCTTGCGGGCGGCGTGGATGGCCGCTTCAGCGGCGTCGTGGGCGAGCGTGTCGACCATCAGCTCGGTGGGGCCGACGTAGCCGTCGCCGGGCCGGTAGCGGTCGGTCGCGTAGAAGGCGGCGCGGATCAGCGCCGTCCGCAGGTCGTGATGCGCGTTGTAGTCGGGCTCCGGCCAGCGCTCGCAGCAGATGCAGGCGTGGCCGTGGTAGTCAGCGGCGCGCCAGGCGGCCTCCAGCTGGTCACGGATCGCCTGCGCCGTCAGCGCCGTGTTGTTCTCTGCTGCGACTGTCATCGGTCCTCCATCCTCCTCGCGTAGTGCTGCGCGGAAGCGGCCGCGCGCCGTGCCTCGTCGCGCCGCGACGGCGGCACGCAATCGGGGCGGCAGTACCAGCGCCAGCGGCGGGGCGTCAGCTCAAGGGCGAGCAGGTGTTCGGTCGGCCGAACGGCGCCGCAACGGTCGCAGCGGGCGCGGAGGGCGGTCATGCGGCCCGCCCTGCCATCGGCTCGGCCTTGCGTCGTCGGTACGCCTTCTCGCGACAGGCTGTTGAGCAACGGGCGGCGACGAGTAGAATCGCGCTCCCAGTCAACAGATGGGGGGAGGGAGGTCGTCTATGCGCCGATTCCTTGCCACATTTGCGGTCGTGAGCGCGCTGGCGCTGGTCCTTGCCGCGCCTGTCTCGGCGAGAGGCTTGACCGCCGACCAGCTTGAAGACGCGGGCTGGTTCTGCTTCCCCGTGCGGGGCCTCGGCGTCCACTGCATGCCGCCCGGTGTCGAATTCGGCGACCGGCACGTCCAGCTGCTGTACTTCGATGGCGCGGGCATGGAGTTCAAGGGCGTAGAGTCGCTTGTTCGAGCGGATGCGTTCAAGGGCAACCGGCAGTGCCGCACCGACCCCAGCGGGGGTTGGCTTGACCTGACGGGTATCGGCTACTGGGGCTGCCATCGCAACTGAGGCCGCATCCGCGCGATGCAGAGGGCGGTCGGCTTCGGTCGGCCGCCCTTTTCGTACCGCTCGAACGGGCATGGCGGGTGCGTGCGTAGCTCGCTGGTCGGCGCGTCGCTCGTCGAGCGTCTTCACGTCACTCCCTCGCCGCTGTTGTCGGTGGCGAGCTCGGGGTCGAACAGTCCGCGGTTGCCGGCCTGCGGAACCGTGACACCCGTGACACCCGTGCCAGCATCGTCAGCCGGAACGCTTGTCACACTTGTCACGGGTGCGCCGGTGTCTATGCAGCGACGCCAGGCGTCGGCGAAGTCGGACCGGAAGTAGCCGCGGCGCGAAGTAGCGCGCGTCATGGGGCCCGGTCCAGTTCCGCTCGAACTGGAGCAGTTCGTCGGTGCTCACGGCCACGTCTCCGACTCGTCGCCGTGGCGCCAATCGTCAACCTGGAAATCGAAGCCCGTCGTGGACGTGTAGCCGGCGCCGTGGCAGTGAGCGACGATCGTTCGGTTGCGCAGGACTTCGACGGTCAGCGCCCGCGGCCAGTGCTCACGGCAGGATCGGCGCCAGCAGCGGTAACGCTCGCCGCAGCTGCCCTCATGCCGGACGGGCCGGGGTGTACGCTGCTCCCGGTCGCCGGGGCGCTCGACAACGCCGGCCACCATCTAGGCGACCATCTATTTGCCCTCTCCCGGCGGCTTGCGGCGCCGTGCCTTCGCCGACAGGAGTGCTAGACGGCGGAAGTGCGCTCGACGAGCTGCCAGCGCCCGCGCCTCGCGCTCAGCCGGTGGGAGCGCCATCCGGGTCGACCGCAGCAGCGAACGACGCCAGGAACGCCTCGCGGGCGCGCGCGATGTAAGCCTTCGGATCGTGACGGGCGCGCAGGGTCAGGCCGCCGATGCGGCCCGACGCCTGGCGTTCGCTGCTACTCCGCTCCATGCGGCCATCGTCGGCCGCGCGCCGTCAACCGGGAATTTGACGTTTCGTCGTTACGTCACTGGCAAATCGTCGTCGCGTCCTCGCGCTCGGTAGCGCGACACCCGCCGCCGCGATAGGCCGATCGCCTGCGCTATTTGCTCGAGGGACCTACCGCGCTCGGTCGGTTGGCGCACCTGGCGCTCCAGCCGCTCTGCTTTCTGGCGGCGAACGGCGGTCGCCGCCTCAGTTTGCTGGCCGAGTTCGTCGACGGCTTTCCCTGCGAGCCGGATTGCGTCCATCGCGAAGCGGTGAGTGAACAGAAGTACCTCGATCAACGCATCGTGCCGCGCGGCGACTAGTTCGTCGACGGCCTCGAGGATCGCCCCGATCTTCTCGGCATCCTCGATCGGTTGGAGTTCCTTGACGAGCTTCGTGCCGGCAGGGCCAGCGATGCGCGGGCTAAGCCGACTCAACACCGCCGCTCTTGCTACCTGATGGACGCCATCTGCGGCCTCGCGAGCTCGTCTAGGGCCGCCTCGGCTTCCCGTTGCCGGCTGACAGTCGGTCTCGTACGTTGACGCGGCGTGCTGCAGCGACAGCGCCTCGGCCTCGGCGGCCTTGCGGTAGCGGCCCAGCATCTCGCGGCTCGACCAGCCGGCGATGGCCATCACCTCGCCTTCCTGCATGCCGCTGCGCAGCGCCTCGTTGGCGTACCAGTGGCGGAACGAGTGGGCGTGGATGCCCCGGACACCGGCCTCAGCACCTCGCCGCTTGAGCATCTGCACGATGCCCGAGTCGCTCAACCGGCCCTTCTCGCCGAGCCACAGCCAGGGCAGCTCGGCGCGCGGGTGCGAGCGGCGGGCGCCCAGGTAGCGGTCGATCGCCTTACGGCCTTGGCCGAGAGGTAGCTAATGCGCTCGCGCCGGCCCTTGCCGCTCAGGATGCGGACGATGCCGAGATCCAGGTCGACGTCGTTGGTCGCCGGATTGCCCGGCGCGTAGCGCAGGTTGGCGACCTCCGACAGGCGTGCGCCGGTGGCCATGAACGTGCGCAGGATGGCGGCGTCGCGCCGGTCGGCGAAGCTCTGCCCGGCGCAGGCGGCCAGCAGCCGCTCCAGGTCCGCATCGGGCGGCATCGGCGCGGCATGCTGTGGCAACTTCGGCTTGCGCATGCGCGCCATCGGGCTCTCGCGCAGCTCGCCCTCCTCCACGAGCCAGGCGAAGAATGGCCGGATGCCCGAGTAGCGGTTTGCGTCGGTCGCCGGCTTCCAGCGGGCCAGCTGGTCGGCCAGGAACGCCTCGAGGTGCCCGCGCCGGATGGCCGCCACGTCGGTCGGCATGCCGTTGGCCTCGAGGAAGGTCGCCAGCCGGTCGAGACTGGCCAGGTAGGTGCGTTGCGTGGCCGGCGTCAGGTTCGCCGCGCGCATGTGGCGGGCGAAGCTCTCGACATTGCCCGCCAGATCGCCGCGTGTGACAATCGCGGGCATGGAAGGGGCGTTGACCATCGCTCAGACTCCCTCTTGGCGGTTTCGCACACTGGCCAAGTTTTACGCTGTCGCAGCGCTGTAGCCAACGCCCTTTCCAGTTTTCCGCTCAGTTTGAGCGTGAAACGCGCGCCTGTAGCTCAGTGGATAGAGCGGGTGGCTTCGGACCACCAGGTCGCGGGTTCGAATCCTGCCGGGCGCGCCAAAATCATCTTCGCCGCGCAACGTTTCCTACCCGCGTACCGGAGACCGATGTCTGACAGCTATCGCCTGCCGACGGGCCCGCTGACCGGCGCGCAGGCCCGCCAGACTCTGGCGCATGCCTCCGAGGTGGCGCAGTCCGGCGACTACGAAGCGGCGTCCGGGCTCTACGCGCGACTGAGCGGCAATCCCGATCCGGTCGTCCACGTGGCGGCGCTGCTCGGCCTGGCCGACTCGCGCTACCGGCTCGACGACGAGGAAGGCGCGCTGCAGGCCTGGCTCGCCGCCACCCAGGCGCCCGAGAACGAGCTCACCTGGCGGGCATGGGTGCAGCTTGCCGGCGCGCGCGTGCGGCAGGGTGACCTGAACGGCGCGGCGCGCTCGTACCGCGAGGCCGAGCGTCGCGCTCCGGCCCAGGAGCGCGCGGCCATCGCGTCACGCCTGGGCTGGCTCAACAAGGAGATGGGCAACACCTCCTCGTCGCAACGCTACTTCGGACGGGCGCGCGCGGCCAGCGCATTCACGCCGATGATGACCTACGCCATCCTCGCCGTGACGATCGCGGTCAGCGTCCTCCAGATGTTCGTCCCCGGCACGTCCGACGTCCTCAACGCGTACCTGCCGCTCGACAAGCAGGCGGTGCTCGCCGGCGAGTGGTGGCGGCTGCTGACCGTTACCCTCGTCCACGGCAGCCTGATCCACCTCGGCTTCAACATGTACGCGCTGTTCATCGTCGGGCCGTTGGTCGAGGCGATGTACGGGCGGCCGCTGTTCGTGCTCTTCTACGTGGTCGCCGCACTGGCCGGCTCGACGGCCAGCTACCTGACGCTGGCCAACCCGTCGGTCGGCGCCAGCGGGGCGATCTTCGGCCTGTTCGGCCTGCTCGCGGTCAGTACCTGGGTGCACAAGCCGGCGCTGGGCATGCGTGCCCGCGCGCTCTCGACGCAGATCGGCTTCCTGATCGTGCTCAACATCGTCATCGGCTTCACCTTCCCGGGCATCGACAACGCTGCCCACCTCGGCGGCCTGGCCGCCGGTGCCTGGCTGGGCCTGGTGATCGTGCCTCGCGGCGCCCTGACGCTGGCCGATTTCTGGCGCCGCGTGCCGACGCCAGGCGCACCGGAGACGAGCCGCGGACGCCATCCGCTGCTGCAGGTCGCCGGCGTGCTGCTGCTCGGGCTGGTCATCCTGCTCGGGCTGTCGCTGCCGCCGTTCTGGCTGTAAAGATGGACCGCTCGCTCAACGCCGTCCTGTTCGCCACGTTCCTGCTGCGCTTCAGCACCGGCCTCACCGGCACGATGCTCGTCTACTTCGTCGCCGAGTTGCCCGAGCACGGCGGCCCCGAGGTGACGGCGCTGATGGTGGGCATCTTCGCCGCTCTGTTCTACCTGGCCGAACTGACCCTCTCGCCGTTCTTCGGCCTGCTCTCCGACCGCCAGAGCTTCCACCGGGTGATGCAGTACGGCCCGCTGTTCGGGGCGGTGGCGGTGGTCATCACCGGCCTCGTGCCGCCGATCTTCCGGGCCGGCGAA
>JALYGJ010000053.1 GCA_030777155.1 Chloroflexota bacterium | reverse complement strand
CTGCCCAGGCGGGCGAAGGCCTGAGCGCGGCGGGCCACTGGGTCGAGCTCGCCGTCAGCGCCGACCGCGAGGCGGTCGAGGCAGTCAGCGACATCCTCGCCCGCGTCTGCCCAGGTGGAGTGGCGCTCGAAGCGCCATATGATCTCGTCGACGGTGGGCTGGCGGCGCGCGTCGATCCGGCTCGGGCGGTGACCGTCCGTGGCTATCTCCCCGCCCTCGACCGCGCCGCCGTTCGGCACGCGGTAGAGCAGGCCGAGCGGCAGCTCGGGCACCTGCAGGCGTTCGGGCTCCGGCCGATCGGCGAGCTGTCGACGCGCGTGATCCATGAGGAGGACTGGGCGGAGGCGTGGAAGAGCCACTACCCGGTGATGCGCATCGGCCGCCGATTGGTCATCCGGCCGACCTGGCGCGAGCACACCGCCGCGCCGGGTGAGGTCGTCATCGCGCTCGATCCGGGAATGGCCTTCGGTACCGGACTCCACCCCACCACCCGGCTCTGCCTTGCCGCGCTCGAACGGTTGGCCGACGACGGTCAGCTCGCGCGAGCGCGCGTCCTCGACGTGGGGTCGGGGTCGGGAATCCTGGCCGTGGCCGCCGGACTGCTCGGCGCTTCCGAGGTGTGGACGGTCGACACCGACCCGCTGGCTGTCCACGCGACACTGGCCAACGCTCGGCGAAACGGCCTGGCCGGCGTGGTGCAGGCGCGGCAGGGAAGCGTCCGCGCGGCCGTCGGTGGCTTCGACGTCGTGCTGGCCAACCTCATCGCTTCGCTGCTCGTCGAGCTCGCCGTCGACCTGCGTGCGGCGCTGCGGCCCGCTGGATGGTTGGTGGCGAGCGGCATCTTCGCCGAGCACCAGGAGGAGGTCCGCTCGGCGTTCGGGCGGGCCGGGCTCCGCGTCACCGACCAGACGATCGAGACCGACTGGGTCGCGCTGACAGCGGCCGGCGGTCGGGCTGATAGCCTTGGCTGATGAGCACCAAGCCGCAGCCGACCAGGAGATGCCCCCAATGAGCGAGGAGGGCTGTCTCTTCTGCCGCATCGCCAACGGCGAGGCGGCGGCCGACATCGTCCACCAGGACGATCTGGTCGTCGCCTTCCGCGATATCTCACCCAAGGCGCCGACGCATGTGCTGCTCATTCCGCGCCGCCACATCGCTTCGGCGGCCGAGGTGTCGGGCACCGACTCGGAGATGCTCGGAAGACTCTTCAGCGTGGCCGCTCAGATCGCCCGCGACGCCGGCATCGTCGAGCGCGGCTTCCGGCTGGTCACGAACGTCGGGCCGGCCGCCGGCCAGAGCGTGCACCACCTTCACTTCCACCTGCTGGGTGGACGTTCGCTGAGCTGGCCGCCCGGGTGAGGCGGCGGCCGCTGATCGCGGTCGTAGTGGCGGCGCTCGTCGCCGTCGGGTGCGGGACGGGGGCAGCGCCGACGCGCGCACCGTTCCTGACCACACCACCACCGGTCACGCCGTTGGCGGTGCCCAACGCAACCATTGTTGCCGCGCGGGCGGTGCTCGACGAGCGGCTCGACAATGCTGGCTTCACGCTCGAGCAGCCGGCACGCCGCTACCGACCGCCGCAGCCGGCGCGCCTGCAGGCGGCCTTGCACTCCGTCTTCCGCGTCGACCTGGCCGACCCCGACCAGGGCTGGGTGGTCGTCTACGACCTCGGTAACGCCGACTCTGCGGCTGCCGCGGGCGGCGAGTTCGTTCGTTACCTCGAGACGTTCGGTCGCACCAACTACCCGGCCGATGCGCGCTTCGCGATCAACCAGCTCGGCGCAGCGCTCATCTTCCACTGGTGGTCACGCCAGGGCTCGAGCGATCCCGAGCGGGCAGAGGCCGCGTTTGAAGTCATCAGCGCGATCGGCGAGCGTTTCGACGTCGTCGGCTGAATCGCTCGCCGAGCGTTGGATCGCGACGTCACTGACCCGGAAAGCAGTCTGTCCTTTCGCGCGTCACGCGTAGGCGCTTGAACGCCGTGGTCGACGACTGTGCGCTACTCCTGCTCGCGCACGGGCAGCGGCTGCTCCGCGCCAGCCCACTCGCGCACGGCGTTGCGCCTGATCTTGAGCGTGTGGGTGCGCGGGAAGTCGGGCTCCGGCCAGAGGCGCCAGTCGTCGATGCGCTGGTGCTGGCCGAGTCGGCTGTTCGCCTGGCGCACGAGATCGTCGATGCGCCTGCGCAGCGCCGCTTCCTCCGCGGGCGACCTCGGCGGTTGGGGCGCCGGCGACGTGGCGGTGATGACGGGCGGTGCGTCGGGCGATAGGACGACGGCCTCGATCCGGCCGGGCGCCGTCTCGATGACCACTGCGTGGGGCAGCCCGACCTGCTCGAGCACGTTCTCGATGTCCTCGGGGAAGACGTTCAGGCCGTTGGGCAGCACGATGATGTTCTTCGTCCGGCCTGACAGGATCAGGTTGCCGCGTCCATCGAAGCGGCCGACGTCGCCGGTGTGGTACCAGCCGTCGATCAGCGCCGCGGCAGTCGCCTCCGGGTCGCGCCAGTAGCCAGCGAAGACAGTCGGGCCGGCGACGAGGATCTCGTTGCTGGCCTCGGCGAGGCGCAGTTGGACGGGCGGAATCGTCTTGCCCACCGTGCCCGTCGGATGGTCTTCGAGTGAGGTCGCCGCGGCCGGACCGCACTCGGTCGCGCCGTAGCCCTGGATGACGATGATCCCCAGGCTCTGCCACGCCCCCTGCAGCGCCGGCGGGAGGTAGGCGGCGGCCGACACGAACAGGCGCAGGCTGCCGCCGAGCTGGGCGTGGATGCGTCGGAAGAGCAACCGCCGCGCCCAGTAGGGCAGGAAGCGGGCGATGCTCCGCGAGCGCTCGAACAGCTTCCTCTTGCCCTGCTTGTCGACCTCCCGGGTGAGCCCGTTCCAGAACAGCTGCAGCAGCTGGGGTACGACGACCATCGTCGTGACGCGGTGCTCGCGCAGCGCGGCGAAGATGACACGCGGCGTTCGCGAGCGCAGGTAGAGGATGTCCGCGCCGAGCATCAGGCCGTAGAACAGCACCGGCGCCTGGTCGAACAGGTGCGAGGCGGGCAGCAGCGAGACCGTCCGTTCCTCGCGCGGCGGCAGGATCTTGCCGATCGCCTCGAGCGTGGCGAGGATGTTGCCGTGGGTCAGCATCACCCCTTTTGGCATGCCGGTCGTGCCCGACGTGTAGATGACCTCGAAGAGCGTCGCCCGGTTGGGCCGCGGCCAGGCGTCGACCTGGCTCTCCCAGTCGGGCGGGAAGGGCTCGTCGATGCCGCCCTCGTCGGATGCGGCCGCGTTCTCGTGTGGCGGATCGGCGGCCAGCGACTCGACAGTGCGGAGGGCGAGGTGGGTCAGCCCGCTAGCGGCCGGGTCGGGTGCATCGAAGCCGCTGCCGATGGCCAACCACTTTGCCTCTGAGCGTTCGGCGATCCGCTGCAGGACGTCGGGGGCCATGCGCAAATCGAGCGGCACGACGATGACGCCGGCGCGCATCGCACCGAAATAGACGGCCGGCAGCGCCGGCGTGGACGGGCTCCATGTGAGCAGGCGGTCACCGGGCTGGAGGCCCAGCGCGCGCAGCCGCCAGGCGACAAGCTTCGAGCGGCGGCGCAGCTCCTGCGCCGTCCAGGGTAGCTGCAGGCCCTCGTCGGTGCGCAGAGCCAGCTGGCGGCGGCCGGCCCAGCGCGTGGCGGCGTCATCGAGCAGGTCGAGCAGCGAGTCGAAGGTGCGCGGATCTGCGACCGGCCAGCTCAAGCGTCCGACCCTCCTGATCATCTCAGTCTAGCGGCGCCCACCTGTCGCTCGTCTCGACGATCCCCGCGGCGGTCTCGTTCGCCAGCTATCCACCGCACCGCCGGGCACATTTGACCGGGCTGCCGGCGGCCGACTAGACTGCGCCAGCCCTTGCGCGGGCGCCACGTACGGCGCTCGATGCGCGCGGCTGCTCCGACCTCCGGCCCTGGGCAGTCGCCCGGGCCGAGTTGTGCCGGCAGGAGGTGATCCCGGATTGGCTGAAGTCCGCGTAGGCGAGAACGAGACCTTCGAGAGCGCTCTGCGTCGTTTCAACAAGAAGATCCAGCAGAGCGGCATCCTCGCCGAAGCTCGCCGTCGCGAGCATTACGAGAAGCCCAGCGTCAAGCGCAAGCGCAAGGAAGCGAAGCGCAAGAAGGCTGCCCGTTCCGAGTAGCCGCGGCGGGCGCGAGTCCGGCCGTTCGTGGCCAGGACCCGCCGCCGCGCTGCTCCCGGGCGCCAGCCCGAGGAACGCGAACCCGGTGACTCTCTACCAACGGCTCGAACAGGACCTGGCCGACGCCATCCGTCAACGCGACGAGATGCGTCGCGATTCGCTGCGCATGGCGATCGCCGCCGCCTACAACGCGCAGAAGACGGCCGGCCGGACGCTGACCGATGACGAGGTAGTGAGCGTCCTCGCGCGCGAGATCAAGACGCGGCGCGAATCGATCGAGGCGTTCGCCGACGCCGGCCGCGCGGACACCGCCGCGCAGGAGCAGGCCAAGCTCGAGATCCTGGCCCAGTACATGCCGACGCAGCTGAGCGAGGACGAGCTGGGCGAGCTGGTGCGTCAGGCGATCGAGCAGACCGGCGCCACCTCCGCGCGCGACATGGGGCGCGTGATGGCTTCCGTCATGCCCAAGGTGCGCGGCCGCGCCGAGGGCCGGCAGGTCAACGCGCTGGTGGCGCGCGAGCTGGCGCGCCGCGACGTCGAGAGCCACCGCCACTGATGCTCGCCCGATCGACGCAGGCACTGCGCGCCTTCACCCGGCGCGACGCGACTCGCCTGGGAGCGTCGGTCGTGCTGATCGTTGTCGTGCTTGGCAGCATCCTCGCGGTCGACGCGTTGCCCGGCCCGCTCGCCGGCCCGCGCCTGATCGTCGGCGACGTGGCAACGGTCGATATCCGCGCCCCGCGCGCCGGCAGCTTTGTGAGCGACGCGGCAACACAGCAGCGGCGCGACGATGCGCGCGCGCAGGTGCCGCCGCAATACGACTACACCGCCGAGCGCGGCCGGGCCAGCGCTGATCGGCAGCTGCGACTGTTCGAGGAGGCGGTTGCGCCGATCGACGCCGCCTTCGCCGCCGTCCTTACCCCGGACGCGCGTGCGCTGGCGCTGCGCAACGCCATGCCGCACCTGTCGGCCACCGCCCGGCAGGCGCTGGCCGAGCTCGATCAGCCCACGTGGACTGCGTTGCGCGCCGAGATGGTGCGCATCCTCGAGCAGACGCAGAGGCAGGAGATACGCGACGCACAGCTCGCCGACCGCCGGGCGGCCGTGCTCGACGAGGTGGGTAGCCGCTTCGAGCAGGAGCAGCGCGTACTCGCCGCCGAGATCGTCGCACCGCTGATCGTGGCCAACTCGACCTTCGACGCGGCGGCCACCGAAGCGGCCCGCGAAGAGGCCGCCAGCCGGGTGCAGCCGGTCCAGTTCAACATCCTGCGCGGCGAGATCATCGTCCAGCGCGGCCAGCGCATCGACGAGGTGACGCGCGAGAAGCTCGCGTTCTTCGGGCTGCTCGATCCTCAGCCCGACCTGGCGCGTGTTGCCGGCTGGTTCCTGCTCGCCGGGCTCTTGGTTGCGCTGCTGCTCAGCTGGCTATGGCGCTTCCGGCCCGAGTTCTGGCACCGCGATAGCGCGCTGGTTCTGATCGCGCTGGTGCTGCTCGTTGCCGCCGCCGCGCTCAAGGCGACCGGCGACCGCTCGCTGCTGCCCTACTTCGTGCCGACTGCTGCCGTCGGCCTGCTGCTCGCCGTCCTGCTCGACACGACCGTCGCGACGGTCGTCCTGGCGCTGCTCGCCGTCGTCGCCGGTGTCGTCGTCGGGACGGTCGACTTCGCCGCCTACGTCCTGCTCGGTGGTCTGGCCGGAGTCATCCTCGTCCGCCGTGGCGAACGCATCGGGCACTTCCTGCAGGCGGCGGCCGGCATGGCCGTCGTCAACGTGGTCGTGGTCGGCCTCTTCGCGCTGCTCGGCGAGCGCGACTTCACCGGGCTGCTGCAGCTGATCACCGCCGGGATCGTCGCCGCCGGCGGATCGGCCGTCGTCGCCGTCGGCAGCTTTGCCGTCCTGGGCAACATCTTCGGCATCACGACCTCGTTCCAGCTGCTCGAGCTGGCCAACCCGTCGCAGCCGCTGTTACGCCGGCTGCTGCTCGAGACGCCGGGCACGTACCACCACTCGCTGATGGTCGGCAACCTTGCCGAGCGGGCGGCGGAGGCGATCGCCGCCGACCCGCTGCTGACCCGCGTCGCCGCCTACTACCACGACATCGGCAAGCTCGCCAACCCGCTGGCCTTCATCGAGAACCAGGGCGGCGTGGGCAACGTCCATGACGAGCTGACGCCCGAGCAGTCGGTTGCGCTGCTGAAGTCGCACGTCGCCAACGGCATCGATCTGGCCTACGAGTTCAAGCTGCCCAAGGCGATCATCGCCTTCATCCCGCAGCACCATGGCACGGCCCTGATG
>JALYGJ010000052.1 GCA_030777155.1 Chloroflexota bacterium | reverse complement strand
GGTCACGATCGTGCCGGCGACGATCCGCGGCTGCTCACGGCCCGCGATTGCCGGTTCAAGCACCAGCCCGGCGACGCTGTCAAGGACGGCGGCGAGCAGCTGCGGCGGGGTGGCGTAGCCGAGGGCGGTAGTCGGGTTATAGAACGGCAGGTGCCCGGCCTGGTAGACGGCCAGGCCGCCCGGCTCGGCCACGCCCGCGTCGTGCTGGATCAACCGCTCGCCGATGACCACATCGCCGATCGAGAGATCCGGGTCGACTCCACCGGCGACGCCGGTGAACACGATCAGCCGGGGACGGACGGCCGCGATCAGCAGCGCCGTCAGCATCGCTGCTGAGACCTTGCCGATGCCGGCCTCGGCGAGCACGACCGGCTCGCCGTCGAGCGTCCCGTGCCAGCCGCTCATGCCGCCGCCGAGCACCGCCGCGCCGTCGTCGTTGAGCGCCGCGCGAAGAACGGCCAGCTCGTGCGGCAGCGCGGAGATGATGGCCAGGCGAGCATCCATCGACCCGATTGTGACTACACTCGGGCGGCCGTGGCAGTCGAGAAGCACGCCGAGCACAGCTACCGGGTCCGGTTTGACGAGGCTGGCGCGAGCGGGCACTTGCGCAGCTCGGGCTTCCTGCGCTTCGCGCAGGACATGGCGTGGCGGCACTCGGAAGCGGCCGGCTTCGGACGCAGCTGGTACCGCGAGCACGGCCTCACCTGGCTGATTCGGGCGGTCGAGCTCGACATCGTGGAAGACGTCGCATATGGGGCTGAGATCGACGTTTCGACGACTGTCGTCGGCTTCCGCCGCGTCTGGGGGCGGCGACACAGCGAGTTCAGTGAGCCCGGCTCCGGCCGCATCGTCGCCGGCGCGATCATCGACTGGGTCCTGCTCAACGCCCGCGGCCGGCCGGCGCGCGTGCCGCCCGAGATCGCCCAGCTCTTCGAGACGGGGGCGACGTTCACGCCGCTGCACGTCGACCTGCCTGACCCGCCGAGTGACGCTACCCGCGTCGAGTTCGCCGTGCGCCAGAGCGAGCTCGACCCGCTCGGGCACGTCAACAATGCGGCCTACCTCGACTACCTCGAGGAACACCTCGTCGAGGTCGGCCGCCGCGCTGATCCGCGCCGGCGGCCACGTCGCTACCGGCTCGAGTTCGTCGCCTCGGCGGAAGCGGGCGCGACACTCAACGGCCGCGGCTGGCAGGACGAGCTGGCCTGGTGCTACCACCTCGTCGATGCGAACGGGCGCGCGCTGCTGCGCGCGCGCCTCGAGACGGACCCCGCGCTGTGGGTGGGTGGCTGACCCGGATCGGCAAGCCGATCAGCGCCGGGCGAAGATGCGGTCGTAGTTGGCGACGAGCTGTTGGCCCAGCGCGTCCGGATCGTCGCCACGCTGCTCGGCCAGCCAGCGCGCAGTGACCTGGACCCACTGCGGCTCATTACGCCGACGCGGCGCGCCGGGGGGCGAGAGGTAGGGCGAATCTGTCTCCACGAGGAGCCGGTCGGCAGGCACCAGCCGCGCCACGGCCGCGCTCACTTCTTCGCCGGCTCTGAAAACGAGCCCGCTGAAGCTTACGGCGAGGCCGAGTGAAAGCGCCTGCTCCGCGTAGTCGAGCGGGCCGGAGAACGAGTGGAGCAGCGCCGGTGGACGCCCGCCGGCAGTCGGCCAGAGGGGTGTCCCGGCGCCTGCCTCGGTCAGCTCGCGGATCAGCTCGTCGTGCGCATCGCGCTCGCCGCGGCGTGACCGGCAGTGAAGGATGACCGGTCTTTCGAGCGCGCGCGCGAGCCGCAGATGGCGACGCAGGTTGACCAGCTGGGCGACGCGCGGCGACAGCGCGCGGTCGTAGTCGAGGCCGGTCTCGCCAACCGCCACGGCCGCTCGATCGTCGGCGAGCTCGACGATTGCCGCCCAAGCCTCGTCGTCGGCGCCCGCTGCCACGTGCGGATGGATACCGGCTGACGCGTCGACGTCGATCGCATGCGCCAGCGCGATCGCGCTGCCGGACGACGTGACGTCCCAGCCGGGCACGAGGATTCGCTCGACTCCGGCCGCGCGCGCGGCTGCGAGCGGCGTGTCGTGGTCCTCGGCGAATGCCTCCGCCTGCAGGTGCGCGTGCGAATCGACGAGCCGCATCGAAGCACGATCAGGCGGGCAGGCCCTCGAACAGACCGACCTCGGTGCCCTCGCTGTCGTTGATCACGGCATACCAGCCCTGCCCCGGAATTTCGGTCCGCGCCGTGACGACCGAGCCGCCCAGCTCGGCCACGCGGGCGAGAGCGTCGTCGATCGAGTCGGTTTCGATGTAGACGCGCACGTTCTCGCCGGTCGACCTGCCGCGCTCGCCGATGGCGCCACCGATCGCCTCCGCGGCGCCCGTGTTGAACAGGAAGTAACCGGGGAAGCCCTTCATCTCGTTGAGCTGCCAGCCGAACAGCTCGCTGTAGAAGCGCCGTGCTCGGTCAGTGTCGTCGGCGGGGAACTCGATGTGGGTGATCTGACCATGGGCCACGTGCCACTCCTCCTTACTGCTGCTGCTCTGTCGTCAGCTCGATGCGGGGGAAAAGGATCTCCGGGCGTCCGATCCGACCATCGCTGCCGGCGGGAGCGGCTCCCCAGCCGACCAGATCGTCGATCGCTGGACCGCCACTGCCATCGGGGCCGTACGGGTAGTCGAGCCCGAGCTGGGCCAGCACGCGCGGGGCAACGCCGGGCATGAACGGCGCGACGGCGAGGCCGAGGACACGCAGCGCTTCGAGCAGGTCGCCGAGCGTCGCGGCGAGATGATCGCGCGCCGCCCCGTCGCCGGTGCTCGCCTGCTTGTTGAGCACCCACGGCCGCTCGCTGTCGACGAACCGATTGGCGGCACCAACGAAATCCCAGAGCTCGGCCAGTGCTTCGTGGAGCAGGTAGCGGTCGATGCAGGCGCAGAAGCGCGACCATGTCGCATCCCACTGACGCCCGAGGTCTGACGCTGCCGCGGGCCGCGGTGGAACCCGCTCGCCGCCGACATAGCGGGCGGTCATGTTGAGCGTGCGGTTGAGCAGGTTGCCGAAGTCGTTGGCCAGGTCGGCGTTGTAGCGACGGACGAAGCCGTCGAAGCTGACGTCGCCGTCGCGGTCGAACGGGACCTCGCGCAGCAGCACGTAGCGCAGGCCGTCGACGCCAAAGGTCGGCTCGACGTCGTCGGGCATGAGGACGTTGCCGCGCGTCTTGCTCATGCGCTCGCCGCGATCGAGCATGAAGCCGTGGGCGAACACCTGCCCGGGCAGCGGCAGCCGGGCACTCATCAGCATCGCCGGCCAGTACAGGCAGTGGAAGCGGGTGATGTTCTTGCCGATGATGTGGACGTCGGCCGGCCACCAGCGCTCGAACTCCGCGGGTTCGTCGGGAAAGCCGGCGCCGGTGATGTAGTTGGTCAGCGCGTCGAACCAGACGTAGATGCGGTGGCTCGGATCGTCGGGGAACGGAATGCCCCACTCCGTGCCGGCCCGGCTGATCGAGAAGTCGCGCAGCCCCTCGCGCAGCCAGGCGAGGACCTCGTTGCGGAAGTGCTCGGGCTCGCAGAACGACGGATTGTCGCGGTACAGCGCCTCCAGCCGGTCCTGGTAGCTGCTGAGGCGAAAGAAGTAGTTCTCCTCCTCCAGCCACTGCGGCTCGAGCGTTGGGTGATCGGGGCAGCGCCCGCCGACCAGCTGCGTGTCCGTCTTGAACTCGTTGCAGCCGATGCAGAACCAGCCGGAGTAGGTGCCCTCGTAGACGTCGCCCGCCGCCATCGCCCGGCGCACCATCTCGGTCGAGGCGCGCGCGTGGTCGGGATCCGTGGTGCGGATGAACCGGTCGTAGCTGATCGCGAAGCGGTCGAAGACGTTGCGCCATGTCTCCGCCCACGGATCGATCATCGCCCGCGGCGCGACGCCCCGGTCACGCGCCGCGCGCTCGACGTTCGCCGAGTGCTCGTCGAGGCCGGTCAGGAAGCGGGTCGGGCGGCCCTGCTGCCGGCGATGGCGGACGATGGCGTCGGCGCCGAAGGCCTCGAACAGCGAGTGGACGGCGGGCATCGGGCTGGGATAGAAGATGGCCGTGGTCAGGTAGAAGTGGCGCCGCTCGCTCATCGGGCGCCGATCGTAACAGCCACGAGCAGGCGCGCCGGATGGCCCACCTGTCGCGTCCGCGACACCGGTCGCGCGTCGCGCCCGACCAAGGGTTGGCGAAGCGATTGACTGCGCCCCCGTCGCCCGGCCGATCGCGCCCGCCACGGCGCTGGACGAGGATTGAGGGAACGAGCCAGCCGACACCCCAGCAGGAGCGCAGACCGATGTATCACCCAGAGACGATTTCGATCCTGGCACGCAGTCGCCAGTCGGAGATGCTGTCCGAGGCGGCGGCCGATCGCCTGGCCCGCTCCGCGCACGGCAACAGCGCGATCGAGAACGCCAACCACCACATGCCAAGGCGGATGCGGCGCCAGGTGGCGAGCGTGGCCGCCTCGGTTGTCGTGGTCCTCGGCGTGCTCGCGCTCTGATCAGCCGGCTGTCGGATCGTTGGCGATCGCGGCCAGTACGGCCTTGAGCTCGAAAGCGGTCAGCGACATGTGTTTGGAGCGGATCCGCGCGACAAGGCCGGCGATGTGCGGCGCGGCGAAGCTGTTGCCGGTGGCCACGGTCGAGGAGCCATCCTTCCACGCGACCGGCACGTCGACACCCCACGCGCCCCATTCGACCGGCGGCGACGGGTTGTAGAAGAACGTTTCTGCATCGGGGATGGCGTGGGCGGCGACCGAGAAGACCGACGAGAACGTCGACGGATACGACAGGCCAGGTACGTTGTTGACCGCGCTGACCAGCGCGACGTGGCGGAAGTACGCCTGATCGACGATCTCGTGAAAGTACGGGAACAGGCGCTCGCTCTTCGACGACAGGCTCAGGTTCATCACCTGCGCACCGCGTTCGACAGCCCACTCGAGGCCGGTCAGGAAAGCCGCGCCCTTGCCGCGCAGGTCGGCGCCGAGCACGCGCACCGAGACAATCTCGACCTCGGGCGCCAGGCCGACGATGACCCCGGCGCAGGCCGTCCCGTGACCGAAGAGGTCGATCGGCTCATCGGGCACCACCGTCGCCTCCTCGTCAACGATCTCGACGGTGACGCTCTCGATGAGGCGACCGCCGACCGCCGGGTGGCTGCCCTCGACACCGCTGTCGAGAATGGCGACCGTTACGCCGCGGCCGGTCGCCCCGCCCCACGCCCACTGGCGATCGATGCTCCAGCGCTGGATCGCCCGCGCCAACCGCGTCCGGGCCTCGTCGGTGAACGGCTCGGACCAGGCGGGCAGGTCCAGCTCGGCCATCGATCGACTAGACGGCCCGTCGACCGCGACCGGCGTGCCGGGCGACGACGGCGAGAATGTCGCCGACCAGGCGCAGCTCGCGCTCGCCGAGCGTGCGCAGCTCGGCGACGCGATCGACCAGTTCCCAGAACGGACTGTCAGCGCTGCGATCGAGGTCGGCGGTAGCGGCGGAGACGAGTGCCTGCACGTGCTCGTCGGAGAGCTCGCCGTCGCTCAGGTTGCCCAGCACGGCGCGCAGCAACTGCGCCGTATCGCGCTGAACGCGCGCGGCGCGAATGGCGGCCGCTGCCTGGCGGGCGAAGACAGCCAGCAGCTCCATGTCGCGCAACGAGAACGTCGGCGAGCCGCGCTTGTCGAGCACCTGCAGCACGCCCACCGTCTGTTCGGCATCGACGAGCGGGACCGCGGCGATCGAGCGCGGGACATACCCCGTCCGCTCGGCGGTCGCCCGGTCGAAGCGCGGGTCGCTGCCAACGTCCGAGAGGGCCAGCGGCTGGCCGGTCGAGAATACGTAGCCGACGATGCCGCGCGAAGGTGGCACGGATAGGCCAATCGCGCCGGCGCCCTGCGCGCCGGCCGCTACGCGGAACTCGAGCCGATCAGGCTCGCGCTCGAAAAGCGCGATCGACGAGGCTTCGGCATCGAACAGCGTGACGGTCGCTTCGACGATCGTCTGCAGGAGCGCCTGCTCGGCATCGCCGGCGAAGCGACGGGCAACAGACGACCGCCGCGCTG
>JALYGJ010000051.1 GCA_030777155.1 Chloroflexota bacterium | reverse complement strand
CCGTCGAAGTCGGCGCCCGGCACGACGAGCCCGGCGAAGAGCACCCCGCGGACGACCGGCGCGACGAAGCCCTCAGCCACCGCACCCGGTACGCCCGCGCGCAAGGGTGGCGAGCAGAAGCCACCGGCTAAGACCGCCGGCAAGCCGCGCGCATCGCGTTCCGCTAAGTCGGACTGAGCGGGCCTAGCCGGCCCGGTCGTCCACGTCGAGGCGCGGCCGCGCGGCCAGGACTGCGCCGGCACCGGCTCCGCCGGCAAGCGTCAGCCCGAAGAGGAGGCCACCGCCGCTGACCTGCTCGGCGACGATGTAGCGCGCGAACGATTCGGCATCGGTAACTCCGGCCGCCTCCAGCTCGGCGCGTCGATCGGCGAGGTAGCGCCGGTACGTGCAGTCGGGGCCGCTCTCGCAGAACGGCGGAATCCGCTCGCCGGTAACGCGGTCAACGCGGTTGAAGTCCGGGTAGCCGGTGTCGCCGTAGATGAAGACGAGCCGTACGCCGACGTAGAAGGTGGCCATGGCGAGGGCCGTCACGAGCGACGCCCATAGCGCGTTGGCCAGCACGCGCGTGCGCGGTCGACGGCGGCGCGCGCGCTCGTTGGCGTACCAGCCGATGACCGCGCCGGCGGGTAGCGCCGAGACGAAGACGAGCGGCTGGATGGGCAGGACCAGCCCGAAGGCGACGACGATGACGACGGCCGTGCCGAGGCCAACCCAGCCGGCGAAGATCGCGCCGGGGTCGAGCAGACGACTCAAGCGGAGCGGGCCAGCGACGACGCGCCCGGGAACAGCGCCGTCTCGCCCAGCTCGGCTTCGATGCGCAGCAGCCGGTTGTACTTCGCGACGCGCTCGCTGCGCGACGGCGCTCCGCTCTTGATCTGGCCGGCGCCCGTGGCTACGGCGAGGTCGGCGATCGTCGTGTCCTCGGTCTCGCCGCTGCGGTGGCTGATCACTGCTCCCCAACCGTGGTGGAGTGCCATCTCGATGACCGACAGGGTCTCGCTCAGCGTGCCGATCTGGTTGAGCTTGATCAGGACGGCGTTGGCCGAGCGCTCCGCCATCGCCCGCCCTACGCGCGCCGGATTCGTCACCAGCAGATCGTCGCCGACCAGCTGGACCCGCTCGCCCAGCCGCCGCGTCAGCTCCTGCCAACCCGCCCAATCATCCTCGGCCAGGCCATCCTCGAGCGAGACGATCGGGTAGCGCCCGACCCAATCGGCCCAGAAGTCGATCAGCTCGCCCGTGCGCAGGGTCCGTCCCTCGCGCTCCAGGCGGTAGGTCAGCTCACCGCTGGAGCTCGTCGGTGCATCGAGATCGGCCAACTCGCTGACCGCCGGGTCAAGGGCGATCGCCACCTGTTCGCCGGGCGTGTAGCCGGCGCGCTCGATGGCGCGCAGGACCAGCTCGATCGCCGCCTGGTTCGACGGCAGCGACGGCGCGAACCCGCCCTCGTCGCCCTGGCCGGTGGCGTGGCCGCGCTCATGCAGCTCGGCGCGCAGCGCGTGGAAGACCTCCGCGCCGGCGCGCAACGCCTCCGCGTAAGTCGGCGCCCCGACGGGCATCACCATGAACTCCTGGAAGTCGGTCGAGTCGAGCGCGTGCTTGCCGCCGTTGAGGATGTTGAACATCGGCACGGGCAGCGTCCGTGCACGCGCGCCGCCGAGGTAGCGGTACAGCGGCAGGCCGAAAGCGGCCGCCGCGGCGTGCGCACAGGCAAGCGACACACCGAGGATCGCGTTGGCACCCAGGCGGCCCTTGTTGCCGGTACCGTCGAGGTCGATCAGCAGCTGGTCGATCTGGGCCTGGTCGGCGGCGTCCTGGTCGATCAGCGCCGGGGCAAGGATCTCGGTCACGTTGGCCGCCGCCCGCCGGACACCCTTGCCGCCGTAGCGCCCGGCCTCCGCATCGCGCAGCTCGACCGCCTCGTGCGCGCCCGTCGATGCGCCCGATGGGACAGCCGCCCGCCCGACGGCGCCCGAATCGAGCACGACCACCACCTCGACGGTGGGGTTGCCGCGCGAGTCGAGGATCTCGTGCGCGTCGATCAGCTCGATCGTCGTCATCAGACGCCGGCCGGCACTTCCGCCCGATCGAGCAGCGCGGCGATACCGGGCAGCTGGCGGCCCTCGAGGAACTCGAGCGAGGCGCCACCGCCGGTCGACATGTGGGTCATCTTGCCGGTCAGGCCGAGCTCCTCGACGGCGGCGACCGAATCGCCACCGCCGACGACGACGGTCGCGCCGGCCTCGGCGCGGCCGGCCAGGTAGCGCGCCATCGCCCGCGTGCCGTCGCCGAAGGTGGGCACCTCGAAGACGCCCAGCGGGCCGTTCCAGAAGACGGTCTGGGCCGGTTCGAGCGCGTTCTTGAAGTCCTGTGTGGTCTGCGGGCCGATGTCGACGATCGACCACGAGTTGGGAATCTTGTGCGCCGGCAGCACCTTGTGCTCGGCGCCGCGCGTGACCTCCTTGGCCACCACGACGTCGGTCGGCAGCAGGAAGGCGATGCCGCGCTGCTCGGCCGTTTCCAGGATCCGCCGCGCGTCGTCGACCAACTCCCGCTCGAGCAGGCTCTTGCCGACGGTGTACCCGCGCGCGACGAGGAATGTGTTGGCCATGCCACCGCCGATCAGGAACGCATCGACGCGGTCCATCAGGTTCTCGAGCACGCCCAGCTTGCCCGACACCTTGGCGCCGCCGATGACCGCCGCGAAGGGGCGGGCCGGCGACTCGAGCAGTGCCGACAGCGCCTTGATCTCGCGCTCCATCAGCAGGCCGGCATAGGCCGGCAGGTGGGCGGTTATGCCGACGGTCGACGCGTGCGCGCGGTGGGCGGTGCCGAAGGCGTCGTTGACGTAGACATCGCCGTAGCTGGCCAGCGTGCGCGCGTACTCCGGCTCGTTGGCCTCCTCCTCGGCGTGGAAGCGCAGGTTCTCGAGGATCAGCACCTGGCCCGGCTTGAGACGCGCGACGGCGTCCCGCGTGCCGAGGCCCAACGCGTCGCCGGTGATCGGCACCGGCCGGCCGAGCAGCGCCGACAGGCGCTCGGCGACCGGGCGCAGGCGCGCCGACTCGACCACGCGGCCGTTCGGCCGGCCGAGATGGCTCATCAGGATGACCGCCGCGCCATGGGCAAGCAGGTAGCGGATCGTGGGCAGTGCGGCGCGCACGCGTGAGTCGTCCTTGACCTTGCCGTCCTCGATCGGGACGTTGAAGTCGACGCGCACCAGCACGCGCTTGCCGGCCGGGTCGAAGTCGCGGATGGTCAGCTTGTCCAGCATGGTCAGCTCTCCTGCTTGGCGGGGCGCCGTGTGTGCCCGGCGAGGTGCCGGGCCAGCCCGCCGTACGTGGCTACGCGCGCGCGGCGGGCGCCTTTTCCTTCTCGCCCGCACCCAGGCGGCTGCCGACGAAGGCGACCAGGTCGGCGACGCGGCAGCTGTAGCCCCACTCGTTGTCGTACCAGGCAACGACCTTCACCAGCCGCTCACCGATGACCATCGTCGACTCGGCATCGACGATCGCCGAGCGGCTGTCGCCCTTGAAGTCCATCGACACGAGCGGTTCATCGCTGACGCCGAGGATGCCCGCCAGCGGCCCGGCCTCGGCAGCGCGGAAGGCATCGTTGAGCGCGTCGGCGGACGCCGGTCGGTCGAGCTCGGCGGTGAAGTCGATGACGCTGACGGTCGGCGTCGGAACGCGCAGCGAGAAGCCGTCGAAGCGGCCCTTGAGGGCGGGAATGACGAGCGCCAGCGCGCGCGCCGCGCCGGTCGTGGTGGGGATGATGTTCTGGCCGGCGGCACGTGCCCGCCGCGGATCCTTGTGCGCGACATCGAGGATGCGCTGGTCGTTGGTGTACGAGTGGATGGTGTTCATCAGCCCGCGCACGATGCCGAACTCGTCGTTGACGACCTTGGCCACCGGCGCCAGGCAGTTGGTCGTGCAGCTGGCGTTGCTGATGATGTGGTGCGCGCCCGGGTCGTACATCTCCTCGTTGACGCCGAGGACGATCGTCACGTCCTCGTTCTTGGCCGGCGCGCTGATGATGACCTTGCGAGCACCGGCATCGAGATGGGCGCGCGCCTTCTCGGCATCGGTGAAGAGGCCCGTCGACTCGACGACGACGTCGACGTCGAGATCGGCCCAGGGCAGGTTGGCGGGGTCCTTTTCCTTGAGCACGCGGATCTCGCGGCCGTCGACGATCAGCGCGTCGGCAGTGTGGTCGACGGTCCCCGGGTAGCGGCCGTAGGTCGAGTCGTAGCGGAAGAGAAGCGCGTTCAGCTCGGTGTCGACGAGGTCGTTGATGGCGACCACGTCGACGTCCTTCGTCCGCTCGATGATCGCCTTGAGCGTCTGGCGGCCGATACGACCGAAACCGTTGATGCCCACTCGTACGCCCATGTGGCAGGTCCTCCGCGCTGGATCGGCCGTCAGCGAGTTGCGACGGCGGTGGTTGTCGGTATGATTCCCCCCTCATCGTCGCCGCCCGGCGGCCGCTTGGGAAGTGCCGATCGGCCCGGCCTCGTTGCACGCGGCTTGAGCCCGAGCGGCGCAAGACCGGGGTTGAGCGCGGCATTGGCCAGGACTAGCGCGCCAACCAGGCAAACATCGTCGCCCAGCTGGGCGGGCACGATCTTCGCGCGCCGCGCCTGGACGGCGAACGCCTCGGCCGCGACGCGCTCGCGAGCGGGCCGGAGGAGCCGCTCGCCCTGGCCGGCAGCAACACCGCCGCCAACCACGACCATGCTCGGGTTGAAGACATCGACGATCGTCACGATCGCGGCCGCGAACGCCGCGCGCGCGCGCTCGATGATGCGCGCCGCGCGCTCATCGCCGCGCTCGGCCGCGGTGGCCACGTCGGCCGCTGAAGAACGCACGCCGAAGCCCTCCTCGAGTGCGGCGACGGCGATGCCGGTGCCCGAGGCGAGCGCCTCGAGGTGGCCGCGTGCGCCGCAGCCGCAGCGCGGTCCGGCGAACGCGTCGACGACCAGATGGCCCAGCTCGCCGGCGACCCCGTCCGGGCCACGCAGCAGTCGTCGGCCGCTGACTACCGCGCCACCAACGCCGGTCGAGACGGTCAGGTAGATGAAGTCATCGACATCGCGCGCGGCACCAAACGTCCCTTCGCCGAGCGCGGCGACGTTGGTGTCCTTCTCGAGTGCCGCCGGCAGGCCGAGTGCGTCGGCGATCAGGCCGGCCAACGGCATGCCCCACGTCGTGCGATCGAGGTTGGGCGGGTCGATCAGCCGACCACTGCGCGCATCGAGCGGACCGGGCGCCGAGATGCCGATCGCGACCGGGGCGGCCGCCATTGGCCCAGCTTCGGCCAGCGCGGCCTGCAACACCCGTACGCACGCGCCGACGAGCGTGTCTGCATCGCCGCCTGGCGTATTGATCGCGTGGCGGCTGATCAGTCGTCCGTCGGGTCCTACGACCGCGCCGCGCAGGCGCGTACCGCCAACGTCGAGCGCCAGCGCAGGCGCCAGCCGAGCGGCCGGCGCGGCTCGCTGGCTGCCGCGCCCGGCAGCGGAAGCCGGTGGGGTCATTGATCGGATTCTAGCGAGCCGGCGAATGACGCCCGAAGGCCCCGGCACGTGGCCGGGGCCTTCGAAGAAGTGTCGACTACGCGACGGTCAGCCGGCGCCAATGCGGAAGACTGTCGTCCCGCACTTCGGACACTTGCCCTTCACCGCCGGCTTGCCGTTGTTCATGGTGATCCGCTCGGGATTCTGGATCTCCACCTTCATCTTGTCCTTGACGCAATAAGCCTCAGCCACTACTCCTCCTTCTCCGGGTCAACCCGGTCCCCGACTTGCCGACCGGGGTCGTCCGCCCCGGACCAGCACACTTGGTGCCTCCCTCTCAGGATGCCACGCTGGGCGCCCAGAGTGAGGGTCGCCAGTGCGACGCCCCGGCGGCGCGCACGGCATCATCCATCTCGGCCAGCAGGCGCAGCGCCTCCAGCCCCGTCTCGATGCAGGCAGCCTCGGCCCGCTCCTTCTGCTCCCCCCTGACGAAGGCGCCGCTCACGCGCTGAGCGTACGCCGTGCACACCACCCCTGCCCGGCACTTTGCCAGCGCGGCCAGCACGAGCAGCGCCGACGCCTCCATCTCGAAGTTCACCACCCCCTGTCGCGCCATCTCCTCGGCCAGGTCGGGGAAGCGGATGGGCAGCTGCGGGATGGGCCGGCCCTGCGCGCCGTAGAAGCCGGGTGCCGTGGCGGTGATGCCGACATGCGCGCGATGGCCGAGTGAGTGGGCAGCCTCCACGAGCGCCGCGACGGCGGCGTAGTCGGCAACGGCGGGGAAGCCCTCGTGGACGAAGTAGGCGGTCGTCGCCTCGAGGCGGACGGCGCCGCTGCTGATGACGAGCTCGCCGAGCGCGATGTCGTCGCGCAGTACGCCACACGACCCGACACGGATGAAGGTCGGCCGGCGGGTGACAGCGAGGACCTCCGCGACGACGATCTCAACGTTGTCGGTGCCGATGCCGGTCGAGATGGCCGACACGCGCTGGCCGCGATAGCTGCCCGTGGCCGAGGCGAACTCGCGATTGCGCCTTTCGAACTCGACCTCTTCGAAGCGGGCGGCGATACGCGCGACGCGGTCCGGATCGCCCGGCAGCAGGACGTACTCGGCGACTTCGCCCGGTGCCAGGCCGATGTGGTACTGCCGCTCGGTAGCGGGCAGCGCAACGAGGCGATCGACCGTCAAGGCGGACGGGTTCCTCCAGCGACGCCCGTTTCAGCGCGAGCGTGCGCGCACGATAGGCTCACGCTCAGGCGAGCGTCAAGCGTGCGGCCGCCGCTCCCGACGCGCGACGACCCGCTGCGCGAGGAAGGCGGCCAGCGTGGGTAGGCGCGCCTGCCCGACGAGGATCACGCCTGCCGACCCGGCAAGCGCGGCCAGGGCGATCACCACCAGGATGAGCGGCCCTGGCCCCTCCGCCTGGGTGCTGCCGGCGTCCGCGCTGCGTGGGACGACCGGCAGCCCGGTCGCCGGTCCGGCGA
>JALYGJ010000050.1 GCA_030777155.1 Chloroflexota bacterium | reverse complement strand
GAGTGCGAGCGCGCGCTCGCGGCCACGCTGGCCTGCGAGCCGGTTCAGCTACAGCGCCTCGCGCTCGACGTGCTGGGCGGCTGGCGCGAAGCGGCCTGGGAGCAGGTCCGGAGCCAGGCCTGGCCGGCCATAGAGCGTGAGGTCGACCGGCTGCGGTCCGTCGCGACGGAGACTCCCGTCGAGCGCCTGCTGCAGTCGGTGACCGGCGGTGCCGAGGTCGTGCCCGCGCCGGGCATCGAGCTGATCGAGCTGTTTCCCACTTGGGTGCTGCGGCCGTGGACGATTCAGTGGGAGCACGGCCCTACGCTGCTGCTGGGCGTGCCCGTGCCAGCCGAGCAACTGGGCGCGGATCCGGACGAGCCACCGGAGAGACTGGTGCGCTTGGCTCGTGCGCTGGGCGACGAGCGCAGACTGCGCATCCTGCGCCGTCTGACCGCGGGCGACTACTCGCTACAGGACCTGTCCGAGTACTTCGCCATCCCGAAGACCACGCTCCTCCACCACCTGGTCATGCTGCGCTCCATGGGCATCGTGCGCGTCGGCGCCAGCGGTCGCTACAGCCTCAACTCGTCGATGCCGCTGGAGTTGCTGCGCCTGCTGGATCGCTACCTGCCAGCCGTAGCCCCGAACGGCGGGAGGCACCGGCCGCGATTGGATTGATTCAGTCCGAGTAGTGCGCCTTCGGCGCGTAGGAAACCTCCGGCACACTGGTGCACACGGCCGCGCGCATGCGCTAGCCTGTCGAGAAGCAGGGGAGAGGAGCGTGTGATCGAGGGCACGCCAACCGCGATCGACAAGTCGCCTCGCGCTTCCTGGCGGGCCGCGCCGACACTGCACAAAGCGTGTCATAGCGTGTTAACGTCCGCGCATGCCCGGTCAGCGAGTCAACATCGTGCTCGACGAAGAACGGTCAATCAAGCTCCGGCGGCTCGCCGAGCGAACTCACACCAACCCGGGCACGATCGCACGTTCCCTCCTTTCGACCGCGTTGGACCAAGCGGATCCGCATCCAAAGACGATCGTCGACATTCTCGATCGGATCCCGGGCGCTTGGGAGGATGCGGTCGCGGGCTCACAAGAGATCGGCGACGGACAGGGCATACGCCTCGACGACCTCTAGCCGGTGACGCGCCTGCTCGTCTCGCCAAGGGCGCGTCGCAACCTCCGGCGACTGATCGAAACGCACTCGCTCCCGACAACGACCACCGACCGCTTCCGCGCTTCGATTCAACCGCTCGCGAGCATCCCATTGCTCGGGCAGGCTCTAAGCGGCCGCTGGTCCGGGTACCGATACCTACTCGGTCCATGGCGCTGGATGATCATCGTGTACGAGTACCACGAGGATCAGGAGCTCGTCGCCATCGTCACGGTTCAGGACGCGCGATCCGAACAGGCGCCGACTGCCAGCCGCTAGGCCCGTGGTGAGCGGCCGCTGAGCAGATGGCGCAAGATCGGCCTCCCCGAGCCGCTCGGGTGCTGTTCCACCTCGTCGACGCGGAAGAAACCGACGACGAGCTTTCTCCAATCGAAACCTACCTGCCGCTCATCCAGATGATGTGGCTGGACGTCGTATACGCGTTCGGGCTGGACGGGCTGTTGGTCGTGGATCAGACCGACCGCAAGGTGGCGCGCAGCCTCCACTTCGAGGGGCTCGACTGCAGCCGGTTCGACTCGCTTGCCGATGCGGAAGCAGCCAACCCCGACGCGCGTTGGGTCTACTTCGAGCAGGGCGGACAGCCGCTCACGGAGTTCGTCCACCCAGAAGGGGATGTGATCTACGCGTTTGGCCCGGATACGGTCGGCCTGGCGCACGAACCCGGTAAGACGTATGTCGAGATACCGACGGTCCGACCATGGGGCTTCTTCTCGCCGCTCGCCGCTGCAATCGTCTTCGCCGATCGGTTGATGCGCACCCGCACTGCCGGAGCACTGATGAGGCAGCGGTAAGTCGTGGCTGAGAAGATTCCGCGTCGCACGGGGCCGTGCGGCAGACCACCCACCCGTTGGACCCGGCCGCCCATGCCCGCCGCCACGGTCGGACGGGTCGTCTACTAAGGTGCTGGCGCTCAGCCCTGTTGCGGCTGACCGGGCGGCGGACCGGAATGCTCACCCTGTCCGGTGACCACTTGACGGGCGGCCATGCCCATGTTCCGCAGCGACTCCTCGACCGATTGCCCGTTGGCCTCACCCGCGCGCCGGACGTCATCGAGGGTGATGTTGGCATCCTTGCCATGCTTCTCGTTCAGTTCGCCGCATCCGCAATTCAGACACATACTCGGCATCTACCTTTCCTGGTGATGACATGCACATGCACTCGTTGAGGATAGACGCCGAGGTGCAACGTCGGGGTCTCGGCGGTTAGTCCGCGCGCCAGGGGTCGAGCTGACACGCTGCGCGCGCTGGAGGCGGGTCTCGAGTCGTTCCCCGGGTGCGTGGTCGTCATCAGCCACGACCGCTGGTTCCTCGACCGGATCGCGACGCACATCCTTGCATTCGAGGGCGACAGCCACGTCCGGTTCTTCCAGGGCAATGTCACCGACTACGAGGCGTTCCGGCGCAAGGAACTCGGCGCCGCCGCCGACCGGCCACACCGGATCCGTTACAAGCGCCTCGCGGCGGCATGACGCGCGACCAGAGGCAGATCACTTTCCTCACCCTGCCCGGCATCTACTCGTCAGGCCCGGAGCACTGGCAGACACGCTGGGAGGCCTCCGACCCTCGCTTCCGCCGAGTCCAGCAGGACGACTGGGAGCACCCGCGGCCGCGCGCCTGGGTGGCGAACATCGTGGCTGCGGTCGAAGCCACGCCGCCCCCTATCGTCTTCGTCGCCCATAGCCTCGGGTGCCATGCCGTTGCCCGCGCGAGTAACGAGCCAGTGGTTGCACAGCGGGTGGCGGCTGCGCTGCTGGTTGCACCGCCCGACCTAGACGACGAACGGAACTCGGCCTACGACATGGCCGACTTTCTGCCCATGGTGGCGCGCCGTCTCCCGTTTCAGTCGCTCGGTTGCCAGCAGCGATGACCCGACGTGCGATCCCGCCCGGGCGGCATCGTTCGCGGCTGAGTGGGGCAGCAACTTCGTCCTCGCGGGCGCCCTCGGTCACATCAACTCGGAGTCCGGCCTGGGCGACTGGCCCGACGGCAAGCGGCTGCTGCAAGAGCTCACCGCGTCCGGCGCAGTTGATGAGGAGGCCGGCGCCGCCGAGCAGGTCGGACGCCGGAAGGGTCTCGATTCCGGCCCGTACGCGCACCTGTGCCGGCCAGGAGCGGGACAGGGGAGGCGAGCTGTCGGGCGCATCATCGAGCGCAGATAGCGAGCTAGCGCACCCAAGGCCGTGCGCGGCGACTATCGCACGCGGGATGCGTGACAAGTCATGATGGCGCCCATGGTCGATCGGGTGGCCGACATCGAGGCTGCATTCGAGCGCCACTGGCGCCACTTCGGTGGCTATCCGGGCGCGAGCCTCCGCGACGAGGACGGCGTCCTGTGGTTCGAATCGCCAATCCGGCGCCTGCCGTACAACTGGGTCATTCGTACGCGGATCCCGGCCGCCGAACATGCCGACAACGTGATTGCCCGCGTGGCCGGGACCTTCCGCGCCCGCGACGTGCCGTTCATGTGGGTGCAGCGCCCCTCAGACACGCCGAGCGACCTCGGCCGGCGGCTGGCCGCGCACGGGCTCGACCTCGTCGAGACCGCGACCGGGATGGACCTAGACCTCAATGGCTGGATCGGTGAGCCGAACGCAAGCGGTGCGCGGCTCGTGCAGGTCGACACGCCGGACGCCGATCCCCAAGGGCTAAGCGACTACGAAGAGTTGATCCGGACGTATTGGTCGGTCCCCGAAGCCGAGCGCAACATGATCGAGACTTTGAACCGGCACTGGACGGGGCAGCGCAACCCCGGGTTTCGGCTGGTCGCATACCTGAACGATCGGCCGGTGGGGAAGCTGTTCGCCAACCTGGAGGACCTGCCCGACTGGATTGCGATCTACGGTGTCGCGGTCAAGCCGGAAGCTCGTGGGCGCGGCGTTGCCACGGCGCTGATGAACGAGGCGATCGCCCGCGGGAAGCAGGCCGGCGCACGGCGCTGTATCCTGCACTCGAGTTCGATGGCCAGGGCGATGTACGGGCGCATGGGGTTCGTCGAGCGCTGCGAGCTCCCCGTCTTTGCGACCGAAGGGTTGTTCGGCACGCATCATCACTGACGCCCGCTGTCCTTGACCGCCCCGTCGACGACATCGAGGCGGTTCTTGCGCGACTCCAACGCCCACGGCGCCGAGCTCGTCGGTGAGGTCGTTGACTAGCAGAACATTTATGGGCTGGGCTATCTGCGCGGCCTCGGAACGGATCGTCCTGGCGCTCGCCCAGAAGCTCCCGTAAACGCCCAGGGAAGCGCCCGTTTGGCGATACTCCGCGGCATGAAGCTCTACTTCGCTGGTCCGCTCTTTACCCGCCCGGAGCGGGCCTGGAACGCCGAGGTGACGGCCGCCCTGCGCGCCGGCGGCCACGAGGTATACCTGCCGCAGGAGGAGGAACCAGGCAGGGACGGCATCGCCCATGGGCTCGCGGCGGAATCGGGCTTGCAAGCTGGAGTTTTGTCACTTCCACCGGGCGTCGGGGCGCCCAGCGTGACGGGTCTGCCGTGAACGCATGGGACGCCTTCGCGCCGATGCGCGAGGCGCGGGGAGGCTGGATCAGGAGCGTCGCTGCCCCCGTAACAGACTGGCTCATTGATGCACTGGCGGTCCAACCGGGCGAGACGGTCCTCGAGCTCGCAGCGGGTGCGGGAGATGCTGGCTTCGCGATTATGGATCGAGCTGGTCCGGGCGTTCGCCTGATCTCAAGCGATGTGTCGCCGGCGACAATCGACGTGGCACGGCGCAATGCCATCGCGCGAGGCCTCGACAACATCGAGTTTCGGGTGCTCGACGCCGAGCACCTGGACATGGCCTCGGCAAGCGTCGATGTTGTCATCTGCCGCTGGGGCTACATGCTCATGAATGACCCCGCATCAGCGTTGCGGGAGACCGCTCGAGTGTTGCGTGCGGGTGGCCGGCTGGCCTTTTCCGTGTGGGGCGATCGCGCCCGAAACCGATGGACGACGATCGACGCCGAGGTCTGTCGCGACCTCGGTTACGTGCCGTCGAGCGAGCCGACTGGTCCGGGCGGGATGTTCTCCCTGGCCGATCCAGATCGACTGCGCACGACCGTCCATGAGAGCGGCTTCGTCGTGCGCCGCATTGAGCGTGTCCCCGTCAGCTGGCCCTACGCCAGCGCGGAGGATTACATCGCCATTGAAATAGATCGACCCGGTCCTCGAGGCGACTTCTTCCGTGGTCTGCCGCACCAGGAACGGGAGCGGGCGGCGCGCTTGGCGGCTGATCTGCTCCATTCCTTCCGAGTCGATTCCGGCTATCTGGTGCCAGGCGAGACATTGAACGTACTAGCGGTCGTCGTTTAGTCGCTACATGGGGCTCGATCCAGAGTCGGCAACTCAGCTCCTGCGGTTCGCGGCAGGCGACACCGTCCGCCCCAAGCGGCGCGGAACGGCATGACGGCCACAGCCAGGCAGCCCGCTGCGCTTGCCGAACGCAATCACATCATGGCGGCGGTCGTTGGTCTGCTCCTGATCATGGAAGGGATCGCCAATCCGCTGCTGGCCGCCGCCTTCGGCTTCGACTTGGCGTCGGCTGCCCACTTCGGCGTGCTCTTCGATCAGCCGGCGGGAGCGGTGGAGCTGCTGCGCTGGGGCACGCTGCTCGACCGCGGCGGGTATCTGGCGTTCGGCGTCGTCGTCATCTATGTCGGCGATCGGCTCCGAGGGTCGAACGAAGTGGCCGTCGCAACGACGACCGCGAGCGGTCTGGGCGGGGTGGTGGTTGGCGGTACGGGCGCGGCCGTGCTCGCCACCGTGGGACCAGCGCTTCTGACTGACTTCTCGGCCGCGACGGGCTCCTCCGCCGAGGCCGCGCGAGTAGCGCTCGAGACCGTGGGCCGGGCTGTGGCGGCCGGCGCCTGGGGAATCGTCACCTTTGGGCTGTTCGGTGGCTGGCTGATCGGTGTCGGGTGGCTTCTGCGACGCCAGGGGGCATTCGCCTGGGTGGCCCTGGGGGGGAATTGGCATGCTGGCGACCAGCCTGCGTACGGCGTTCACCGGCCGGACTCTGGGGGAGCTCGCCGGGCCCGCCGACACCGCCATCGTATTGTCGATAGTGGTCCTATTGATCTTCTTTGGAATATGGCTTGTGTGGCTGCTCGTGCGGCTGTGGCGAGGCGGCCCGACGGCTGGTGAGGCTCGGCTTCGCGATGGGTGACCTTGCGGCCGCACGATCGCAACCTGGCAGACATTCCAATCGGACGATCGTGCGATGCCAATCGCATCGAGGGCGACACGACGCTGTCCCGCGCGCTTAGAGGATCGCCGTCGCGCTCCGAGCGAGCGTCTTGAGGCTCAGCCGGCGCGTATCCGGTAACCAAGGCCGCGGACCGTTTCGAGCATCCCCGCCCGATCGCCGAGCTTACGTCGCGCGGACCGCGCAAGCGCATCCACGACGTTGCTTCCCGCGGCAGCGTGGTCATAGCCCCAGACCTTCTCGAGCAACTCCCGCCGGGTGACCGTTCGTCCCTGCTGAGCCAACAGCTGCTGCAGGAAGCGGAACTCGAGCGGCGTCAGATCGATGCGTCTGTGATCAAGCACCAACTGCCGGTTATCGACGTCGAGCAGCTGCGGCTCCTGCAGCCCGAGCTCGCCGGCGACGAGCCAGGCCAGCCACGCGTCGACGGATCCTGGACCGAACTCCAGCCCCGCTGGATAGTAGGCGGAACCGTCGAGGTTCAGCGGTCCACCGGGCAGCAGCGCGAAGCCCAGTGTCGTCGACGCTTCGCCGTACGTCGCTATGTCGTAGATGCCGCTGTACACACGCCGTAGCTGGGGCCGCAGCTCCATGTACGCGCGCTTCAGGTCAAGCCAACAGGCGGCCTGCACGCTGCCTGGCGGCTCGCGCCCGTCGCTACCCAACCATCCACGGAACATCAAGGCGCGGTCACGGCCACTCATCGGGTGGGCAGCGAGATGCGCGGCGAAGAACGCGCAGACGGGGTCGTCGTCCAGCCAGCGGCTAGGGACGGTCGCCGGGTCGAAGTAGAAGCAGAAGCCAGCCACCTCGCCTTCGGTCTCGCGGACGACCCTGAACCTGTTGGGTAGCCGCTCCCACCAGCGTTTCCAGGCGTGGGCATCCTCGGCGCCGAGGTGCCGGTCGAGGATGTCGAAGATCGCCGACTGGTCGGACGGGCTGGCCTGGTCGACGGCGTACGACTGGCTCTCTGGCGGGAAGAAGGCGTTCCTCGGCACGGGGTTCTCCAGCAGGAAGAGCATGTCAGCCGTGTAGCGCCACAGCTCGCTGCGGCCGACACCTGCGACCTCAAGCCGGAGCTCGCGCCAGGCGGCCGCCTTGAGCGCTCGGTAGCGCTCGGGATCCGTCGCGCGGAGGATGCCGGCGACCGCATGCTGAACCGACTCGTGCACCACCAGGCCGTCGCGCATCACGTCGACGAAAGGCAGGCGGCGCAAACGTTCGATGCCGTCCTCGGGAGCGGCATCGGGCACCATCGCGCGAAACAGCGACCGCGTCATGCGTCGAACCACAGCCGCAGCGTCGAGGGCCTGTCTCGTCTGGGGATCGAGCTGGTCCAGGTAGACCGTGGCGAGCGCCTCTATCACGCGCGGGAGCGCGGCCTCCTCGACCTGCAGGTTGGGCCGCTCACGGATGGCACTCGCCCCGACCACGAGCGCGAGCGGGTGCCCGCGCACGAGGGCGTTGAGACGTCTACCGATCGCCGGATCGACACCATGCCGGTCGAGTAATTCGATCGCTGCGTCGGGTGACAGGGGCCTCAGCGGTACCGAACGGAAGAAGCCCTGCCAACCCGGCGCCGCCTGCCACGCGAACAGAGGCACTTCCCTGCCGGCGAGGATGACACGGACGTTGTTGGTGAGGGCGGGCACGAACTCGGTTCGCAACCAGCCGTCGATGAGGCGCAGATTCTCGTACGTGTCGATCGCGAGCATGACGCGCTCGCCCAACTCGCCAAGGCGGTGCCTCACGCTCGGAATGTCGTCCCCGTCGGCTGCGATGGCGCGCGCGAGTTCGGCGAGGAAGCCGGCTGGGGTGGGCTCGAACGTACGACCGTCGAGCCGCACCACCGTCACGCCGGCTGAGCGGGTTTCGGCCAGGAATGCCTCGAGCAGTGTCGTCTTGCCCATGCCGGCCAGTCCGTGGACACACGTCACGAGCGGTCCGTCGTCGGTCAGCGCGTCGCGCAAGACGGCCACCTCTGCTGTCCGTCCCACGACCGTCTCGTACGAGCGGCGCTGCAGTAACGAGCGGACCGGCGCGGCCATACGCGCAGCCTACACGGTGGGTGTCCGGGCAGATCGCGCGAAGTCAGGCGGCGACCGCGATCAGTCCGCGGGTCACCCGACTCGGCCCCTCCAGTACGTCGAATTGCTGCATGGCGAAGCCAGCCAACGCTGGATGGGTCGCGATCGAGTTCGCGAGGTCCGACCGCTTGAAGGCCTCAAGGGACTCGCCATCGCTCCAGAAGTAGACGCCGCCGTAGGTATTCGTCTCGCGGTTGGCGAGGAAAGTCTTCGATATCAGCCCAGGGACCTCGGCGAACGCCGGTGCGAGAGCCTCGCACGCGCGGACGTAATCCGCCTCGGTGATGCCGTCGAGATGGAACGTGACGACCAGGACGTGCACTTCGTGCTCCCTTCGCTTTACGACGCTATCGGCGGGGATGCCGACAGAGAGCAGTGTCCGGAGATCCGACCTGGCTTCATGAGAGGAGCGTGAAAATCTGCTGATTTTGCAGCGGCTGAGCGCGTCGCCGATCCGCCGGCTCGATCAGGACGCCTTCTTCGTCCGCCACGCCTACTTCATCGGCGCCCCGACCTGGCAGAACACCCACGTCATCCACCGGGACGGTCAACAGGCAATAGACACATCTCTCGACCGGCTGTCCGCTCGTGCGCCGATGCGCTAGCCTTATGCGGAGCAGGGAAGAGGCAGCGCTTGGTCGAGGGCACGGCAACCGCGATCGACAATCCGGTCATCAACACGCCGTTTGCCGAGCCCGTGCGCCACTTCGTCACCACGCCTGAGGGCCAGGTCACCGGCGAAATCGAGGATCGACGACGGCCCTCGGAGTTCTTCGTCCCGGTCGCGCCGCCGCGCAAGCGGTCGGCCGCCCAGCTCACGATCGACCAGTTCGGTAGCCTCCAGCGTCAGCAACCGAATGAGATCGTCAACGAGATCCGTCAGGCGGTCGCCCGCTGGCGCGCGCAGGACTACCCGGACGTCACCAGCATCACGCGCGACCTGCTCGCGTACTGGCGCGACGAAGATCGCGAGCGGCGACTGTTCTTCTGCCAGGTCGAAGCCGCCGAAACGGCGATCTACCTGACCGAGGCAGCCGAGCGCACCGGCGACGCGAACGCGCTCAACCAGATCCGCACCCAGAACGCCGCGCTCAACGGCGGCCTGCCACGCCTCGCCTTCAAGATGGCGACCGGCTCGGGCAAGACGGTCGTGATGGCCATGCTGATCGCTTGGCAGGCGCTCAACAAGCAGGCCAATCAGCAGGACCGCCGCTTCTCAGACCGCTTCCTGATCGTGACGCCCGGCATCACCATTCGCGACCGCCTGCGCGTCCTGCTGCCCAACGACCCGACCAACTACTACCAGTCGCTCGACATCGTCACGCCCGAACAGCTCGCCCGCCTCCAGTCGGCGACGATCCTGATCACGAACTACCACGCCTTTATTCGTCGGGAGAAGATCCAGGCGGCCAGCCTGACCAAGAAGGTCCTCGCCGGCGGCGACGATGAGCGGTTCCGCGAAACGCCGGCCGAGATGGTTCGCCGTGTCTGCCGCGACTTCGGCAACGCCAAGAACATCGTCGTGATCAACGACGAGGCGCACCACTGCTACGCGCCGGCGCCCAGGGAGCAGGCACAGGCTGAGGCGATCGACGCCGACGAGCGCGCCCTGGCCAAGGAAAACCAGGAGGAAGCTCGCGTCTGGCTGTCCGGGCTGCAAGCGGTGCAGGAGAAGCTGGGCATTCGGTCGGTCTTCGATCTCTCCGCCACCCCGTTCTTCCTCAAGGGCTCGGGTTACCCGGAAGGCACGCTCTTCCCGTGGGTGGTCACCGACTTCGGGCTGATGGACGCGATCGAGAGCGGCATCGTCAAGGTGCCGCGCGTCCCGGTGAGCGACGACTCGATGACGGGCACTGGCCCCATGTACCGCGAGCTGTGGTCGCGCGTTCGGGAAGCGTTGCCGCGCAAAGGCATCCGCGACACGCCGATCGACGGCAGCCCGACCATCCCGAAGGAGCTCGAGGGCGCGCTGCGCACGCTCTACGCCGACTACGAGCGGTCGTTCGACGAGTGGGCGGGCGCGGGCATCGGCACCCCGCCCGTCTTCATCGTCGTCTGCTCGAACACGGCCACGTCCAAGCTCGTGTACGACTGGATCGCGGGCTGGGAGAAGCCTCTCGACGACGGCAAGAGGGCCGCCATCGTCCCAGGCAACCTGCCGCTTTTCAGCAACGAACAGGACGGCCGCCTGCGCCCACGACCGAACACGATCCTGGTTGACTCGGCGCAGCTCGATCGCGGCGATGCACTCGACCCCGCCTTCCGCAAGGCGGCTCACGCCGAGATCGAGGCGTTCAAGCGTGAGTACGTCGCGCGCTTCCCGGGACGTAGCGCCGACGAGATCACCGACGAGGACATCCTGCGCGAGGTGATGAACACCGTCGGCAAGAAGGACCGACTGGGCGAGCACGTGCGCTGTGTCGTGTCGGTGGCGATGCTGACCGAGGGCTGGGACGCCAACACCGTCACCCACATCCTGGGCGTTCGTGCCTTCGGCACACAGCTGCTGTGCGAGCAGGTGGTCGGCCGGGCGCTGCGCCGCGCGTCCTACGACGCCGACGAGAACGGGATGTTCGACGCGCAGTACGCGGAGGTGTACGGCGTGCCGTTCAGCTTCCTGTCGGTGGCAGGGAAGGGGAGGGTCAAGCGGGCCAAGCCGGTGCTGACCGTTCGGGCGTTGCCGGAGCGGGCCGATCTCCGAATCGAGTTCCCGCGCCTCGTCGGCTACCGCTACCAGATGCCGGCCGACCGACTCGACGCCCGCTTCGACGCTTCGTCAATCCTCCAGCTCTCGACGCAGGATGTCGCGCTCAAGACGCAGGTCGACCCGATCGTCGGCAAGAGCGAGATCCACACGCTCGATGAGCTGCGCAGCGAACGACTGCAGACGGTCGTCTTCACGGTCGCCAAGCGGACGCTCGACAACCACTTCCGCGATGACGACGGCGGCGAAAGGCCGTGGCTGTTCCCGCAGCTCGCGCGCATCGTGCGGCAATGGATCGAGGAGTGCGTCGAGCCGTATCTGAAGGACGGCGCGTTTCCGCAGATGCTGCTGTTCGCCGAGTACAGCCATGCCGCCGCGGAGCGCATCCGCCAGGCGATCGTCGCCGGCACGGTCGGCGAGAAGCGGCTGCTGCCGAACCTACGCGCCTACGAGCCGATCGGCTCGACCGACTACGTCTACTTCGACACGACCAAGACGTGCTACGACACAGAGAAGAGCCACATCAACCGGGTCGTGCAGGACAGCGGCTGGGAGTCCAAGCTGGCCGACGTGCTCGAGTCGATGCCCGAGGTCGTCGCCTACGCCAAGAACCAGGGCCTCAACTTCAAGATCCCCTACACCTACGAGGGGAGGGCGGCCAACTACGTGCCGGATTTCCTGATCCGCCTACGCGACTCATATTCAGAGGGCGATAAAGACCTGCTGACGCTCATCATCGAGGTCACCGGCGAGGCCAAGAAGGAGAAACAGGCCAAGGTCGCAGCTGCCGAACACCTGTGGATCCCGGCCGTCAACAACTGGGGTGGTGCCGGTCGCTGGGCGTTCCTCGAGGTGACCGACCCCTGGGATGCGAAGAACCTGATCGAGGCGAGGCTCTTGCGGCATCAGCTGCCGGCAAGCGAGGCCGTCCGATGAGGTTCCTTCAATGGGACCTCGGCTACCTCCAGGGGGGCGAGGTCGTTGAAGTCACCCTCAAAGGTCAGGCGCAGAACGTCGAATTGCTCGACTCCAGCAACTTCTCGGCGTTCAAGGGAGGTCGGAATCACAGGTACTACGGCGGACTTGTGTCGCGTTCGCCACACCGTGTGCGAGTTCCACGAGCGGGTCACTGGTATGTTGTAGTGCACCTTGGCGGCTATCCAGGCCGCCTCAACGCTGGCGTCCGCGTTTTGCCCGGCGCGCTACCTCCTGCACGACAAACCGTCGAGAGCCCTCTCGCTTCGATCCGGCAGGCAGCTGAGGACTATCAAGCCGGAATGGGCGATCTCGACGAAGTCGTCGAGGACAAGGAATTCGATGTATTCATCTCGCACGCCAGCGAGGACAAGGACGCAGTCGTTCGGCCGTTGGCGCAGGCGCTGTCGGCACGGAATGTATCGGTATGGTATGACGAGGTCGTACTGAAGATCGGCGACAGCCTGAGGCGAACGATCGACCGTGGCTTGATGCGGAGCCGATTCGGCGTCGTCGTGCTTTCGCCGGCTTTCTTCGGTAGGGGCTGGCCGAACTATGAGCTAGACGGCCTCGCGACGCGCGAGGTCAGCGGCGGCCGTCAGATCATTCTGCCCATCTGGCACAACGTGTCGCGCGATGATGTCATGCGCTACAGCCCGTCGCTTGCAGGAAAGCTCGCGAGAAGCACAGGCGATCGCTCGATCGACGAAATTGCCGAGGAAATTGCGGCGGTAGTTGCTCCGCTCGACTTGGTTACATCCGAGGACTGAGGGCTCACGTTGGATAAGCGCAAGATAAGCTGTGGCTGACAGACTGAAGGCAAAGACCACGCCTGTCCGCGCCTACCCACACCCGTCGGACAGCCGCCCGAACATCCCCACCGCCGAGCTCGAGTCGTTCGCCCGCCCCGAAGAGAAGAGGCCCGCGACCGTGCGCTACCCACGCGACCCCACGCTCGACCCGCAGCTCGTCTGGAGGGGCAAGGACGAGCAGGACGCCCACGACCTGGAGGTGCCGGCGGTCCCGATCTACATCCAGGAGACGATCGACCCGCTGGCGCTGATCGAGGAGCTGCGCGCCGAGAGTGAGGGCCGGCGCAGCGAGCAGCAGCTGGGCTTCTTCGGCCCGTACAGCGAGCTGTCGTTCGAGCAGAAGGTCGACTTCTACCGACACTCGGGCAAGTGGACCAACCGGATGATCCTGGGCGACTCGCTGCTGGTCATGACCAGCCTGGCCGAGAAGGAAGGCCTGAACGGCCAGGTCCAGACGATCTACGTCGACCCGCCCTACGGCATCAAGTTCGGCTCGAACTGGCAGGTCTCGACGCGCAAGCGCGACGTGCGTGACGGCAAGGACACCGACCTGACGCGCCAGCCCGAGCAGGTGCGCGCCTATCGGGACACCTGGGAGCTCGGCATCCACTCGTACCTGAGCTACCTGCGCGACCGACTGGCCGTCGCTCGCGAGCTGCTGACCGAGTCTGGCTCGGTCTTCGTCCAGATCGGCGACGAGAACGTCCATCTCGTGCGGTCGGTACTCGATGAGGTGTTCGGGAGCGATAACTTCGTCTCGACGATTCACTTCCGATCGATGAACCCCTTAGAGTCAGGTCAGATTGAATCGGTCTACGACCACATCCATTGGTACGCATGCGACAAGACGAAGCTGAAGTACCGCAACCTTTGGACCTCGAAGCCGCTGGATCCGAATGAGTACGTCTATCGTGAGGATGAGACCGTATCGGGCGGTTTTCGCCGCCTAACGGAAGAAGAAGCTGCGCGTCGTGATGATCCATCCCTCATCAGGACGGTCTTCCGGCGATCCGACTTCCGATCGTCGGGTTATACGCCGTCGTGCACGTACGAGATCGAGGTCGATGGCGCCGTGTTCCGGCCGGCCAGCGGCAAAAGCTGGCGTACAAACCCCGACGGTGCCGTCCGCCTAAAGGCAGCGAATCGGCTTTACGCCCGGGGCGGAACGGTGTACTACAAGCTCTTCTTTCGGGACTTTGGACGGAAGTCGCTCGAGAACACTTGGACCGACACCGCGGCAGGCTTCTCCGAGCAGAAGGTCTACGTCGTCCAGACGCTGAATCGAGTGGTCGAGCGTTGCCTCCTCATGACCACCGATCCCGGCGATCTCGTCCTCGATCCAACCTGCGGGTCCGGCACGACCGCCTACGTAGCCGAGCAGTGGGGGCGGCGCTGGATCACCATCGACACTAGCCGCGTCGCGCTTGCTCTCGCGCGCTCGCGCCTGATGGCCGCCAAGTACCCGTATTATCTGCTCGCCAACTCGGAAGCCGGTATCCGCAAAGAGGCCGAGCTGACCGGCCAGGCACCGCCATCGCCCATGCCACCCGCGAACGGTGACGTTCGCCGCGGCTTCGTCTACGAGCGCGTACCGCACGTGACCCTCAAATCGATCGCCCAGAACCCGGACATCCGCGAGGGTATGACGCGCGAGGAGATCGATGCCGCCGTCGCCCGCCACGCCGAGACCGAGACGCTCTTCGACCGCCCCTACGAGGACCGCAAGATCGTGCGCGTGTCGGGCCCGTTCACGGTCGAGAGCCTGTCGCCTCATCGGGTCCTGCGCGACGGGCCAGAGGACGAGGCCGCCGAGCCCCCGCCGTCGGCGCCCGACTCGGGTCAGTTCGTGACCAGCATCCTCGACAACCTGCGCCGCGCTGGCGTCCAGAACACCAAGCGGACCGAGCGCCTCGAGTTCAGCCGCCTGGACCCGTACCCGGGCGTCTACATCCAGGCCACCGGCGAGTACCCCGAGAACGGTCACGTCAGGACGGCTGCGGTGGCCATCGGGCCCGAATTCGGCACCGTCGGCCCCGAGCTCATCCGCGAAGCGGCCAAGGAGGCGGTCAAGGTCGCCGACCTGCTCGTCGTCGCCGGCTTCGCATTCGATCCCAGGGCAGGGGAGGAGTCGTCGGCTCTCGGCCGGCTGACTATCCTGCAGGCGCGCATCTCGCCCGACCTGCTCGTCGGCGGCCTGAAGGCAACGGGCGCCGGCAACCTCTTCCAAGTCTTCGGTGAGCCGGACGTCGAGGTCCGGACGACCGACGACGACCATTTGGTCGTCGGGATCCGAGGACTGGACGTCTACGACCCGACGACCGGCCAGCTGCGGTCGTCGTCAGTCGACGACATCGCCGCCTGGTTCCTCGACACGGACTACGACGGTGACGCCTTCTTCGTGCGCCACGCCTACTTCACTGGCGCCGACGACCCCTACGACCGCCTGCGCAAGGCTCTTCGAGCTGACATCTCCGACGAAGCCTGGGCGACCGCCAACTCGACCGTCAGCCGTCCCTTCCCGCGCCCGAAGTCAGCCAAGATCGCCGTCAAGGTCATCAACCACTACGGGGATGAAGTCATGAAGGTGCTCGGAGTCTGATGCCCTCGCATGCCGGAACGCTTCGACCCGTCACTCCTCAGCCGCCACGCGACCCGCGAGGCGAGACGTGAGAGGACTTCCTTCGAGATGATCGCTGCCACATACGATGATCCAGACGACCGCCGTCCATCGGCGCACGACGAGCTACGAGAGATCCGATCGCGGTGGTTCGGAGACGAGGACATCGAGGTCGTGGTCGACACGGACGACGGTCGGGTCGTGACCGTCTGGCGCAAGGGCTCAAAGCCATGATCCACTTGCTCCTGGAGTACGACGAGTCGGTCGATGCAGCCTACCTGACGGTCAGCGATGAGCCATGGGCCAGGCGAGAGCAACTCGACGACTCCCGCGGGATCAACTACGCGGAGGATGGCTCGGTTATCGGCATTGAGCTGCTATCGCCACGCCGAAAAGGCGTAGTTCTCGATGGACTGCCGTACGCAAGGGATGTCGAGCGTGTCCTGCGCTCCGTTGGCTTTCGGATCTTTCAGGCGGCTAGCTAGGATCAAGGTCGGGGTCGCTGCTGCTCGTCGTGACACCTAAGCTGGCACTGTCCGCCCGCCACAATCGGCCGCCAACACTCGCAAAGACGGATGGCCAGTGAATAGGATCCTCGACTTCATCTATCTGGATATCCAAAGACTTCGCTCCTTTGCTAGTCAGTTGTTCGAAGGAGTGCCCGAAAGCCGTACCACCTCCACCTCGGATGACACTCACCTTGCAGGGTCCATCGAGGCGAGCCTCCCGCTTCTGCTACGCGGGACCATGGACACGAAGGCGGTCTTGTCGGCCGGATCAAGCCTCACCTCAACGATCCATCACAAACTGGTCGTCGAGGTAATCGCTGGCCTGCGGGAGCGCGGTTACCTGCGCGATTCCATTCGCGCGGAGTTGCCCGACGGCGCGTTCGTCCTCGTCAGCGGACAGTTGCAGGTCATCGATGCGGAGGCGCTGGCGGGCCTCGTTGAACGGATGCCTGACGTTCAAAGGAGCTTCCGAACGCTTACCGGTGATCCCCAACGCTCAAACCGCGCAGAACGACGTTCCCGCCACGGGCACGACAGCGATTCTGACCTCACCCCAGGGCAGGCGAATGCGCTGACCAACATCTTGAGAACGTTCGCGAGTAACTCGGTGCGTATACGTCTGCTCAGTGGCGATCATCTTGTAGCCACGGCGATTGTGGAGCGGGACAAGTTCGTTGAGCAACTCGACCGGCTAGTGGTTCGGCACGGCCACAGGATGGCGGGCACCTGGCATGTTCTCGGACAGGTCAACAAACCGGCGGACGATCCGTTCTACTCACCCGAAGGGCAGACGCTGCTGGACATCGTCGAGCGCGATGCACTTGCTCCAATGAAGCTGTTCGTCGACATCTCTGGCACAGCGGCAACAATCACACCGCTCGCTGTGTACCGTGAGGTGGCGCCAGTTACATAACTTCTCTTATCGGCAGTAAGGTCGGTGACGCGCCAGGGGGG
The DNA here is from genome assembly GCA_030777155.1 of Chloroflexota bacterium. GTDB lineage: Bacteria > Chloroflexota > Limnocylindria > Limnocylindrales > CSP1-4 > JALYGJ01. Next base: position 3,616 of record JALYGJ010000050.1, on the reverse strand, counting down.
TCAGCTCAGGTCGAATACCTCAGCCAGGCCGGCTGCGCCACGCGCCAGGCGCGCGTCGATGGTCAGGAGTCGTGCACCAAGGTGCCGGGCGAGGGCGATGTACTCCGCGTCGTATGTCTTCGCCCAGCCGCGCTGAACGGCGAGCGCACGAGCGTCTAAGAGGAGGTCGCGCGACTCGTGCGGCTCGACACTGGCGCCGACGAGCCGTGCCAGCGCTGCCGCGGCCTCCGCGCTCGATATTTCCGTTCTGACCTCGAGCTGGCGGAGACCGGCGGCTGCCTCGGACCACATCAGTGTCGGAGCCACCAGGCGGAGTTCGGCCAAGGGGGCCCAGCCGTCGGTGATCGACGCGCGGACCGCTGTGCTGGCGTCGACCACGACGCGCTCAACGGTCAAGGCGCGACAACCTGACGGCCCGCACGACGTTGGGGACCGGTCGGCCGTCGGGCATGCGGTCCCAACCCCATGATGTCGGCACCGGCAGCTCCTCGTCGGCGAGGATGTCCTCGAGATCCTGCTCCTCGATGACGTGCTGCGTGCCGATCTTGCGCGCCGGCAACCGGCCCGTACGGATCCAACGGCGGACCGTCTCCGGGTTCCTGCGCGCGCGCCTCGCTGCCTCCGGTACCGTGATCATTGCAGAATACTACTACATGCACCGCAGACACCGGCAGCGAGGCGACCCATTGACAAAAGGTTGGCACCCAGACCAGCATGCCGCCATCTCGCAGCGACGCGTGGCAGAGGAGACACGATGGGCGACAAGGGGACGGGCAGCAAGGGCGGGGGCAAGAAGCCGAAGGGCGGCGGCAAGAAGGGCAAGTAGTCGGCGAGTAGGCCCGACCGCTCGCCGAGAACCATGCTGCGCGTCGGATCGATCGTCATCCGCGTCGACCACCTGCAGCGCCAGGTCGATTTCTGGTCGGCCGCTCTCCGCTACCAGCCGCGCGGCAGAGAACAGGGCGACAGCGACGACTGGGTGCTGCTACGGCCGCGCGACGGTAACGGCCCCAACGTCGCGCTCGACAAGTCGCGCTCCGCGCTGCAGATCCCGCCACGCATCCATCTCGACCTGTACACCGACGACCACGCCGCCGAAGTCGAGCGGCTGCTCGAGCTGGGCGCGACCGAGGTGCACTGGGACAAGCGGCCGGCCGACGCCGACTTCGTCATCCTGGCCGATCCGGAGGGCAACCGCTTCTGCGTCGTCGACATCACCCGCTAGGCGCGGGCGAGCGTTTCGGCCGACGCGCGACGGCTTGACGAGCGACTGAAACGCTGCCGTTACCTGGCCCGAGCGGGCGGACCCGGCGGCTTGCACCCATCGCTGGCCATGCTGAGCGAATGACGATCGATGAACGCCGCGGCCCGCGACGGGCGCCGTACGAGCACGCCGGCATGGTTGATCACCCCTTCGACGACGACCGCCCGGCAAGCCATCCACTGATCCAATCCGATGCCGCGTGCGCCATCCCGTGGCTGGCCGGCGACTTCCAGGCCGTCCAGGTCTTCGTCGATCCGGCGGTCCGCGAGCGCGCGCCCGCCATCTGCGCAGCGATCACCGCTCTCTGCGGCGCACACGACGACCTCGACGCGCTCAACGACGAGATCCAGCGCTACGCCGGCGACGCGGGCCTCTCCGCCGGCGTCTACGAGCGGCCACCCGACGCGCTCAGCGAAGACATCGTCGCGGTCACCTTCACGCTCGGCTGAGCAGCCATGGAAGAGCGCGAGCCGAAGAGAACGGGCGAGCACGAGGCTGCCGGCTGGCCTGACGACGACTTCTCAGCCGATCTCGGCCATGGCCGAGCGGAGCTTGCCCGTGCCGCGGGAACGCGCGCCAGCCGGCCGCTGTCCAACCACGAGGCGGCGCGCCTTGCCGCGGCCGGGATCGGCGACGCCGCCCAACGAGTCAGCGTCCTGTTGCCCGGCACGAGGCTCCAGCAGGGCAGCACGTACATCGATCTCGAGCGGCTCGACGACGGCCCATTCGTCGCGCGCGCCGGCGACGAGGTAGCCGAGGGACGACTGATCGCCGCCAAGAACGAGCTCGACTACGAGGCGTGGAACGCGCTCGTCGGCCAACAGCGGCCGCGGCAAGAGGAAGGCAGCGCCTAGCCCTCCCCACCCGGCGCGTTACCGCTACACGCCTGATCGCGCAGGCGTCGCACCCGCAATGTTGTTTTCGTCTACCGTCGCGCCGTGGAACTGCTGACCGATCCCCAGATCTGGATCGCACTCGTCACGCTCGCCTCGCTCGAGATCGTCCTCGGCATCGACAACATCGTCTTCATCTCGATCATGGCCGCCAAACTGCCCGAGGAGCAGCGCCAGCGGGCGCGTATCACCGGTCTGGCGGCGGCGATGATCATGCGCATCCTGCTGCTGCTGTCGATCGCGGTGATCATCGGACTGACGGCGCCGCTGTTCAGCCTCTTTGGTCACGAGTTCTCCGGTCGCGACCTCATCCTTATCGGCGGCGGCCTCTTCCTGCTGGCCAAGGCGACGCTCGAGATCCACGCCCGGCTCGAGGACGTCGAAGAAGAGAAGCACCGCGTCGCGCCGAAGGTCGCATCGTTCGCCGGCGTGATCGTCCAGATCATGCTGCTCGACATCGTCTTCTCGCTCGACTCGGTCATCACCGCCGTCGGCATGGTCGACGAGGTGCCGGTGATGGTCGCCGCGATCATCATCGCCGTGCTCGTGATGATGGTCTCGGCCGGCCCGATCAGCGAGTTCGTCGAGCGCAACCCGAGCATCAAGATGCTCGCGCTCGCCTTCCTGCTGTTGATCGGCACCGCGCTCGTTGCCGAGGGCTTTGAGCTGCACATCCCGAAGGGCTACATCTACTTCGCGATGGGCTTCTCAGTCTTCGTCGAGCTGCTCAACCTTCGCTCGCGCGGTCGCCGACGGCGCCAGATCCACCTGAACCAGCCCTACTACAACGAGGAGGCAGCCGAGAAGGTGGTCCGAGAGGAGCAGGCGGCGCCGGGCTGAGTGCAGAGGGCGCTAGTCGGCCGGCGCGATGATCGGTTCGTCCAGGTCGACTGTCACCGACTTGAGCACGGCGATCTCGATGCACGCCGTGTCGGGCGCGAGGTCGGCGCGCCGGCCCTCCAGGACGGTCACCTCCAGCAATCCATCCGCGTCGCGGTCGACGTGCACCGCGGCCAACCCGTAGCACTCCTGCACACCGCCCCAATAGAAGACGGTGATCGTGCGGCCGTCGGCCGCGACGGTGATGTGATCCCAGGCGTGCGGCTGCGGGTCGACGATGCCCGGCTCGGGCTGGACGACGAGCGCGCCGTCATCGCCGGGTTGCGCACCGCTCGCTCCCGGCCTGCCGACGACCGGATCGTCGGGACCCTGGCCGCCGCCGGTGTCACCGGGGGTGTTCACCGTGCCGCCGCCGGTCGCGCCCGGTGTCGGGTCGGGAGAGGCGTCGCCGCCATCGCCCGTGCCCGGTCCCGGCGCGCTGCAGGCGACGAGCGCCAGCACGACGGTCAGCAACACGAGGGCCGGCGAGGCGGTGGTACGAAATGTCATCTCGGTTCGCTCCGTCTCTGGATCGGTGATTGGCTGGTCAGACGCGGCGGACCGGTCAGTCGGTTCCCTC
>JALYGJ010000049.1 GCA_030777155.1 Chloroflexota bacterium | reverse complement strand
CGCGCGGCCGCTGCCGATGACATCGCGGATGGCGCCCTCGACCGCGTCGGCCGCGGCGGTTTCGCCCAGGTGGCGCAGCATCAGCGCCGCCGACAGGATCAGCGCCGTCGGGTTGGCCACGTCCTGGCCGGCGTACTTGGGCGCGGACCCGTGTACGGGCTCGAAGACGGCGGCAGCGCTGCCGATGTTCGCCCCGGGCGCGACGCCCAACCCGCCGACCAGGCCGGCAGCAAGGTCGCTGACGATGTCGCCGTAGAGGTTGGGCAGCACGAGGACGTCGTATTGCTCGGGTTTCTGGACGAGCTGCATGCACATGTTGTCGACGATCCGATCCTCGAACTCGACCAGCTCGGCGTAGTCGTGCGCGACGCTACGGCACGCCTCCAGGAACAGCCCGTCGGTCAGCTTCATGATGTTCGCCTTGTGCACCGCCGTCACCTTGCGCCGGCCGTTGGCGACCGCGTAGTCGAAGGCGAAGCGAGCAATCCGCTCCGACGCACGCCGGGTGATGATCTTGATGCTCTCCGCCGCATCCGGGCCGACCATGTGCTCGATGCCGGCGTAGAGATCCTCGGTGTTCTCACGCACGATCACCAGGTCGACGTCGTGGTAGCGACTTTCGATGCCGGCGATGCTGCGCGCCGGGCGCAGGTTGGCGTACATGTCGAGCGCCTGGCGCAGCGCGACGTTGACCGACCGGAAGCCCTCGCCGACGGGCGTGGTGATCGGACCCTTGAGGGCCACCCGCGTCCGGCGGATCGAATCGAGGACGTGGTCTGGCAGCGGCGTGCCGTGGCGCGCGAGCTGCGATTCGCCTGCCTCCTGCCGCTCCCACGCGATGTCGATGGCGGTGGCAGCCAGAACGGTTAGCGCGGCCTCGGCCAGCTCGGGTCCGATGCCATCGCCGGGAATGAGCGTGACGGCGTAGCTCACGCCCGCAGTGTAGCGGCGGGGCTACAATCGCCGCGCCCACCCTGTCGAGCCGATCGGGAGTCCCTGCTTGAAGCTGCAGGAATACCACGCCAAGACGCTGCTGCGCGAGCAGGGCCTGCCCGTTCCGCCGTACTCGGTTGCCACGTCCGCGGCGGAGGCGGCTAGTGCAGCGCAGGCCTACCTGGCCAGTGGCGCCGGCCGTGTCGTGATCAAGGCGCAGGTGCTTGTCGGCGGGCGCGGCAAGGCGGGCGGCGTCAAGCTCGCCGCCTCGGCCGAGGAGGCAGAGGCGGCGGCCGGAGCGATCCTCGGCCTCGACATCAAGGGCAGCATCGTTCGCCGGCTGCTGGTTGCGCCGGCCGCCGAGATCGCGCGCGAGTACTACCTGTCGTGCGTGCTCGACCGAGCGTCTCGCCGCGTCCTGTTCATGGGTTCGGCGGAGGGAGGCGTGGAGATCGAGCAGGTTGCCGCCGACAAGCCCGAGGCGATCAGCTACGTCCACGCCCATCCCCACCTCGGGCTGCTCGATTACCAGGCGCGGCAGCTGTGTTTCGAGATGGGGCTGGGCGGGCACCAGCGCGAGTTCGTCGGCATCGCCAAGGGCCTCTACGCGACGATGGTCGTCAACGACGCCGACCTGGTCGAGGTCAACCCGTTGGCCGTCGTTCGCGAGCATGCGCCCGACGCCACGGCTCGCGAGACACTGCAGTGCCTCGACGCCAAGATCACCATCGATGACTCGGCGCTCGTGCGCCACCCGCGCCTCGAGCAGATGCGCGACCTCGACGAGGAGGACCCGGTCGACGTCGCCGCCCGCGAGCAGGGGCTCTCCTTCATCCGCCTCGACGGCACCATCGGCTGCATGGTCAACGGCGCCGGGCTGGCGATGGCGACGATGGACCTGATCAAGCGCGCGGGCGGCGAGCCGGCGAACTTCCTCGACATCGGCGGCGGCGCGAAGGCGGACCGCGTGGCGGCGGCGATGCGGCTGATCCTGGCCGACCAGCACGTGCGCGCGATCCTGGTCAACATCTTCGGCGGCATCGCACGTGGCGACGAGGTCGCACGCGGCCTGGTCGAGGCGCGTTCGATGCAGCAGCGCCAGGTACCGATGGTCGTGCGCATCGTCGGGACCAATGCCGACGAGGCGGCACGGATACTGGCCGAATCGGGTGATCCCGGCGTGCAGACGGCGCAGACGCTCGACGAGGCAGTCGACAAGGCGGTCGAGATCGCGCGCCAGGCGGCAGCGGCGCCGGCATGAGCATCCTGGTCGGATCGGAGACGCGGCTGCTGGTCCAGGGCATTACCGGCCGGGAGGGCGGCTTCCACGCGCAGCAGATGCAGGACTACGGGACCAACGTCGTCGCCGGCGTCACGCCCGGCAAGGGCGGCCAGTCCGCACTCGAGCAGCCCGTCCCGGTCTTCGACACGTGTGCCGAGGCGATCGCCGAGACGGGCGCCAACACGAGCGTGATCTACGTGCCGGCGCCCGGCGCGCCGGACGCGGTGCTCGAGGCGGTCGGCGCCGGCATCAACACCATCTTCTGCATAACCGAGCACATCCCGGCCCTCGACATGCTCAAGGTCATCCATGTCGTCGAGCAGGCCGGCGCGCGCCTGGTCGGCCCCAACTGCCCGGGCGCGACTAGCCCCGGGCAGGCGAAGGTCGGCATCATCCCCGGCAACATCCACCGAACCGGCGGGGTCGGCGTCGTCAGCCGCTCCGGCACGCTGACCTACGAAGTGGTCGAGGCGCTGTCCGAGGCCGGTATCGGGCAATCGACTTGCGTCGGCATCGGCGGCGACCCGATCACGGGCTCCAACTTCATCGACATCCTCGAGCTCTTCCGCGACGACGCGGGGACCGAGGCCGTCGTGCTCATCGGCGAGATCGGTGGCGACGCCGAGGAGCGCGCGGCAGCCTGGATCGGCGAGCACATGGCCGGCGTGCCGATGGCCGCCTTCATCGCCGGCCGCAGCGCGCCGCCCGGCCGGCGGATGGGTCATGCCGGGGCGATCATCAGCGGCAGCAGCGGTACCGCTGCCAGCAAGGTCGCCGCGCTCGAGGCGGCGGGCGTGCGAGTCGCCGAAAGCCCGAGCCAGATTCCGGGCCTGCTGCGAGAAGCGGGAGTGCGCGCCGACTGATTCGCGCCGAGCCACGGAGGGCTGAGCGGGTTGCGCTCAGCTCGCCGCCGACCGCTCGTCGTAGCCCAGCGCGGACCACGCCGGCCCGCCGGGCGCCTCGATCAGCTCGACGAGCACACCGTGGCAGCTACGCGGGTGAACGAAGGCTACCGGACCTTCGGCGCCGCGCCGTGGCGCGCGGTCGATGAGCTCTATCCCCCGCCGCGCCAGCCGCTCGAGCTGCCTGGCAAGGTCGGCGACCTCGAGGCAGACATGATGAAAGCCCTCGCCCCGGCTTTCCAGGAAGCGCGCCACACCGGTCGTCCCATCCGTCGGTTGGACGAGCTCGATCTTCGACTCGCCAACCGGCAGGAAGGCGATCGTCACCCCGTCGGACTCGATGGGGAGCACGAGCTCGACGGGCAGCCCGAGTCGGTCACGGTACACGCCCAACGCAGCTTCCAGGTCACGGACGACGACGGCGACGTGGTGAACGCGCGCGGGCGGAAGAAGCAATCCGAACGTATGTTCGCTACCCCTCATACGGTGATCAGCTCGCGGTGCTCGCCCCAGGCGACGCGCAGGCGGTCACTGATCTCGCCCAGCGTGGCCTGCGCCTTGACCGCCTCGATGATCGGCGGCAGCAGGTTCCCGTCGCTCACCGCAACTCGCTCGAGCGCGGCCAGCGCAGCCGACCAGGCGGCGGGGTCACGCCCGGCCCGCACCCGGCGCACGCGCTCGACCTGCTCGCGCTCGCCCGCCGAATCGATGCGCTGGAGCTCCGGTGACGGCACTTCGTCGTCGCGGAAGCGGTTGACGCCCACGACGATGCGTTCCCCGGCCTCGATCTCACGCTGGACCCGGTAGGCCGCCTCCTCGATCTGCCGCTGCTGATAGCCGGCCTCGATCGCGGCCAGTGCGCCGCCCATCGCGTCGATCTCGTCGAGATACTCCTGCGCCACCGCCTCGAGCTGGTTGGTCAGCGTCTCGACGAAGTAGGACCCGGCCAACGGGTCCGGCGTCTCCGTCACGCCGGCCTCGTGGGCAATGATCTGCTGCGTCCGGAGGGCGAGGCGCGCGGCGGCTTCGGTGGGCAACGCGAGCGCCTCGTCGCGCGCGTTGGTGTGCAGGCTCTGCGACCCGCCGAGCACGGCCGACAGGGCCTGCAGGGTGGTACGAACGACGTTGTTGTCGACCGACTGGGCGGTCAGGCTCGAGCCGGCCGTCTGGACGTGGAAACGGCAGATCATCGACCGCGGGTCGCGCGCGCCGAACCGGTCGCGCATCAGGCGTGCCCACATCCGACGCGCGGCGCGAAACTTCGCCACCTCCTCGAACAGCTCGCTCCAAGCAGCGAAGAAGAACGAGAGGCGGCCGGCAAAGCGATCGACATCCAGGCCGCGCGAGCGCGCCGCCTCGATATAGGCGATGCCGTCGGCAAGCGTAAAGGCAAGCTCCTGGGCAGCGGTCGCGCCTGCCTCGCGCATGTGGTAGCCACTGATCGAGATAGTGTTCCAGCGCGGCAGCTCACGCGAGCAGAACTCGAAGATGTCGGTGACCAGGCGCATCGAGGCGGCCGTCGGGTAGATGTATGTCCCGCGCGCGATGTACTCCTTGAGGATGTCGTTCTGCACCGTTCCGCCGAGCCTCGAGCGCGGGATCCCACGCCGGTCGGCGACCGCGACGTAGAAGGCGAGCAGAATCGCCGCCGTCGCATTGATCGTCATTGAGGTGGTCACCTCGTCCAGCGGCAGCCCATCGAGCAGCACCTCCATGTCCTCGATCGAGCTGATCGGCACGCCAACCCGCCCCACCTCACCGGCCGCGGCGGTGGCGTCGGGGTCGTAGCCCATCTGCGTCGGCAAGTCGAAGGCGACCGACAGGCCGGTCTGGCCGTGCGCAAGCAGGTATTTGAAGCGCCGGTTCGTCTCGGCCGCTGTTGCGAAGCCGGCGTATTGCCTCATCGTCCACAGCCGGCCGCGGTACATCGTCGGCTGCACCCCGCGCGTGAACGGGAACTCGCCGGGGAAGCCGAGGTCGAGGGCCGGATCCCAGCCCGCCAGGTCGTCTGCGGTGTAGAGGTCGGCGATCTCGATGTCCGAGGTCGTCGCGAACCGTTCTCGCCGCTCGCCGTGTTCGGCGCTGGCGCGGGCGCGCGTCGTGGCCCGCCACTCGTCGCGGCCGCGCGACGAACGCTCGGTAACGTCGTCCCTGCTCACGCCGCGAGTCTACTGGCCGTCGGCGCCGGCGACGATGGTCAGCAGTTCCGCCTCGCGCTCGACGCGCTCGCCGACCGCTACCCTCACGCTCTCGGCACGCCCGGCGTGCGGCGCGCGCACGTCATTCTCCATCTTCATCGCCTCGATGGCGAGCAGCCGCTGGCCCTGCTCGACGGTTTCGCCCTCGCCTACCCAGAGCCGCGTGACGCGTCCGGGGATGTAGGCGCGGAGCACGGTCACCGACGAGCCGCCGTGCGCCTGCCCGACACGCGTCGCCTTCTCGCGAAGCGCCGCGCGCCGCGCCGGCTCGATCGCCACCTCGAACCGCCAGCCGTCGACGACGACCTCTGCGCCATCGGTCGCGGCGCGGCACGTATCGGCTCGCTTGCCCGGCCACGGGACTACGACCGCCCGTTCCCTCTCCGCTGCCGCCACTACCGCGTCGCCGGGTCCGAGCTCGACGGTCACCTCGGCTGGACCGACGACGGTCACGCGCAGCCGCTCGCCGGCTCGGTCGTTCATCGCCGGTCAGCCAGCTGCTCGTGCACGCCTGCCTGCCACCACGCGAGAGCCGGCTCGGCTGCGCGATCGGTGGGAGTGTGCGCTTCGGACGCTCCGCCCGCGGACGGCTGTCGAAGCGGCAGCGACCTCACGGCGACGGCCGCCGCCCGTAGCGCGGCAGCCTGGGCGAGCGCGGCCGGCTGCCACTCGCGGGCGACGAGGTCTGTCGCCAGACCCGAGGCGTCGGCGAAGTGGCGCTGGTCAACGAGCCAGCGGTGGAAAGGGAGCGTCGTCTGAACACCTGCGATCTCGAACTCGCCGAGCGCGCGCCGCAGGCGGGCGAGCGCCGCCGGCCGGTCATGGGCCACCACCAGCAACTTCGCGAGCAGCGGGTCGTACTCCGCGCTGACAGCGCTCCCCTCCTCGACGCCGGCGTCGACGCGCACGCCCGGCCCAGCCGGCTCACGCCAGTGCGTGACGCGACCGGGGACCGGCGCGAACTCGCGCGCGGGGTCCTCGGCCCCGATCCTGACCTCGATCGCGTGGCGCGTCGGCTGACTCGCCTCTGCTGCAGCCGCCATTACCGGACGTGACAGTCGCCGGCCGGCGGCCAGCCAGAGCTGCTCGTGGACGAGGTCGATGCCGCTGACGAGCTCGGTCACCCCGTGCTCGACCTGCAGCCGTGCGTTGACCTCGAGGAACCAGAACTCGCCCTTGCTGCTGAGCAGGAACTCCGCCGTCGCGACGTTGCGCAGCCCGACCGCGCGTGCAACTCGCAGCGCGAGGGCGTGGACCTCGGCACGTTGGTCAACGGACAGCCCGGGCGCCGGCGCCTCCTCGACGAGCTTCTGGTGGCGCCGCTGCACCGAGCAGTCGCGTTCACCGACGGCGACGACCTGGCCATGGCTGTCGCCGAGTAGCTGTACCTCTACATGCCGGGCGCGCTCGACGTACCTCTCCAGGTACAGCGAGCCATCACCGAACGCCGACTCTGCCTCGCGCGCCGCGCTCGCCGCCGCGGCCGCCAGCCCTGACGCCCGATCGACCCGGCGC
>JALYGJ010000048.1 GCA_030777155.1 Chloroflexota bacterium | reverse complement strand
CCGACCGAGCTGCCGCGGACGCCCTGGCCGAGGCGCTGGCGCGTGAGTACGCCGACGCCGAAGTCGAGATCGTCGAGGGCGGCCAGCCCCACTACAGCTTCATCATCGCGGCCGAGTAGGCGAACGGTGAGCGCACCGGCGGCATCGAGCCCGCCCGTGGCCGGCAGCGCGCCTCTCGACGCTCCGCTGGCGCGCAGCGGGCTGGTGACGCCGGCGGTGGCGCGCCGGCTTGGGCGCCTGGGGCTGACGAGCGTGCGCGACCTGCTCTTCCACCTGCCGCGGCGTTACGAAGACTTCAGCCGCCCGATGACCCTCGCCGCGCTGGCCCGCCAACCGGTCGACGGCCCGGTCAGCGCAGTCGTCGAGGTCGTCGCAATCCGCGTCGAGGCTGGCTTCCGGCGGCGCGTCCAACGGACGATCGCGCAGCTGCGTGATGCGACCGGCAACGGAGAGGCGGTCTGGTTCGGGCGGCGCTTCATCGAGCGCCGGCTTGCGCCGGGCCGGACGGTCGCGCTGTCAGGCAAGGTCGAGCTGCGTGGTTGGCTGCCGCGCTTTCAGAACCCCGAGTTCGGCAGCGCCGGCGGCGACGCGCTGCACGCCGGCCGGATAGTGCCGGTCTACCGCCTGACGGAGGGCTTGACCGGGGTATGGCTGCGCGAGCGTATCCGGTCTGTACTGACCGTCGCGCTGCCCAGCTTCGACGAGTACCTGCCGCCAGCCGTGCTGACTTCCGCCGGTCACGGTCGGCCGCGCCCCTTGCCGCCGATACGCGATGCCGTCGAGTGGGTTCACTTTCCGCCCGACTTCGACCGGCTCGACGATGCCCTCGCCCGGCTCGCCTTCGACGAGCTGCTTGCGCTGCAGCTCGGCATGGTCGCGCGCCAGCGACAGCGGCGGCGCGAGCTGGCGACGCCCGTGACCGTCGATCAGCGCCGCTACGAGGAGGCGATTGCCAGCATCGAGTCGACGATCGGCGCACAGATCGCGCGGCGTCGCCGAGCGGCCAGCGCGTCGACCGCGGCCGGCGAAGCGGCCGTACGGTTGAACGACGACCAGCTGCGCGCGGTCGCCGACATCCGTGCCGATCTCGGCGCGCGGCGGCCGATGATGCGCCTGCTGCAGGGCGATGTCGGATCGGGCAAGACGGCGGTCGCGGCGCTCGCGCTCGCCTTCGTCGCCGACGCCGGCGGACAGGCTGCCCTCCTCGCACCGACCGACTTGCTGGCCCGTCAGCACGCACAGACGCTGGCCGCGCTGCTCGAGCCGCTGGGCCACGACGTGACGCTGCTGACCGGCTCACACGCCGCCGCGGCACGCCGGGAAGCGCTCGAGGTGATCGCTGCTCCGCTGGCCACGACGCTCGAGGGCCGGACGCGCGGGCGCGTCGTCGTCGGCACGCACGCGCTGGTTCAGCAGGCGGTCGCGTTTGCTGACCTGCGCCTGGTCGTCGTCGACGAGCAGCATCGCTTCGGCGTCGGCGAACGTGACGCGCTCGCCGCCAAGGGTGCTGCGCCGCATGTGCTGCTGATGACCGCCACGCCGATCCCGCGCACGCTCGGCCAGATAGTCCACGCCGACCTCGACGTATCCGACCTGCGCGCCCCGCCGGCCGGCCGGCTCCGCATCGGCACCGGTGTTCGTCGCTCGTCCGAGCTCATCCGGCGTACCGACGGACGGCCCGGTGCCATCCCGCTGCTCGTCCGCCAGGTCGCGGCAGGCCACCGCGCGTTCGTCGTCGTGCCACTCGTCGACGAGGACCGAACGGCCGGCGCGCGTTCAGTCGAGGAGGCAGCGGAACTGCTGCGCCAGAATTGGGGGGAGGCGGCCAGCGTCGCCGGCGTCGACCAACCGCTGCCGGCAATCGAGATCGTCCACGGCCAGCTCAAGGCGGCGGAGCGCGACGAGCGGATGGAGCGCTTCCGTCGCGGCGAGGCCCATGTCGTCGTCGGCACGACCGTCCTCGAGGTCGGCGTCGACGTGCCCGAGGCGACGCTGATGTTGATCCTCGATGCCGATCGCTTCGGCCTGGCCCAGCTGCACCAGCTGCGCGGTCGGGTCGGGCGCGGTGAGGCCGAGTCGTGGTGCGTGCTCGTATCCGAGCGCTACCCGGAGGGCGAGCCCCAGAACGACGAAGAGGCGGCCGTCAAGGCACGTCTCGATGCGCTGGCGGCGACCGACGACGGCTTTGCGCTGGCCGAGCTCGATCTCGAGCAGCGACGCGAGGGCGAGGTGCTCGGGCTGAGCCAGAGCGGGCTACCGCCGCTGCGCGTAGCGTCGCTGCTCAACCCGGCTCACCGCGCCGTCTCGGTACGCGCGCGCGCCCTCGCCGAAGGGCTGCTCGACGAGAATGGCGGGCTGCCGGCCGACTGTGCCACCCTCGAGCATGAGCTGACCGCCGGCTGGCTGCGCCGGGTAGGTGCGGGGGAAGTGGTGTCGGCAGTGCCGGCCGCCGATGGCTGATGCCGGACGAGTCATCGCCGGCGCTGCGCGCGGCATCCGGCTCCTCGCGCCGGGCGAAGGGACACGGCCGTTGTCCGACCGCGTCAAGCAGGCGCTGTTCGGCGTGCTCGAGGCGGAGGGCCGGCTGGACGAGGCCGATGCCTTCCTCGACCTGTTCGCCGGCAGCGGGGCGGCCGGCATCGAGGCGCTGTCGCGCGGTTGCGGGCGCGCCGTGTTCGTCGAGCGCAATGGCGGCGCATGCCGCGTTATCGCCGCCAACCTCACCCGGAGCGGGCTGGCCGGCGGCAGCATCGTCCGTGCCGACGTCTTCGCCTTTCTGGGCCGGCCGGCGGCGGCCAACGGCGCCCCTTTCGGCAGCTGCCTGCTCGATCCACCGTACGGCTCGGCGCTGCTCGAGCCGGCGCTCGAGTGCCTCGCCGACCCGACGCGCGGTTGGCTCGGCGATGGCGCGGTCGTCGCCGCCAAGCACTTCTGGCGCGACGTGCCGCCAGCTCGGTCGGGTGTGCTGGAGCGGTATCGTGAGCGCCGCTTCGGCGAGACGATGCTCAGCTTCTACCGCTTCGGCGCGACCACCGGCTGAAGCGGGCGCGACCTGCGAGACTGCGACGAGGAAAGTGCACGTGGCAGCGCGACGATGACGACCGCCCTCTATCCCGGCTCGTTCGATCCGATCACCTTCGGCCACCTCGATGTGATCGAGCGCGCCGCCGGTGTCTTCGACCGGCTGGTCGTCGGCGTGCTGGTCAACCCGCGGAAGTCGCCGCTGCTCGACCTCGAGACGCGCATCGCGACCATCCGCCAGGCGGCCACGGAAGCGCTCGGTCCACTGGCCAACCGCGTCGACGTCGCCGATTTCGACGGACTGACCGTCGACTTCGCGCGCCGCCTCGGCGCGGGCTTCATCGTCCGTGGTCTGCGTGCGGTCAGCGACTTCGAGAGCGAGCTGCAGATGGCCCACACCAACCGCAAGCTCGCGCCGGAGGTCGACACGATCTTCTTCATGACAGCGCTGGAGCATGCCTACCTCAGCTCGAGCCTGGTGAAGGAAATCGCCTCCTTCGGCGGTGACGTCAGCCGGATGGTGCCGCCCGCGGTCGTGCGCCGGTTGACGGGCTAGAATGCCGGGCAACCACTGCGGAGGCCCAGTCCCATCGACATCGTTTTCCTGCTCGAGCAACTCGAACGGCTGATCGCCACCGGCCGCGGCATGCCGCTGACCAACAACGTGATCATCGACCAGACGCGAGCGCTCGACCTGATCGACCAGCTGCGCGTGGCGGTGCCCGAAGAGGTGCGCCAGGCGAAACGGATCAGCGACGAGACCGAGCGCATCGTCGAACGTGCCCACGAGGAGGCCGAACGCATCCTTGCTCGCGCTCAAGAGCAGGCCGCGTTCCTGATCGAGGAGCGTGAGCTGACGCGGGCCGCCGAGGTGCGCTCCGCCGAGATCATCGCGCAGGGCGAACGTGACGCCGAGGAGATCCGACGCGGCGCCGACGAGTATGCGCAGAGCGTGCTCGTCCACCTCGAGGGCGAGTGCATCAAGGCGCTGCAGAGCATCAAGCGCGGCCTCGCCCTGCTCGACGAGCGGCACCAGTCGGGCGACGGCGCAGCCGCGCCGGCCGATGGCGGCGCGGAGACCGCGACGACCCGTGCTGAGCTATAACGTCGCCAGCCTGCTCCGCGCAGCGCCGGGGACCGTGCTCGCCTACCCGGTCGAGGTCGACGAGCTCGAGCTCGTCG
>JALYGJ010000047.1 GCA_030777155.1 Chloroflexota bacterium | reverse complement strand
CTCGCGCATCGCGTCGACGAGCCAGCCGGCGAGCGCGACCAGTGTCACCAACACGCCCACGGCGAGCAGCGTCAGGTTGACCGGGAAGGCCGGCTGGCCGGCGTCGTCACGCGGCGGCAGGATGAACGCGAAAAGCAGCAAGGTCGCGCCGATCGGCACCACGAACGGCCAACGCGACGGCCCGGGCAGGTGGATGCCCGGTGGAGGAGGGCCGGCCGCCAGCCGCGGTATCAGGCGCGGCTGGTTGCGCGCGGATGCCCGTCGCCATAGCCACGCCATCCCCAGGAAGAACACGACGACCACGCCGAGCAGGACGAGCGGGATCAGCGCGATCAGGTCATTCCATACCGGCATGACCAGGGCCGACAGGAGCTCCAGCAGCCGATCGAACAGATCGGGCTCGTGCTCAGGCATGGCGATTTCCGACCGGCGTCAAAGCCCGCGCGACCCGCGCAGCAGGATGACGAAGGTGAACATCATCGCGCCGCCCAGGACCAGCAGCATCGTCACGCCGGCGTGATCGAGCGTTGGGCCTCTGCCCTGCAGCCACCAGTAGATCAGGGCGACGAGCATGAAGCCCGCGCCGAGCACGATCGCGTTGCGCCAGACGAACACGCTCGCTCCTACTTCAGGAAGTACAGCGTGAAGAACAGCGCGATCCAGACCACGTCGACGAAGTGCCAGTACGCGCTGACTGCTTCGACGGCAACGTGGTGGCGCGCCGAGAACTGGCCGGCCAAACCGCGCAGCAAGATGATCGCGATGCCGACCACCCCGCCGAATACGTGCGCGCCGTGGAAGCCGGTGAGCGTGTAGAAGAGCGTGCCGTAGATGCCGCTGTTGATGCCGAAGTGCTCGTGCGTCAGCAGCTCCCAGTAGTCGTATGCCTGCATGCCGAGGAAGAGCACGCCCAGCACGAGCGTCACGATCAGCGCCCGGTTCATGCCGGCGCGGTCGCCACGCCGGATGCGCCACACGCCCCACTGCATCGTGAACGAGCTGATGACGAGGATGGTCGTGGCGGTGATGACCAGCAGGTTCGGGGCGACGACGTTCTCAAGCCCTGCCGGCGGCCACGCCGGCGCCGCGGCGCGGGCATTGAAGTAGGCCGCGAACAGCCCGGCGAAGAACATGACCTCGCTGCCGATGAACAGCAGCATGCCCAGCAGCGCGGTGTTGATGCCCTGCTCGGCGTGGCCGACGGCAGCGTGCGCGTCTTCCTCCGTCTGCGGTACCCGGACGACCTCGGCGCCAGCCGTCATCGTTCGGTCTCCCGCGGCGGGCGTTCCTCGTGCGCGCGCGCGTCGGGTGCCTCCTCCGACACCTCGGGCGCCGCCTCGCCACGCTCCTCGCCGACGTCGTGGCCCTCGATCGGCTCGCCCAGGAACTCCTCCGGCGCGTCGGCGCGTACCTCGCCGTGAGTTTCGCCGCGCACGGCCGGCACCGCTACCGCGTGTGGCTCCACGGCGCCGTACTTGAGGTCGAAGAGCGGCCGCTCCGAGCGGATCGGCGGCAGCGCCTCGAAGTTGTACGGCGGAGGCGGGCTGGTCGTCGCCCACTCGAGGGTGTTCGCGTCCCATGGGTCGTCGGGCGCGGTCTGCGGTCCACGCAGCGTCACGAAGACGTTCCACAGGAAGGGCACGATGCTGACCCCGATCATGAACGCGCCGATCGTCGACAGGAAGTTCCACTCCGTCCAGCCGGGATTTTCGGCGTAGTCGACGATGCGCCGGATCATGCCGTCGAGCCCAAGCAGGTGCTGCGGGAAGAAGGTCAGGTTGGTGCCGACGAAGAGCAGCACCCACTGCAGCTTGCCCAGCCGTTCGTTGAGCATCCGCCCGGTCATCTTCGGGAACCAGTAGTAGAGCGCGGCGAAGATGCCGAAGACGGAGCCGGCGACGAGCACGTAGTGCAGGTGTGACACGACCCAGTAGGTGTCCTGGACGTGGAAGTCGAACGGGACGACGGCGAGGAAGGCACCGTCGAGGCCGCCGATCAGGAACAGCGAGATGAAGCCGAGCGCGAACAGCATGGGCGTCGACAACGTGACCTTGCCGCGCGTCATGGTGGCCAGCCAGTTGAAGAATTTGATGCCGGTGGGCACGGCAATCAGGAACGTGAAGAACGAGAAGAAGGGTAGGTAGACGGCGCCGGTGGTGAACATGTGGTGCGCCCAGACCGAGAAGCCGAGCGCGCCGATGGAGGCGGTGGCGAAGACGAACGCCTTATAGCCGAACAGCGGCCGGCGCGAGAACACGGGCACGATCTCGGTCACGATCCCGAACGCGGGCAGGATCAGGATGTAAACCTCGGGATGGCCGAAGAACCAGAAGATGTGCTGCCACAGCACCGGGTTGCCGCCGAGCGCCGGATCAAAGAACCCGCCGCCGTAGTTGCGGTCGATGAAGAGCATCATGAAGCCGGCCGTCAGGACCGGCACCGCGAACAGCAGCAGGACGCTGGTGACAAGCGTGTTCCAGACGAACAGCGGCATGCGCATCAGGGTCAGGCCCGGCGCGCGCATCTTGAAGATCGTGGCGATGAAGTTGATCGCGCCGAGGATCGAGCTCGTGCCGACCAGCACCAGCGCCGCGATCCACAGGTCGATGCCGATGCCCTCGCGTGCCGACAGCGGCGTGTAGCCGGTCCAGCCGGCGTTCGCCGCGCCGCCGAAGGCGTATCCGCTGAAGAGCAGCAGCCCGGACAGCGGGACCATCCAGTACGACAGCGCGTTGATGCGCGGGAACGCCATGTCGGCGGCGCCGATCTGAAGCGGCACGATGTAGTTGGCCAGGCCGGTCATCATCGGCATGACGAAGAAGAAGATCATCGTCGTGCCGTGGATCGTGAACAGCTGGTTGTACGTCTCCGGGTCGACGAACTGGATCCCCGGCACGGCCAGCTCGCTCCGAATCAGCAGCGCGAAGACGCCGCCGATCAGGAAGAAGAAGAAGGCGGTCGTGATGTAGAGGACGCCGATCTTCTTGTGGTCGGTGGTGGTCAGCCACTCGTACGCCCACGATCGGCGGTATGCCTCTGCGCGCGGTGCGAGCGTCGTCGTCGCCATCGCTGCTCCTATTCGCCCACGTGGAGAGTGCCAATCATGTTGGGGTGGATGCTGCAGTAGAACTCGTAGTCACCGGCGGTGAGCGCCGGCGCCTGGTAGGTGGCAGAGCCGCTCGGCGCGGCGTCAGGATCGCCCTGCCAGTCGCTCCCGTCCGGATTCGCGCCGCGGACCGCGAAGTCGTGCGGTGCGACGGGATCGGCGTTGGTCAGCTCGACGACGAACGGCGTGTCCGCCGCGACCGACAGCTCGCTCGGGTCGAAGCCCTCGGTGATACTGACCGACGTGACCTGAATGGTCGGCGCGCCGGTTGGCACCGGCGCCGGCGTCTGCTGCGCCTCGCGCTGGCGCTCGGCGACCCACGCGTCGAAGTCGGTGCGGGTCATCGCCTCAACCGTGAAGAACATGTCGGCGTGGAGGAGGCCGCAGAACTCGGCGCACTGCCCGCCGTACGTGCCCGGTTCGTGCACCACGACGTCGAACTCGTTGACGCGTCCGGGTATGACGTCGCGCTTGTACAGGAACTCGGGGACGTAGAACGAATGGATCACGTCCTGGGCGTGCAGTCGGATGCGCACCCGCTCGTTGACCGGCAGCGCCATCACCGGCCCCTCCCGCCCCGCGCCAATGAAGCTCAGCGGCGGCGTCGTGTTGGGGTAATCGAACTGCCACTGCCACTGGAACCCGATCACGTCGATCTCGACGGCGGGCTGCTCGACGCGCTCCTCGATACGGGCCAGCGCATCGACCGTGGCGACGAAGAGCAACGCGACGACAGCCGCCGGGATGAGCGTCCAGATGATCTCCAGACCGTTATGGCCGTGGGTCTGCGCCGGCAGCTCGTCGTCGCCGCGCCGGCGGCGGTAGCGCAGCACGATCCAGATCAGCCAGCCCTCGACGAGCACGAAGACGGCGACGGCGATCCAGAAGACGATCGGGTAGAGGTTGTAGGTTGGCTCGCCCAGCTCGGCGGCCGGCTCGATCGGGAAGAGGCCGGGCGCGCCGCGGTCGCTCGTCACGGCCTCGTCGGCGGCCGGCGTGCAGGCGACCAAGGTGAGCACTGTCCCAAGCGCCAGCAGGCCGAACAGGACGAGGGGCGTCAGCCGGGCGAGCGTCGTCTTGCGGGCTCTTCGCTGGTCTGGTCCGACCACGGGCAGGAGTATTCCTCAGCTTGGACTGGGAGCTGGGTATCCACGCGGCGCAGGCTCGATTCGAGCGGCCGCCAACATAATACGGCGTGATGCTGCGCCCCGTGGGTCGACGCTCTCGGCTGACCGCCGCGCTCGTCGCCGGGTCGATCGCAGGCGCCGTCACGGCGCCGCCGCCGGTGCTTGCTCACGGCGCGCCGCCTGCCCCGCCCTCGACTCTCGACGTGCTCCTGGCGTGGAGGTTCGAGCCGCACGTCGTGCTGCCACTGCTCGGGCTGTTGCTGCTGTACCGGCTGGCGGCCAGGCGAGTGGCGCGCCGCCACCCCGGCAACCCCGTGCCCCGTTGGCGTGAGTGGTCCTGGTACGGCGGCCTGGGCGTGCTGCTGGTCGCGCTGGCCTCGCCGATCGCAACCTATGACACGACCTTCTTCGCCGCACACATGGTCCAGCACCTGCTGCTGACTATGGTCGCCGCGCCGCTGCTGGCACTGGCGGCGCCGATCACGCTGCTCCTGCGCGTGGCGACGCCGCGCACACGGCAGCGCGTGATCCTGCCCGTACTGCACTCTCTGCCGCTGCGCATCGCGTCCTTCCCGATCGTCACCTGGCTGGTTTTCGCGGCCGTCATGTGGACCAGCCACTTCAGCCCGCTGTACGAGGCGGCGTTGCACGATGAGCTCGTCCACGTCGCCGAGCACGCCCTGTACCTCGGCGCGGCGATGCTGTTCTGGTGGCCGGCGGTGGGTGCCGACCCGTCGCCATGGCGGCTGCCCCACGCGGCGCGCATCGCATATCTCTTCCTCGGCATGCCGCAGAGCTCGTTCCTCGGCCTGGCCATGCTGTCGTCACCCAACGTGCTCTACCCGCACTACGCGACGCTCGAGCGCTCATGGGGCCCGGGGCCGCTGGCCGACCAGCAACTGGCCGGCGGCATCATGTGGGCGGGCGGCGACCTCGCTTTCCTCGTCGCGCTCATCCTTGCCGTCTGGGTCTGGCTGCGCGCCGAGGAGGCCGAAGGCCGGCGCGTCGACGCGCGGCTCGACCGCGAGCGAGCAGCCCGCCGGCGCGCGGAGCAGGCGGTCGCCGAACACGCGGTCCGCGACCAGGCGGTCGCCGAACAGGCGGTCGACGAGCATGGCGTGGCGGCGCAGCACGTCCGCGAGCGGGCCTGAGCACCGATGTCGACCGCGAGTGGCGCTGCCCGCGACAACCCGCCGGGTTGGAGATCCAACCCGTCGACCTGGCCCGAGCGGCTGCCCATCGTCGGGCTGGCCGTGCTCGGTTTCGTCATCGCCTCG
Source organism: Chloroflexota bacterium (assembly GCA_030777155.1). Lineage (GTDB taxonomy): Bacteria > Chloroflexota > Limnocylindria > Limnocylindrales > CSP1-4 > JALYGJ01. The sequence continues at coordinate 6,794 of JALYGJ010000047.1, read as the reverse complement.
TACCTGGCCGCCTTCCAGCTGGGCCTGCTGCCCGGCGTCTGGGAGCCCTTCTTCGGCGACGGCAGCCGGCGCATCCTGACGTCGGGCGTATCGCGCGTGCTCCCCGTGCCCGATGCGGCGCTGGGCGCGTTCGGCTACCTGCTCGACGCCGTCGCCGGCCTGATCGGTGGCGTCCGCCGCTGGCGGACCATGCCCTGGATCGTCGTTCTGTTCGGCATCGCGGTCGGCCCGCTGGGGGCGATCAGCATCCTGCTGGTGATCCTCCAGCCGGTTCTGTTCGACACGTTCTGCACGCTGTGCCTCGCCTCGGCCGTCATCTCCGTCCTGATGATCGGCCCGGCCGCCGACGAGGTGCTCGCCTCGCTCCAGCACCTGCGCCGCGAGTGGAACGCAGGCCGGTCGCTCTGGGCAGCCTTCTGGGGCCTCCGGCGTGACGCACCGGCGGAGGGTGGCTGATGTCGATGCGCGAGCGTGCGGCAGTGCCGGCGCTGTTGGCCAGCGCCGCGGTCGGCGTCTGGCTGCTCGCTGCGCCGGATCTCCTCGGCCTGGCCGGCGGCGCGCGGCTGGGGCACCAGATACTCGGCCCCATCATTGCGGCGATGGCAGTCATTGCGACCGAGCCGGCGGTCAGGCTGCTGGTCCGCGTCAACATCCCGCTCGGCGCCTGGTTCGTCGGCGCGCCGCTGCTGTTCGACCACGGCGGCTGGTGGTTCGAGAGCGTGGTGGCCGGCGTCGCCGTCGTCGTGCTGGCGCTCGTGCCGGTCGGTCAGGGCGAACGCTTCGGCGGCGGCTGGGCGGCGCTATTCCGTCGCTGATCCGGGAGGTCAGCGGCCTCGTCGGGCGGCCGCTATCGGCTGAGCCGATCATTCGTCCGGAATCGCCGGCGTACTCGCGGGCAGTCACCGTCGCGCGGCCGCTATCGCCTGAGCCGATCATTCGTCCGGAATCGCGGGCTTACTGGCCGGGCAGTCACCGTCGCGCGGCCGCTATCGGGCTGAGCCGCTCATTCGTCCGGAATCGGGGGCTTACTAGCCGGGCAGTCGGCGTTCACTTGACCGCTCGTCGCGCGGCGCACGCTCGGCCTGGCGCAGGCGCCAACCCGCGGATGCCCTGCGGAGGGGTTGCTGGTGGTGTCCGCCGGACCGTTCATCGGCTCAGCCGATAATCGGGAGCTAACCGAGCGTTAAGCGGCCGGCAATCGTCGGTCTGCATCCTGTGCCCGTGGCGACCAGGCAGGCTCGGCTCGACCGGGGCCGCGAGCGCGCCCAAGAACTGACTCGGACTGCACTTGCCGGCCTGCGGCGGGCGCGGCTGGCGGCAGCGATCAGCCAGGCGGAGTTGAGCAGGCAGCTTGGCTGGAGCCAGTCGCGCTACAGCGACTTCGAGCGCGGGAAGAGGCGCGTGACGCTCGTCGACGTGTGCGAGACCGCCGCCCTCCTCCGGCTGGAGCCGTCACTCCAGTTGCACGTGCGCGGCGAGGCACTCCGTGATCGAGGGCAGCTGAAGCTGATCGCGCGCTTCCGGGCGCTCCTGTCGGTCGTCTGGCACGTCACCGTCGAGGCGCCGTTTCCGAGCCTGGGAGACCTGCGATCGTGGGATCTTCTGCTCCGCCTCCCCGGCCGGAACTTTCGAATCGGGGTCGAGGCCGAGACCCGGATCCGGGATCAGCAGGAGCTCGTCCGGCGGATACGCCAGCGCGAGCGCCATGGCGGCGTCGACGAGATCCTGATCGTCCTCAGCGACAGCCGCCACAACCGCGCTCTCGCCGACGGGCTGCGCGAGGCGTTGGGCAGGCGGTACTCCACTGCGCCGTCTGTCATCCGGGCCGCCCTCGCCGCGCGCGCGCCGCTGTCTGGATCTGGCGTCCTGCTGGTCTGATAGAGGGACGCTCCGCTGGCGCGGTTGGCCGCGGGAGCCGCGGGCCCGAGCGCGTCAGGCCGTCCGCGCGACCGCGCGCGTCAGCCGGGCAGGTCGAGCGCGCGAGCCGGTCGGCCGACGGACCGCCGGCCAAGCCTCAGGCGGGCAGGTAGACGATGACGTCGACCACGATCAGCCCGAACAGCGCGGCCAGGTAGGCGATCGAGAAGCGGTACAGGCGGACGGCGCGCCGGTCGCTGCCCTCGCGCCACATCGCGAACGCCTGGATCAGGAACAGCCCGCCGAGCAGCACGCTGCCCGCCAGGAAGACCAGCCCCATCTGCGCGGCGGCGAAGAAGACCAGTGTCAGCGTCACCATCAGCACGGTGTACAGGGCGAACTGGCGGGTGGTCTCGGGCACGCCGCGCACGACCGGCAGCATCGGCACGCCGGCGGCTGCGTAGTCGCGGCGCAGTCGGAGCGACAGCGCCCAGAAGTGGGGCGGCGTCCAGTAGAAGACGACGGCGAAGAGCAGCAGCGCCGGTAGCGCGATGTCGCCGGTGACGGCCGACCAGCCGATGACCGGGGGCAGTGCGCCGGCCGCCCCGCCCAGGACGATGTTCTGCGGCGTGCTGCGCTTGAGCAGCAGCGTGTACACGACGACGTAGAAGGCCATCGCGAGCAACGTCAGGAAGGCTGCCACCAGGTTGACCAGGAAGGCCATCACGGCGAAGGCAAGCACGCCGAGGGCGAGCCCGAAGACCAGCGCGTTCTCGGGCTCGACGGTGTGCGCCGGCAGCGGCCGGCGGCGGGTGCGCGTCATGAGCTCGTCGATGTCACGGTCGAGATAGCAGTTGATCGCGTTCGCCGCCCCGGCGGCCAGCGATCCACCGAGCAGGGTCCACCAGACGAGGTCGAGCGGCGGCAGGCCACGCGCGGCAAGGACCATCGCCGGCACCGTCGTCACCAGCAGCAGCTCGATGATGCGCGGCTTGGTCAGCGCGACATAGGCGCCGACTCGATCGCGCAGCCTGCGTGGTGAGGGCCGGCCTTCGAGCGACGGCGGCGAGCGGTCGAGCGCCTGGCGGCCACTGCGCGCCTCGAAGTACGAGACGAATGCGGCGGCGGCGAGCAGGCCCCAGATGGCGGCTCCCAGCGCAAGGTGGAGCGCGACCGCCCACGCGGCGAGCACCGTCCAGATCTGCAGCGCGCCGACGACGATCTGCACGGCGTAGAGGGCGACGGCACTGCCCACGAGCAGCAGCACCGGCTGCGCGTTGGCGCGGCCGCGCGCTGCCCGCCAGCAGGCCCAGCCGGCTGCCAGGACGACGAAGCCGACGATCAGCGCGACGAAGCGGTGCAGGAAGTGGACCGTCTGGAGGGCGGCCAGCGCCGGGTCGGGCGACAGCTGCGGCAGCGGCTGACCGTTGAAGAGCGGCCAGTCGCGGAAGATCAACGACGCCCCCGTCGCCGTGACCTGCGCCCCGAAGAGCAGCAATGCGTACACCGCGACGGCGGCGAAAGCGACGACCAGCGTCAGGCGCTGGCTGTCGCCGCGCGCGGGAAGACGCGCCGGATAGCGGGAGCGGATGAAGAGGAAGGCGAGGACGGCGAGCAGCACCATCGCCATCGCGAGGTGGGCGGTGACCCACTCGCCGGCATTGCCCGTGTCGACGGTGATCTTGCCCAGCCACGCCTGGACGCCGGTCAGCACGACCGCCGTGAGCGAGCCGAGCAGGAGCGATCGGTGATCACGATGGTCGCGCAGCGCCAGCACGGCGAGCCCCAGCACGAGCAGTCCGACCACCGCCGCCACGCTCCGGTGCATCCACTCGATCCACGCCGCCGTGTCGCCGAGGGCCGGTATCCACGCGCCGTAGCAGGTCGGCCAGTCGGGGCAGCCCATGCCCGATCCGGTGCCGCGCACGATCGCGCCGATCACGATCAGGGCATACGTCGTCAGCGCGGCGGTCAGGGAGAGACGGGCGAAGCGACTCATCGGGCGCAGCGATTGTAGAACGCACGCGGCAGCACGCCGGCAAACGTCACCGCCGCCAGGCGTCCCTGTCGGGCGTTCGCGCGATCCACGCTAATGTGGTCGCATGCGCCCTCTGATCACGGTGGCCGCGGCCACCGTCTTTGCCCTTGCCGGATGCGCCGGCGCCACCCCGACGCCTGCCCCGTCCGTGGGCGCCTACCCCGGCTGGCCGCCTCGCACCGCACCGGAAACCTTCGAGCTCGTGCCGATCCCCGTCTCGACCGAGCTGGCCGTTGGCCAGAACCGGTTCCTGCTCAACCTGATCGACCGCCAGAACGAACCGCTCGCCTCACCCGAGCGGGAGGTCACGCTCAACTTCTACGACCTCGCCACCGATCCGGCCCAGCCACAGGTGAGCGTCGCCGGCACATACCTGCCCACGACGCCGCAGCTGCCCGGCCTGTACCGCGCGCAGGTCGAGTTTGGATCGGCCGGCGAGTGGGGCCTGGAGGTCGTCACCGCCGAACCGGACGGCTCGCGCCGGACCGGGCGCGTCGTATTCCCGGTCCGGCCGAGCTCGAGCACGCCGGCAGTCGGCGCCGATGCCCCCGCTTCCCAAACGCCAACCGCAACGACGCCCGCCCAGATCGCGCAGATCTCGACCGACCGCCCGCCCGACCCCGACTTCTACCGGACGTCGGTCGACCAGGCACTCGCCGATGGCCGCCCGTTCCTGCTCGTCTTCGCCACGCCGGCCTTCTGCCAGACGGCAACGTGCGGCCCCGCGCTCGACATCGTCAAGACGGCCGCCGCCGACTACAAGGACGAGGTCGAGTTCATCCATGTCGAGCCGTACCGGTTGGAGATGGTCGACGGGCACCTCCAACCCGAGCTCGACGAGAACAACCGGCCGATCCCGGTCGAGGCCGTGACGGAGTGGGGGCTCACAACCGAGCCGTACATCTTCGTCGTCGACAGCGCGGGCAAGGTGGGTGCCAAGCTCGAGGGCGTTGCCTCGGTCGAGGAGATCCAGGCGGCGCTGGCCGACGTCGCCGAGTAGACGGCCTCAGCTGTCGGCAGCGCGGACGGGCGCGCCGGTCGCACCGGGCTTGTCGAGCCGCATACCTGCTGCACAGCCGGGACAGCTCGGCGCACCGGGCTGATACGTCGGCAGCGACAGCGACCACAGCGCATCGACGGCATAGCGCCTCCCCGTCGCGGGCGAGACAACTTCACCCAGCCCGCCGGAGCGGTCGACCAGGACGGCGACGCCGACGAGTTCGGCGCCCACCTCCTCGACCAGCGGCAGCATCTCGACCAGCGACGCACCGGTGGTGACCACGTCGTCGACGAGCAGGACGCGCTCGCCCCTGGCAAGCGCAAAGCCGCGGCGCAGCGCACGGCGGGGCACGCCATCGGGCCCCGCGACCTGCTCGGCGAAGATCCCGCGTACGCCGAGCTGGCGCGCCGTTTCGTAGGCGAGGATGACGCCGCCGGTGGTTGGCCCGAGCGTCACGTCGACCTGTGCCGCTGCCCGCTCGATCATGAGCCGGCACAGCTCGCTGACTGCCGCCGGCCACTGCAGCACGGCGAACTTCTCGACGTACCGATCGGCGTGCAGGCCGCTCTTCAGCTCGAAGTGGCCGGCACGGTAGGCGCCGGCGCGAGTGAAGATCTCCTCGGCGCGAGCGGCCACCTGGCCGCGGCCACTCATGGCCGGTACTCGACGCCCTTGGCGCTCGGCCGGTCGCGTCGCTCGGGCAGCGCGGCGCCGACGATCTCGCGCGGCGTCCCATAGCCGCGCTCGGCCAGCCACGCCTCGAGCTCGTCGATCAGTCGCAGCGGCAGGAGCGGGTCGGCGAAGACGGCCGTGCCGACCTGCACCGCCGCCGCGCCGGCGTAGAAGAAGTCGAGCACGTCGGCCAGACCGCCGATGCCGCCGATGCCGACGACCGGAATGTCGACCACTTGCGCGACCTCGTAGACCACGCGCAGCGCGACCGGCTTGAGCGCGGGCCCGGAGACGCCGCCATAGGTTGCGCCGAGCAACGGCCGCCGGCGCTGCTGGTCGATCGCCATCCCGGGCAGTGTGTTGACCGCGCTGATCGCATCCGCACCGGCACGCTCGATCGAGCGCGCGATGGCGCGGGTGTCGGCGGCCGCCGGCGACAGCTTGACGATCAGCGGCAGCTCGGTTGCCGCCCGGACGGCGGCGGTGACCTCGGCCGCAGCTTCCGGATCGAGCGCGAACTGCAGGCCGCCCTTGCCCACGTTGGGACACGAGATGTTGAGCTCGATACCGGCGATACCCGGCTGGCCGTCGAGGCGGCGCACGACCTCGACGTAGTCCTCGACCGACTCGCCGGCGACGTTGACGATGACCGGCACTCGCCAGCCCGCCCAGCGCGGGGCGTACTTCTCGAGCACCCCGTCGACGCCCGGGTTCTGCAGCCCGATCGAGTTGAGCATGCCGGCCGGCGTCTCGGTCACCCGTGGCGGCGGGTTGCCGATCCGCGGCCGCAGCGTCGTGCCCTTGCAGCAGATCGCGCCCAGCCGCTGCACGTCGACTACGTCGCCGTACTCCACGCCATAGCCGAACGTGCCCGAGGCGACCATGACCGGATTGCTCAGGACCAGGCCGCGGCCTAGCTCGACGGACAGGTCGACGGCGACGTCGCCGCCGGTCGTGCTCAGCGCCATCGCCGCTCCCTCACGCAAGATGCTCCCACTCGATCTCGTTCGCGGCGAAGACAGGTCCCTCGCGGCACACTCGCTGAGGTCCCCTGATGCCGATCACCACGCAGCCCAGGCAGGCGCCTACTGCGCAGCCCATGTTCTGCTCCATCGACACCTGCAGCCACGACCGACGGCGGGCGGTTGGCGAGCCGAGCGGCGCCGGACGGGGGCCGGCCGCGCGCCGACCGCCACGGCCGCCCAGGCGAGCAACGCCCATCCGCTC
>JALYGJ010000046.1 GCA_030777155.1 Chloroflexota bacterium | reverse complement strand
GCTGGCGCGGGGCGCTAGCTGCCGCTCCGTTCCGCGCCAGCGACAGAGGTCTTCGTAGACGCTGCTGACCTCTCCCCAGAACGTCACCGAAGCGCCGTGCTCGGCCGTCGTGCCGTAGACGGCGTCGGCCATGCCGGGTTGCCAGCCGGCTGGCAGGAAGAAGACGACGCGATAGTCGCGAAACCCGGCGGTCGACGCGCCGTCGTGCGCTGGAAAGTAATACCAACCCGGAGTAGAAACCGGGATGACCCTGATCGGCTGCGCCTCTGGTCGGGGCGCGGGCGCCGTACACGCTGTGATGAGGCGACCACGCCGGCCAGCACCATCGCTACACACAACGCCAGGCGGCGACCTGTCGGTGCCACGGCGCTGGTTGGCGAGGAAGTACGGATTAGCATGATGCACCCGGGTTGCGGGGTGAGCAGACCCTTGGCTGTGTTATGGCTGGCCGTGGTGGCAGCTGCCGAAAGGCGGCGCTAGGAAGGTGACGGCGGACGGATTCGCCCTCGTCGCCGCGCAGGCATTGGGCAGCCCTCGGGCGTGCGATAGGGGGAGCTTGCCCATCGGCGAATCAAGCAGCGCAGCGCCCTGTCCGGGCACCGGCCCGCCGCCGACCCAGACACTGTTGCCTGCGCCATCGCCCGGCGGATCGACGACCAGGTTATGGGCGGTCACGGGTGCCGCCAGGGCCAGCGTCAGCAGGCACAGGGCCAGCAGCAGGATTAGACAGTGCTTCACTTGCCAGACCTCACTCTGCGAGCAGTCGATCCCACATTCGGACCGCCATGCTTGCCATTGAGCACGCCGGGCAACCAGCGGTAAATCCCAGAAATCTGGGAAACAGCATTTACACGCGAGCAGACGCCTTCTACCGTTGCCCGTCTTGGTCACCACGGCACAGCAGCGGAGCAGCCTCGATCGCCTGGATAGGTTGAGGCGCTCGCGCGCGCACGGGAGCGCGATACAACAGGAGGCGATCGCGGAGCTGAAGCGCGTCGTGGGCTTCGAACGCTGGTGCCTGCCACTCGCTGATCCCGACAGCCTGCTGCCCGTTGCTGCCAGCGCCGAGCATGACTACTTGCCGGCGCTTCCGCGCCTTCTTGAGCTGGAGTACTCCGTCGATCGGTATGCGGCCAAGCCGGCAGTCGCGCGCAGCGAGACACCGGCTTGCAGCCTCCGCATCGAGACCGACGGCGACCTCGCGCGTTCCGAGCGCTGGGACCAGGTCATGAGGCCAGTCGGCATCGGTGACGTGGCGGCGGTCGCCTGCCGCGATTCATACAGCTGCTGGGGCTGGCTCGAGGCGTACCGCGACCGCGACGATCGGCCGTTCTCGGAGTCCGAGTTGCAATTGCTCGCCAAGGTCGGCGACATTCTGGGCCCGCTGCTCGGGCGCAAGGGCACTTACGCCTCGGCGGGCTTCGTCGACAGCCGGTCGCCCGGCGTCCTCATCTTCGACCGCTCACTGCGCGTCGTCAGCTGGTCGCCCGGTTCGGGAGCATGGCTCGACACCCTCCCACCTGCGAGCCTGTTCGCGCGCTATGGCATCCTGCCCGCCGTCCTCTTTCCGACCGCCGTCCTCGCGCGGGCCGGCAAGGCGCGCGCGCGGGTCCTCGCCGAGGATGGACGCTGGGTCGTGGTCGAGGCGGCGCGGATGCACGGTGCTGCGGATGGCCACATCGTCGTGACGCTACGCTCGCTGGCGCCGGCCGAGATCTTCGACCTGCTCAGCCGAGTCCACGGCTTGACGCAGCGAGAACGCGAGGTCGTCCGGCTGCTCCGCTCGGGCTGGACACGAACAGCGTCAGCCAGCGCCTGCTCATATCGCCGCTCACCGTCCAGGATCACCTCAAGCGAGTGTTCGACAAGCTCGGCGTGCGCAGCCGGCGCGAGCTGGTGACACGCTTCTCACTCGCCGCCTATTAGGCCGCCTTCCGCTCGCCCCAGTGACTTGAGGCCGGTGATGAGCCCAGAACGACTCACTGGCTCTGCGCCAGCCTGTGGGTACTCGGCTGACAGCCACGATGACAGCCACGGCGGTAGCGCTCCCTCAGACGCCGTGGATGGAATGGATGGAGCGGGCGCCTGTGGTGGCCGCGGAGTGGCGCGGTGAGAAGCGGTGGACGATCTCCGATGAGACTTTTGATCCTCGTGTCCTGGGTTCGAATCCCAGCCGGCCCTCCACGGTTTCACGCCTGACGGGCGCGGTTCGGACGCTGCGTCGGCTCGCGATGGGCCGTCGTGACAGCCACGTTGAGAGCCACGGCAGAGGCAGTGCGTCGACCTCGTGGAGCTCCATGGACGGAAGCCGTCGCCAACTTGGCGAGGCCAGGGAGGGAGGCCGATTCGGGTGAGGAGAGCGCAACCGCGGCGCGCTGCCCGTGCGCACGTTCCCAGAGGGACCGCTACCCGAGGGCGAGTGCCTGCCCGCCGCGCGCTCGAGGACCATCTACGCAACCTACAGCGGCGCTATCCCGCTCCGGTGGTGGCAGCTTATCGGACGAGCGCCGGCGGGACCGCAGCCGTAGGATCCCCGGTCCCGAGTTGGCCTACCACGTCAGCTACTTGGAGCGCTCGGCCCAGACGCTGCGCGGGGAGCGCCATGTGATTGTCGACGTGCCATCGACGCCCGAACGCCTGACACCGGCGGCGAGACGCTGTGAGCCCGTACCTCGAAGCTGCTTGTCCACGATGGCGGCCATCGGCCGTCATGTCATCCCAGATCGTCGCCCGCCAGTGGATGCAGTAGGCCCAGACATGTCGCATCGGCCAGTCGCGCGGGCGTCGTTACGCGTTGTCGCCGTGGCCGGCTGCGGCATAGACGACGCGCGGACCCGGGAGACCCTTCAGTTCGCGCGTGCCACGCTCCTCGAAAACGAGACCCGCGCCCGCAGCGAGCGCCTGCGTCGTGGCCGACACGAGAACCTCGGCCGCTGCGGCCGCCGCCGCGATACGTGTGACCTCGTTGACGGCCACCCCGTGGACGTCATTGCCCATGACTTCGACCTCGCCCGAGTGCACACCGGCTCGTATTGCTAGGCCGGACCTACTCGCCTGGTCGCGGATCGCGAGCGCGGCGTTCACCGCCCGGGCGGCACCGTCGAAGAGCGCCAGAAAGCCATCCCCCGTGGTCGTTATCTCGCGCCCGTGATACCGATCGAGAACTGAGCGCACCTGGCGGTTGTGGTCGGCCAGCATCCGTCGCCAGGTCGCGTCTCCAACAGCGGCCGCGCGTTTCGTCGAGTCGACGATGTCCGTGACGACGAGCGTTACGAGGACACGCTCGCCGCCCCGCTCGGGAAGCCAAGAGTGGTAACCGGCCCAGTTGACGAGCTGCACGGGGACGTCGCCCGTGGCCCAACCGTCATGTCCCGGCGGCAGGTCGAAGACGTCGTTCGGGCCGAGCTCTAGAACGGAGCCGTCGGCGAGCTCGACGTGAAGGTGACCGGCGACGACGAAGCCGGTGTGATGGGCTAGGCACCGCGGCTTGCCCTCGATCGCGATCTGCGGGCAATGGACGCCCGGGCCGAACGCGCTCCGCACGACAGAGGCCTCGCCGATCTCAACGACATCGGCCACAATGCCGTGCACCTCGACGTGCTGGTCGGGAGAGTCGAAGTTCTTCTTCGCGGCGACGGCCATTGACTCACCTCGCGGGGATGGGAATCGTAGTCTTCTTGCAGTCTTGCGTCGACGTCCTGGCGGCAACATCGACGCCTCTTTCAAGGACGGCTGCGTCGCAACCCATAGTCACGGTGTGTCGTGCTCGTAGGCCTGCCCCTACGATTGACAGCCACGTTGACAGCCACCGCTCCGACGCTGGGCTCTGGTTACGGCGACTGAGAACTCATCGCACCGGGCTTCGCCGGCCCAGATTGACCGCCCTCGCCCGTGTGTATCCTCGGGTTCGATGGCGTCGACTCTGCGGATCCTGACCCTCAACATCCTGAATTTCGCAGACCGTTGGCCGCAGCGACTCCCATTGCTCCTCGCCGACTTCGCCGCCGTCCAGCCTGACCTAGCCGGCATCCAGGAAGTCGTGCATGTGATGGAGCAGGACCGCGTGCTGGCTGCGGCCGGTCCTCGCCGATACGGTGTCAGGCGGGCGTACACGCACGCGCCCGAGGTCGGTAACAGCATTCTCGTCGCCGATCCCCTCGCCACGCGGCTACGCCCACCGGACGAGACGGCCGACCGCCTGGACCTCAAGCTCGGCCGGTGCGCCCATCGCGCCGAGGTCGAGGTCGACGGACGGAGGATCCGCGTGGTGAATACGCACCTCCATCACCTCGCGCCCGACCATGCCCAACGTGAGGAGCAGGTCGAGCGACTCATCGAGTGGATTGCTGCGCTCGAGCCGGTCGACGCAACGGTCGTCACCGGGGACTTCAACGCGTTACCCGGCTCGGGTGTCTACCGTCGGATGCAGGTGGCGGGGTATCGCTCGGCGTACGCAGAGGCAAACGGCCAAGAGCCCGAGGCGACCTGGCCGAGTGGACTGGTGGGCGCCGCGACCGCCGTCGACGGTGCCTGGTCCGGTTGCCTGGACTACATCTGGTTCGCCGGTGCCCTCGAGGTGCGATCCGCCCGGCTGTCCTTCGACCGTCCCGCGGTGAACGATCCGACACTGTTCCCGTCGGACCACCGCGCCGTTGTAGCGGAGATGGAGGTGCTTCCCTAGCCTGCGCCAGGCATGAGTTGTTGGAGAGGGAAAGATCGGCTTACGTCGGGTCACTGTGGCGGTGGCAGCGCCCGGCAGGACGACACACTCGACGAGCAACAGGCACTCATGCGGAGCCGATCAGTGGCACGTGCCGCTGCCAGCGTCAGTAAAAGTGCCCAGGGCGGGGACGAACTTCCACGAGTAGCCGGAGGCGGAAAGGGTGAGCTTCAGAACGCCGTAGGTCGTGTGGTTGCGCACCTCGCTGTTAGCCTTGATGGTGCCGAACTTGCGCAGGGCAGCGCCGCCGGTGCCTACGACGAAGTGCCGGATGCCGCGCTGTCTATCTAACGTCCCGTCCCACTTCATCGGCGCGAACCTCTCGTAGTTGTGGTCGTGGCCGGCGATGATCACGTCGGCGCCCTTGTTGTACAGCAGCCTCGTGATGCGCTGCATCTTGGTCGAGTTGCCGTGATAGCCGCTGCTGAAGACGGGGCGATGCCAGTACGCTGCGACACACTTACGGGGATTCGCTTCCAGGTCCGCCTTCAGCCAGGCGAACTGCTTTGACCAGCGACCGGTTTGAACCTCGCTGTTGAGCGCGTAGATGCGCCACGACCCCGAGTTGTAGGCGTACCACTTCCGGACGCCGAAGTACTCCCGGTAGGCGGTCGCCTTGTAGGTGTGGTAGTCATGGTTGCCCGGGCTTGGTCGGGTCCGGCTCTTGAAGCTGCCCCATGTCGGGTCGTAGCAGTTGGCGAATTCGGCCGCTGTGCCGTCTGGGTACGCGTTGTCGCCGGTCGTGAAGACCGTGCCGGGGATACCCTGGACGACCTGAGCCGTGGCACTGTCCCTCGTGTAGCTGCAGGATGCGATGTCGCCGGCCCCGACGAGCACTGTCTGGGAGCCGGCCCCAACTGGTGTTGTGGTTACCAGGAGAGCGACGGCGAGCAGCAAGTTCCTGACGACGAGCGCAATCCTATGCACGCACACCCCCTACGAGACTCAGAAGCAGCACCGCGACCTCCAGCGAGCGCAGGCTAACGTTAGTTGATCGCGCGGAAGCGATTCATGCGTGAGGCGGTCGGCGTGGCTCTCAGAAGCGGTCCTGCTCCGCCACGCCTTCTCGCCGGGCGCTTGGTGAGCTTCAAGGATCGACGGCACGCGTCCTGCAGACGGCCTGGGGCCGGCCATCAGGGCGTAGCGAACAATGGCGCAAGGGCAGCAGCCGCGCAGAGCGGGCTCTCGGCTTCGGGTACTGCATCAGCGATTGACGCTGGCGGTCCACCGCGCGATGCTGCCGCAATGGACGAGCGACGGGGCCCGACCGTGCGTCTCGTCGTCCGGAGGATGCTGCCGCTCGGCTTGACCTTCCTGGCTCTGTTCGTGATCTGGAGTGGCTACCTCCTCGCCATTGCCGAGTGGTCGCTGCGATCCGCCTTCTCCTCGATCATCGCGCTGCCGTCTCTTCTCCTCGTCACCTGGATCGGCTGGAAGGCCCACCGCGACCCACGCTTCAGCTGAACGAAGATGAGAAAGCGGGCGTTGTTGATCACCATCGCCGGAGTCGTCTTCGTCGCACTTCTTACCGGCGGGGCATACATTGCCACCATCGCCGGGTATGGGCATCGCTACCAGACCGCCTACGTGATCAATGAGTCCGATCTCGCCGTCGTCGTGGCCGTAGACTGGGCGCCGCCGCTGTTGGTCCCGGCCGGGGAACGTGGGGGCCTGCCTTCCACCCCCTACGGTTCGTTGAGCCAGGTGACGATTCTCAGTCGCGAATGCGAGACGATAGGGTCCACTGAGTACAGCGCCGAGAACATCTTGATAACCGTCGACCGCCATCGACGCGTCGAGGTTGAGCACAACGCCGATCTGAGCCTTCAGCCTACTGGGAAATGGTTTGCAGAAGCGAACGAATGCGCCCGCCCGACTCCGCCATACCTATTCGAGCTGTTCGTTCGCAACGAGACCCATAGCGCGTGGATCATCCGGACCGACTTCAGCGGTGTGTATGCAGACGTTCGGATAGAGGCGGGATCAGCCGGAATTGCGGCGCGGTGGGCCGGCGATCATGGTGTCGACATGGAGATCCTCGACGTCAACTGCAATCAAGTGACGTCGTTTTACGGTCGTGAGCGCGTTCTCATCCTCTCGGAAATCCCCGGACTCGAGGGCCGCGTCGCTCCTGCCGAAAGCGAGGCGGGGTGGGCGAACGCACCCGGGATCAGCCCAACTGCAGAGTGCGGAGGCAGGTTGTTGCCCTGATGTGTCAGCGCCGATGCGGGCGGCCAATGCCAGTATCGGAGCGACGTAGGCGCGTACGGAGGCGATGAAGACGTGGCGATCGCAGCGCTGATTCCATTTGCTCTCCCACTCGTCTGGGTCTTCACTGGCTGGCTTTGGCATACCGGCCGGCTGTCCACCCCAGCCACAGTAGCGATCGGTGTCGGAAGCGTGCCGGTTACCATGCTGCTTTTCGCCCTCGCAGCGGGACTCGCCTGGCCGACGGTCGTCGCAGCGGTCCTTCTGAGTGCCCTACCCGCGCTGCTGCTGTATCGCCCGTTCGTGATCTTTCTCGGACCGCGGAACGACTGACTGGCTGGCGGGCAGAAGTGGCCTATCTGGCCGGAAATCCTCTGTTCTCCCACGACACTTCTCGTCAGGAGGGTCGAGACCGCTACGCTGGCAGCCACATGGAAGTGGCCCTGTGGACGGGAAGGCGAGGGCGGACGGCAGGGCGGTGAGCTGCGAGGCGCGTCCGGCAGCCGGGAAGCACTACGATCCCCGACATGCGCACGCTGTACCTGGTGTTCTCCCCACGGGCTTCAGGATGGAGTCGCGGTCTCTTCTGGCCAGAACCAGATGGCGATCCATCCCGCACGGACCTCGTGGGATGGGAGATGGAGGTCGACGACTTCAACGGTGAGGAGCTGCTGGCGGCAGTAGATCCATGGCTCCTCGCGTCGGCTGAGCTATGCGTATCAATCGCGGCGGCCGCGTTGACCGGGTTGCGCGTCGGTATGGTCGCCGATGTCCGCTACGCGGAGTCGACTCGGATCCTCCGCGAGCTCGGTGAGCTCCCGGCGCATGCTATCCCTGAGTTCCGGACTATTGTCCCCGAACGACCCGTCCACGTTTACGCGCGCGATGGCGACAGCGATTCGGTCGGCCGCGACGACGATCTGCGCTACGACGGTTGGCACGGGGATGACTTCAGCTACTCCAGCTACGGCCCCGTGCTATCGGAGCGCGCACTCGAAGTAGTAAAGATGCACCGCGTCCGTGGCTGCCAGTTGTGGCCGATCTCGCCCGGACTGCGTCTCGATACCGAGACGTAGCCAGATGATGGCCCCGTCGTTGCCGCGCGCTTCCTGTCGCCAGCGCTCGAGCGTGCGACGGACAACGACGCCCGGGGTAAGCCGACGCGGCCGGTCCTCGGTGGGCCACCGGACTCCGTCGGTCGACGCTTCGCGGTACTACAGTTGCGACCGTGCCGTCACTTGCCACGCGAGAGAGCGCCAGCCGGTCACCTGCGGCGGGTGGGGCGGCGGTAGCCTAGGGAGGTTGCTGAGTGGACGAACGGTTGGTCGGGCTTTTCGCGGTCGCAACCGTTTGGTTATTGGCCCAACTTGTTCTCAGAAGGCGCCTCATCACGCTTCTCCGCAGCAGGCGCATAACGCCGTCGCGCGCTGCTGTTGCGATCGGCCTGCTCTGGGCGATTATTCCTCTGGTGGCGCTGATCTGGCAGCCGTCAATACCGATCGTTCTCGTCATTGCTGCTTCTGCCGTTACGTTCGTTGCCGCCGCTGCAGCGATGCTGACAGCGATCAACTGGCTTGGCCTGCCTCAGCGACGGGACTAGCGCACGAAGGGCTCTCCCGTCTTCTACTCGGTCTGACGGCTGGGATAGCGATGGCGCCAAGCGCCGCCGGAGTGTTGGTTGGAGTCTCAGCCGACTACAGTGCGTTGCAGATGATGGCAGACAGCGCCTGCGTTCCCCGCTATCTATGAACGTTCCGCTCGTCTTGATAACTCTGGTCTCGATTACGTTGTTTGCAGTAGTCGCGTTTCTCGTGGTGCGTCGGCGGCAGCGGGTCGATCCGGCAAGGTTTTGGAGCGCTCTTCTGGTCGCTTGGGCAGGCGTTCTAGTGGTCGGGTTTGTCTTCGCTCGGCTGCCGTTCACTCGTACCGACGTCGGAGTTGCGATGCCTCTAATTGCCGGTGTCGTCTACATCGTGCTGTGGGCGGTTATGCGTCGCCTCTCCCCGGTCGCCCCGCGAGGCTACTTGCTGGTTCTTGGCGTCGTCGGCATTGGCTTGGGCGTGGTCGGCGTGCTGCTTCGGGCGTCCGGGCTGCTGTGACGGGCCGACTGAAGGGTCGCGTGTATGGCGGTCGCAGCTCGGACCGCGGCGTCGTCGCCCGCGCGTGCATCGTCTTGTTCGTCGGCGCGCTCAGTACGAGCGCCTGATAGGCGCACGCCGCTCAACGCCGGGGCCCTCCGCCCTCAGAAGCCAGCGAGTGGAGCCACGCAGGGCCGTCGGTTAGGCATGTGGTTGTCGGTAGCCCACGCTACGTCTCCGCGCTCTGAGACGACGATCCACCGCTGGCGCTTCTCGAGGATCGGCCGAGACACACCGGTCCCGACGTCGGTCATCGTCGACTGTGCGACCCAATACGCCGTCACCAGAGTCGCCCGGTCAGGCGTGAGCGCGAACGTCCTTGGGGAGTCACTCAGCTCGACGCCGCGCCTAATCCCGGCAGGGCCAAGGACGACGGCTGACGAGGACGTGCCGTCATCGCTCCCCACCGCCCACTGGCCGTCGGGCGACCACCACATCGTCCCGACGTGCGTGAACGGAAACTCGAGCGGCAGGACGCGACCGGCATCGGGGCCCGACAGCGGTATGCGTATCGGCCGGTGCGCGCCGTCCGCCGTCTGCGCCCGGATCTCGCCGCCGACCAGGCTCAGGTCCCAGGGATGGTCGGTGACCGTGGCGAGGACCCTGGGAGACTGGCTGGGCGTTGCCGCCATGAGAGCGGGCAACACGGGCGCCGGCTTAGGGTAAGGCCCAGACAAAGAGTCGAGCGAGACCCAGATCATGCGCCCCGCGCCGTCGACGACGATCGTCTGGAAGTCCTCCACCCATGCCGGCCACTTGGAGACGAGCTCGCCAGATGGCCACGCGAAGAGCCGCACGTGACCCATCGAGTTGGGGTCGCTGTTGCCCGCGATGGCGAGTAGCGATCCGTCGGGCGACTAGGCGCCGGAGCGCGGGACCTCGCCGCCGACATCAAGGCACCTCGTCGATTCGGGACGACCCGACACGCCCAGCGCCATACCCGCCACCACGACCGCCGACCCGAGGACCGCAAGCGCTCCGCGAGCGAACGGCACGCGCGGCAGTTGGCGTTGCGCGCGACCGAGATCGCGCCGGTCGACGATGCGATTGAGAAGGCGAGCCAGAGTGGCCCATGTCGGCCCGGCGACCACGAGCGCGGGCAGCAAGTAGATGAACCCATACACGAGCCCGAGGAGGATGAGCGCGAGCTCACGCCCGAGATCGGGCAGCAGTACGTTCTCGGCCACGAACGCGATCACCTTCGCGGCGCTGACCGCCAGCACGAGTGCCACGAATGTCGTGAGTGCCCACAGCCAGCCGAAGAAGAGGGCGGCGCCGCGGGCGGCCTGGAGCAGACGCGGCCCCACCGCCGCGCCGGAAAGTGCCACCGTGACGACGCCGAGGGCGTATTCGGCACTCTCTCCCGGGATGAGTGCGAGCAGGCCTGGCCC
Source organism: Chloroflexota bacterium (assembly GCA_030777155.1). GTDB lineage: Bacteria > Chloroflexota > Limnocylindria > Limnocylindrales > CSP1-4 > JALYGJ01. The sequence goes on along the minus strand of JALYGJ010000046.1, from coordinate 29,135 downwards.
CGCCAAGCTCGGGACGAGGCCGGCGAGAAGGCCCGTCACCACCCCGCTCGCGGCGCCGACGAGTCGAGCGGCCATCAGCGTCGGACAGACGGGGCGGCATTTCGTGTTACGATCACGTACCTAGTTTGTGCCGTAACTCGGTAAAGTCAAGTACCTCGTTCGGCTCAGGGAAGCGGGCCCGGCGCTCCGGCCGCGCGGCGCCGCATTATCGGCGCGCGGATTGTCTACCGCTGCGCCCGCGGCGTAGGAGGACTGCGGTTCCACCGAGCGAAGGATCGAAAACAGTTGCGAGGAGCCCTAGTGCTTCGAAGACAACTACTCGCCTCGACAGCCGCCGCAGCGGGGGCGGCAGGTCTAGCAGTCGTGGCGCGCGGGATGTTCTCGTCTTTCTCGGATGCACGCGAGTTCATTGAGGCTGCTGTCGTCGACGGTGTCGTTGCTTTCGTTGTCAGTCAGCTCTTGGCCAAGCGGCTCTACGACGTGGAATGGCTCAAGGCTCTTGTCTTTTCGGGCCTGATGGCGTTGTTCTTCCCCGTCGCGTTCACCGCATACACTGTCGTGGCCTATTCAGCATGGCTCGCCGGCGCCGTATTGCTTTACTCTGTTCTGTATTCGGTCTTGCTGTTCGTACCTTGGCTGATTCTCGGGCGGCTGTGGATACAGCTCCTTCCCGAGGAGCGCTAGTCGGCCGCAGTTGGCGGCCACCTCGGTGAGGGGGTGTTCCGGATGCGGCGACTAATAGCGGCGCTGCCGCTCCTCATGCTCGGTGCGCTGTCGGAAGCTTCCCGTTCAGCCGGGCGAGGGTGTGGCGCACTCGAAACGCGCGAAGGACGTCGCCGGGCGACTCGAGCGACCTGCCGACCGCCCCTTACTCAGGACGTCGGGTGGTTGTTGCGCTCCAAAGCGACTTCGTAAGGTACAAGGTCAGGCGGTCGTCAACGGGAACGGCCTTCATCGGTTCGAGTGTCCGTGCGTCGTACGCGACCCCGCGCCCGTCGGGGATGAAACCGAGCTTGATGTAGAGGCGCTGCGCTGGCCCATAGTCGCGGTGGAGGGCAACGCCGATGCCGATAGCATCGTGGTGCTTTGCCGCAAGCATTTCAGCCTCGCGCAGCAGCGCCGTGGCGATACCACGCCGCCGGAACTCGGGCAGCACGTTGAGATCCTGGATCTCGGGAATGCCGCGCTCAGCGAAAGGCCGATAAGCCGATGTCAACAGGAGCGTCAGGTAACCGGCGAAAGCATGCCCTACCCGGGCAACGAGCACTACTCGCTCACCCGCCGCCTGCTCCGCCAGATACCGCCTGAACTGGCCGACCGGCTTCTCCCAGCCGATCCGCGAAAACGCGGCGCTGATCACTTCGGGATCCTCGGGCAGCAAACGTGTGACCTCGAACGCCGACATCGCGCTCTCGGCAGCCGTCTCATCCATTGCTTGGAAGTGAGCGCGCCTCTTCACCCGCCTGTCAAGTATCTTGGGGAGTGCCCGCCAGCGAACTCGAGTCGGGCCAGCCGCTTCTCATTCTGGACTGCGACCGCGTACTCGTAGACAGCGAGCCGATCGCCGTCCGCCTACACGCCGAGATCCTTGCCGAGTTGGGATGGCAAGCGAAGAGGAGATCGCACGCCGCTTCGTCGGACGCAGCCACGACTGAGGCACACCGTGAAGCTCGACGCCCTGCTCGACTTCGACACAGACCTGAATGGAGTGCCGGAGTTGGCGGAGCGTGCCGAAAACAACGGTTTCTCGGGCATTTGGATGGCAGAAGTGCGGCGCGACCCTTTTCTACCGGTGGCCGTCGCCGCAACAGCGAGCCGCCGACTGCTGCTCGGTACTTCGGTGGCTGTTGCGTTCGCACGTAGCCCGACGGCGGTGGCTCACACCGCCTGGGATCTGGCTGCGGCGTCCGGCGGCCGCTTCGTCCTGGGCTTGGGCACACAGGTTCGCGCCCATGTCGAGCGTCGCTTCGCCATGAGTTGGTCCGGCAGTCCGGTCGCTCAAATGCGGGACTACATCGCGGCCGTCCGGGCCGTGTGGCACGCCTGGCAATCGGGCGAGCGATTGGACCAACGTGGCACTCACTACCCGATCAGCCTGATGACTCCCTTCTTCAGCCCTCAGCCAATGCCCCACGCAGCCGTCCCGATCCATATCGCCGCTGTTGGCCCACGGATGTGCGAACTGGCCGGCGAGACGGCGGATGGGCTGATCGTGCATCCCTTGCACTCGCCCGAATACCTGGCGCAGGTCGTTCGACCCGCGGTGGCAGCCGGGGCTCGCAGCGCCGGGCGAGACGCAGCCAGCATCCAGGTGACTGCGCTTGTGTTCGTCGCACTCGACGACGCCGACCGGCACGACGTCCGTCGCGACATCGCGTTCTACGCGTCGACGCCGTCCTACCGGGGATTGCTGCGCCTCCACGGCTGGGACGCAACCGCCGAGCGGCTGAGCTATCTCGCGCGTCAGCGCCGATGGGCCGACATGCCGCAGCTTGTCAGCGACGACATGGTCGAGGCCTTCTCCGTCAGCGGGCGGTGGAGCGAGCTCGCCGGACAGCTGCGCCGGCGATACGAGGGCATGCTTGATCGGGTTGCGCTATATCGACCCTACGGACGCGCGAACGACGAGGGGGGTTGGTTGCAGGTGCTGGCCGAACTCTCGGACCCTGCGAACGCATAGATCAAGCGCGCGACCCGTCCTCGGCCGCCGATGTTCTCCGTCGACGGTCGAGATCGCGCTCGGAGGCACCATGCGCAGCGAGGATCGGCGAGAGGTCTGGGGGTATATACGCCGTCCCTCCGACGAGCTTGCCCGACGCCGTATATCTGCGCTCTCCCTGCAACTTCGTCAGATTTGAGCGGTGGATTTCCTCGAAGACCTCCTCGATAGGTATGCCAAACGCGAGCGCCGCTTCGATAGTCACCCAGACGATATCGCCCAAGGCATCGGCGATTTCGACGATGTCACTTGCCGCCACCGCCGCGCGCAGTTCGGCTACCTCCTCCTCGAGCAGCTCGACGACCAGCTCGCGCTCGCGACGGCTCGCCTCGAGGGTTGGCTGGGTACGAACCGGGAAACCGGCGCGCGTCAACCAGTCGCTGACCTTATCGACCGCTTCCCATCGACCATGAGGCATCGAGGGGTCGACGCCAGACGTGCGCACATTCACCTTGATCTCCCCGCTGCCGAACGTTGTGTGCCTGCGGAACCATCCGCGAGACAAACCGACGCCATGTGGTCCGCGTTGCTAAGGACTATCCTGACGCGCCACGACGGAAGGAGAAGGCAGCGGCATGAGGATGAGCGACCTACGGCCCGGGTGGGCGGTGGTTGGTAACGACGGCCGTCGGGTTGGCACGGTGGAAGGTGTCGGTCAGAACTACGTCCTCACGTCGCGCTCACGGCTTGCGCGCCTGTACGTACCGGCATCGGCCATCGCGAACGTCGAGAACGACGCTGTCCATCTGAGTGTTACGCAGCGCGACGCCGGAGCGATGGGCTGGGAACAGCCGCCACGAGGCGACGACGAGCTTCGGACGTCTCGGGAAGCCGACCTGCACAGGCACATCTGACCGACCAAGAGGAAGGCTCTTACACGCGCCAGAGGTGCGGTCGGCCGAGCAGCCCGGCCCTCTCTCTACTTCGGCCAGCGGCCCCTCGCCGATCTCCGGCAGACGTACGAGCCAGGAGGTAGGGCGCGATGTTCCGCCCATGCATGCCCGACGCTCATGCCTTCTCGGCGCGGCCGGTTCAGCGTGCAGGAGCCGGCTCCGTCAGCTCGTCGCCATGGCGGTGCACGACCTTCCACGCGCCTCCCTCACGACGGTAGACCTGCGTCACGCGAAGCCGATGCTGCGCGACCGGTCCACCGCCCACTGCTGTCCGATGGCTCTCGTACCCGACGGTGTAGGCCAGGTCGCCGCTCGCTCCTGCCGTGACCAGCTCGAAGTCCCAGCCCTCATTGTTTGAGAAGCTGGATGCGACGAAGCGGTGCGCCTTGCTCACTTCGTCCCACCCACTCCTGAAGATGCCGAAGGCTCCGAACAGCGTTACCGGCTCGTTGTGCGACCACGTCTCCATGCGTGGCTCGGCGTCGCCCTTGTGCAGTGCTTTCTCCGCCGCTACCAGACGGGGGAGCATATCGGCCAGGAAGTCATCGACTTCGCTCATGCTCTTGCTTCCTCAGCTGGGCACATACACACCTCCGTGCTTGTGGGCATGATCGAGCGATTCTCCTACCCCCCACAAGGCGCGTAGCCGAGAGGTTCCGTGAACCGGGCAGGCGAGTAGGGACGGCTCGTCGTATCGTCGACGAGCGTGACGGCTAGCCGATGAGCGCCCACCGCACATGTGGTCGCCTCCGACTCTCGGGGCAAACGTGCTAGCAGATGATGAATAGACCGCGAAGCGAAGCCTTCTTGTCCGTCGGCGCGACTGGAGTAGCCACACTCGGCCCGATCGCAGTCAGCTCAGCCGCGCTTAACTTGGTCACGCGCGCGGCTCGCTCCGCTGCGGTTTCGACTCTCGGCGGCAATCATCGCACTCGATCAGTCGCGGAGCTACCAGGCAGCGCGCCATCTCTCGGATCACGCCTTCCTCGGTCTGCGCCACGGCCGTCGACTCGCGCTTCGGTCTGCCCATGACGGCTTTCTCAGCCGGGTGGAAGGCGTACATCTGCCACTCGGTGCGCTGGTCGTGGTACATCGGTCGCTCGACGCACCAGCCGGGCGCGCTTCAGCTTTGCGCGGCGCCGTCCCGGGCCAATTGCTCGGCGTAGATGATCAGGTCGAGCTCGCCGGGCGATCGACCTTCGGCGGTCAGGAGCGCTGCCGCCTCCGCTCGGTGCTGCGTCCCGTGGTTCACGACGTGCACAAGCATCTGCCAAACGGGCACACCGTCGTCAACGTGCCTCACGAACGTATCGGTCAGCGTCGGGAGCCAAGCGTCGACGGCTGCCCATTCGGCCTCCCAGCGTTTGCGCAGCTCATCGATCGTCGGCAGCGGCTCGCGTTCGGGCACGGGCGACTCTCCGGTGTCCTGGAATCCGTGTCGCCAGCGCTGCGAGGCCCCCAGGTGGTGGACGAGCGTGTCACCCAGACTGCGGTCGCCCACGGCGTTCGGCCGGTTCCACAACGCCGGCTCGACGCCGTCGAGGACGGACAGCACCCGGCGGGTGGCCCAGCGGTCGTAGGCGAACAGCCAGCGGACTTCGTCAACCTGCATCGGCGGTGCCTCTTCTCGGCATAGCTGCGGAGCGTAGCGAGCTCGGCCGCGGCGGTCCAGTAACCAACCGGTCGTCCGACGTACCAGCCGGCCGGCGTGGCGGCGTGTAACTCGGCGTAGCCACAATCCCGAACTCGTCGGCCAATTCCGTGGTTGATCTGCCGGGCTCGGCCGGGTCTAGTTTGCAGCGGGATGTCGCTATGGCATCACGAGATAGGCAAACTCCGTCTCGCCTCGCGTGCTACCCGCCGACATGGCACCGGCTCAGGCCGAACAGGTCGCGGCGCCGGAAGGCGGCCGCCTGTCGGTTTGGCCTCAGCCATGGGGCCCGAGATTCCGCCCGAAATGTCCATCACTTAACTTGACATTCCCTTCCTCAAGGGTCATAACTCGTTGCCAGAACAGTGAAGGGGGAGGGAACAAGGTGTTCCGCAATTTCCGTAAAGCGTCGGTCGTGTCGGTCCTCGTCGCCCTGACGCTTCTCTGGTCGGTGGCCGCGACGGCCGCCGCCACGCGCACCTCGGTCATCGTCGTCTTCCACGACTCGGTCAGCGACCCGGCCGCTCTCGCCCGCGAGCTGGGCAGAGCGCACGGTTTCAGCGCCCGGCACGTCTATGGCGCGGCGCTGAAGGGCTTCGTCGCGACCGTTCCGGCACGCGCGGTCTCGGCACTCAGCGCACATCCGCGCGTGGTGCTGGTCGAGCCCGAAGTGGCCGAACGCATCGTCGACGGCGTCGTGCCAACGGGCGTTGACCGCATCGAGGTTGACAAGAACCCGACCGTTCAGCTCGTCGGGCCGGGCGGGCAGGTTGGCCTGCCGGTGGCCGTAATCGACACCGGCATCGGCAATCACGTCGACCTCAACGTCCTCGGGCGGGTGAGCTTCTCCGGCGGCGATGGAGTTGACAAGAACGGCCACGGCACGCACGTGGCGGGGACGATCGGCGCGATTGGCAACACGACCGGTGTCGTCGGCGTTGCTCCCGGCGCACCGGTCTACGGGGTCCAGGTATGCAAGCCGGGCGGCATGTGCATGAGCGGCGACATCGTCGCCGGCATCAACCATGTCGCTGCTCTGAAGGCCGAGGCGAACGATGGCAGCGCCGACGGCGACCCGGGCATCAACTTCGCGTCCGCCAACTTCAGCATCAGCAGCAGCGACACGACGAAGTCGTGCAACGCCAGCGGCCAGGGCGTGAACGCCACCCACACGGCCATCTGCGGGTTGGTCAGCAAGGGCGTCGTCTTCGCCATGGCCGGCGGCAACGACGCGCGCAAGAAGGATGCCTACCCTGAGGCCTTCACCGTCGCGGCAATCGCCGACTTCGATGGCAAGGGCGGCAAGGCCGGCTCGCCTACCTGCCGCAGCGACGAGGACGACACCCTCGCCAACTTCAGCAACTGGAACGTCGACATCGCCGCCCCCGGCACATGCATCCTGTCGACCTGGTTGGACGGCGGCTACAACACGATCAGCGGCACGAGCATGGCCACGCCGCACGTGGCCGGTGCCGTCGCGCTTTACCTCCACGCCAACGCCCAGGCGCCGGCCACCACGGCCAGCGGCGTCAGCTCGATCGAGAGCGCGATCGTGGGTGCGGCGCTCGCCCAGTCCCATTCGTGCAGCTACACCAACGAGCGCGGAACCGGCGAGAGGCTGCTCTTCGTCAACGCGGCCGCCTTCGGCGGCGACGGCAGCTGCGACGTCGCGAGCATCGGCGGCGGCAATACGGCACCGGTCGCCACCGATGATGCCTACAGCGCGACCGAGGGCGTGACGCTCAGCGTGCCCGCTCCGGGTGTGCTTGGCAACGACGTGGACGCCGATGACAACACGCTCACCGCCGTCCTCGTCAGCGGTGTCTCCAACGGCTCGCTGACGCTCAACTCGGACGGCTCATTCTCCTATGAGTCGAACGTCGCGGGCGCGACCACCGACAGCTTCAGCTACAAGGCGTACGACGGAACGGCGTACTCGGAGCCGGCGACGGTCTCGATCACGATCAGTCCGGCAACGGCGGGCGCGAGCATGCACCTTGGTGCCCTGACCGGCTCGAGCCAGCCCTCCAACAGGGCACGCTGGACGGCCACCGCGACGGCGACGGTTCACGACTCCGCTCACGCCAGCATCGCGGGCGCGACCGTCACTGGCTCGTGGAGCGGTGGTGCGTCGGGGGAGGGCAGCTGCACGACGGACGCCTCGGGACAGTGCTCCGTGACCGCCACCGCCCACAAGAACAGCTCGAGTGCGACGTTCACGGTCACGAGCATCAGCCACAGCTCGTACACCTACGACGCAACACAGAACGACAGCTCCGACTCGGTGACGGTCGGCAGCCCGTAGGCATCCTGCACCAACAGTGATGATCAAGCCCCCGAGGCGAAAGCCTCGGGGGCTTTCGTTCGGAGGAACCAAAGAGCTCTGGGGAGCCGCCTGACGTCCTGACCGGACCGCTGGCTCAGAACAGCGTCGGCTTGACGACCATCACGTAGATGACGCTCAGCCACAGAACGGCCACGATGACGACGAGTGCCACGTGCGCGGGTGCGCGGACAAGGCGTGCGATTTCGGCACCGGCCGTCGCGGGATCGCCTTTCATGGCCACCTCGCGAATGTGGTTGTACCGCGGGATGGTGATGAATAGACCCTCGATGAAGATTGCCGCCACGAGGATGTAAGCAAGCAGCAGCCAGCTGGCGGTGAGGTCGATGCCGCCGGTCAGGGCAGTGGCAAAGCCGAAGACGAGCCCGACCACGAAGAGCCCGACCCCAACCAGATCCGTGCGCTGCACTATCGCGTCCAGCCGCAGATACGTCGCAACGTCTCCGCGCCGGGCAAGCAGGTCGGCAAAGACGATGCTGCCGAAGACGAGCGTTACGGCAGCGAACATGAATGCGATGTGCAGGAACTTGAAGATGAGCACCGGCTTTCCCTCCCGAAAGATGTGATAGCAGCGTGGGCGCTACTTCCGCCAGCGCCCCTCGCCGACCTCGCGCAGGCACCGCGCCATCTCGCCGACGACCGCTTCCTCTGTCGCCGCCACGGCCGTCCACGCGCGCACCGTCGCCCTCAACTCGCACTTACCGCGTCGGTCGGAAGACCTGGAGTCTCGGCTGCGTCGCCCTCGACAATTCCTCCATCGCCGTGAAGTCTTGCGACTCGAGGTCCGCCAACGAGTCATCGGCGAGCACTGACGCCCAGAGTTCGCCCGCTATGAACTCCTCATACGCCTTCCGGTCTTCCCACAGATACACACCGCCGTAGACGTTCCCCTCGGGCGCCTTGAGCCAGATCTTTGCGAGCAGTCCGGGGACGCTGGCCATCATCGACGCGAAGTCCTGGTTGGCGGCGATGAACTGCGCATCGCTTACCTCGCGGATCCTGTACGTCACGACCTGAACGTGCATGCCACCTCTGCCTCCCTCGCGGCTGCCCGAGTGGCAGCCCGGGCTTAGGCGCGTAATCGAGCGGACGCGATCAGCAAAGGGTAGCGTTCCTCGCTGCCGAAATGGGGGTGCGGCGGAGATGGCACAGCAGTTTCCCAGCCACGCCCGCCGTCGTCGCCTTCGTCCATCGTCGTGCGGCCCCTTGTTAGCCAATCGTCGCCGACATTCAGGTGTGCTTGATCTCTTCTTGCCGCGAGATCCATAGGCTGTGACTCCCAGCCTGCCAGCGGGAAGGAGAGTCCCCATGAGCCACATCGAAGCGATGCTCCAGAGCCATCCACGCTCCACACAAGTCGATCAGTCCGCCTTGCTCGAGTGCATCCAGGCCTGTTTCGACTGCGCCGAAACGTGTACGAGCTGCGCGGATGCCTGTCTTGGCGAGGCCGATGTCCAGCCGCTCGTGCGGTGCATCCGGCTGAACCTCGACTGCGCCGATATCTGTGCCACCACCGGCCGCCTGCTCGTGCGCCTGACAGAGCCGGACGTCGCCGTCCTGCGCTCCCAGCTCCAGGCGTGCGCGGACACCTGCCGGGCCTGCGCCGAGGAGTGCGAGCGCCACGCGCCGCACATGGAGCACTGCCGCGTCTGCGCCGAGGAGTGCCGCCGGTGCGCCGATGCGTGCGAGCGCCTGCTGCAGTCGATAGAGGCCTAGATGATGAACAGCTTCGCCGTCCCCTCCTCGGCGAAGTACGTCCACTGGACGCTCGCGCCTGATAACTCCACATCGTTCGGCGGATAGGGCGTCGCGCGCTGTCCTTGTCGATCAGGAAGTCTGGATAGGACGCAGCCCGACGCTGGCAAGCTCGGCCCTTGCAAGCCGGTCGTGGCGCCCGACGGCCCAGTCGCCGAGTGGATCGGGCGTGTACTCGAGGAGCGTCTGATAGTCGAGGCGGGTGACAGCGCGCAGAGCGAGTGCGTGCTCGACCGCTGAGCTCGGCGCATGCCTAGCCAATCGGACGGCATGGTGCGCAGCCCGCATGCGCTGCAGCCGCCGCCAGCGCCATGGCAGATAACGGACCAACCACGGGGCGATGGTTACGAGGGCGAGGATCAGCGCGAGTACGACAGCCACGACCATGATGAACCGCTCCACGTCCGTGCCGAACTCGGATAGCGGGCGACCGAGCTCGACGAACAGGTCACCGGCCGCGTCGCGCAGTTGTGAGCCGACAAACGGGAGACGGCCAAGCAAATCGCCGAGATCGCGACCGCCCTGGATGACGTTCTGCCCGCCGGCGCGAATACTCCTGCCGCCTTCGGCGAAGCTGGCCAAGAACTGGAAGAGCTCCCAGACGATGCTCCCCCAGAAGAATGTCCAGGCGAGCGTCGCGACATCCGCCGCTTGCTCCTTCAGGCGCTCGCCCCGCAGCTCGCTCCAGATCTTGACCACCGTCCGCCCTCCGCTCGCTGCAGGCGTCTGCCCGTATACCTCAGCGTACCGGCGCAGGAAGCACCCGCAATCCCGCCCTCGGCTGCTTGACGGGTTGTGGGTCGTCGTCCGAGCGTGACTGCGGCGCTCAATCGGCCGCCGGGGCAGATCGCTCGCCGGACGCCGCGCGCAAGCGCTCAAGCTCAGCCTTGGCCATCTCAGCCGGCGCCTGGAGCGAGGGCCAGGAACCGGCCCTTATGACCCAATTGAGGCACTCGATCGCCTCCGCTCGCCGACCCGCTCCTTCCAGCAACTTAGCCTTCTCGGCCAGCGCCTCCTTGGCGGCTCGCCGAGCGGTCCAGTCCTCCTCACCTCCCTGCTCTTCGTCTGCGTCCGCAAAGCCGGTAGCCTCATCGAGCGCCGCAAGGGCGTCGTGAGGTCGGCCGAGAGCAGCAAGGGCGTGCGCCTTCCCGATCAGCGCATAGGCGGCCGGCGCCTGCATCGGAAAGATGTGGTTCCAGCCCGGTCCTTGGGCGGCGCGTGCTCTCCGATAATCCTCGATGACCTCCTCGTAGATCGCGAGCGCCTCGGCGGCGCGCCCGGCTTCCACTAGGTCGTCGCCGCGATCAACGCGGGATGCCATCGAAGAACTCGATGCGAGAATGGCAGGCCACTTCGCGGTCTGCTCCGACCGCGTCACAGTCTGCTCCGGCCGCGTCACGGCTGGGTCACCGCCCACACGTCTCGCCCTGGTCGGCATGAGTCTGGCGATGCGCGACATCCCCGCGCGTATCTGGTTCATCGGATCCACCCGAGACTCCCCTCAAGCCCTCAAATGGTCGACTACTTGTCGAGAGCGGCCGAGTAGTACCGCTTCAGGATCCGCGCAGCGGACCAGCCCGCGTTCGCGCACTTTCTTCCCGATCGGGCATAAAGGCGCGTGCCCGCGTCATAGGCGCACGGATAGTCGTAGCCGCGACGGTAGGACGTCATGATCAACTGCCCGTCTCGCAGCACCCGCCATGACCAGATTGACGAGACGGCGCGCTTTTGGCGGTCCGTCGGCGAATACTTCGGGTTGAAGTGTTGGTCACTCGTTGAGTCGGTTACGTGATAGCAGCGCCCATCGGACGTCCACCGCTGGCGAAGGGCGTGAAACCAGCCGTACTGCTTCACTGCCTGAGCGCCCGCACGTAGCAACGCGAAGGGCAGGTACGACGATCCCCACTCGTAGGCGACAACGACGCGCACGTAGTAGCCGAAGTTGACGGCATCAATGCGGCCCGTAGCAGCCCGGAGCACCCTGATACTCGATGGCGGCGTGCTGCTGCTCGTCCAACGGCACGACGCCTCGGCGACTGGCGCGGAAAGCGTTCCGACCGGGAGTAGCGCCGCAAGGGCGATCACCGCCGCCAGCATCGGTGGCGCGATGCGGCGGCGGGTGCGGCCAACGGCCGGAGATAGCGTGGAGCCTCGCTGCGCGGCGGCACGGTACGGCGAACGCGGCACTGTTCTCCTCCTGGGAGACACTCGGGAACACGGCTCCACCGAGAGCCAGACGGCGCGCCACGGGATCAGCTGCTAGAGCGCCATATGCGCTGGGGCCGCAAGTCGGTTGACGCTGGGGCGCGACCGACCGTGCGCTCTAAACGGGCGACCTGGCTACGGCATCTCCCGGCCGGGCGACGCCTGTCTCCGGGTGAGTGTTCTCGATGGCCAATACTGAGAAGGCCACGTTTCGCCGCCGTACTCTCCGGGCCGGAAGTAGTTGCACCAGCATTGCAGCCAGCGTGAACCTACGTCGCAGCGAGGCTGCGAATGACGAGCCGCGTCAGTCTCTCTTGGCCGCGGCCGATTCGGGACGGCTTAGTGCGGCTTTGCTGGAATCGCGCTCGTCGTGTTCGCTGTCAGAAGCGTGATCTTGTAGCTTCGGAGCTCGGGCCCCAGCCTACCTTGAAGCTGGGCGTATCGAGAATCTACCTCCGGTGTCTTACAAGGACGACGCTGGCAGCACCAGTCCTACCGACCCATGTCTGAGCGTCACCCGGCGTGGCAGCCAGTGCTACCTGCCGATCCGGCTGACTTTGGTCCGCCCTGGTCGGCAGCACTATGACGTGCGACCGTACCGACCGCAACGCCGAAGATTCGGGGTTGGTCCCCGGAAGGTGCCCCTCGAAACTTACGGTCCCTCGACGGCCGCGAGGCCGAGCCATGAGGCGAGGTTCGCGATTTCGGCGTGGACGGCCGTCGCCATCGCGCGTGTGAACGGCACATCCTCATGGATGGCGTTGATTCGCAGGACGGAGGCGCGGCGGTCGGCTACGGCGTCGACCTTGCCCACGAGTTGGTCGTCGTGGAGGATCGGCAGCGCGTAGTAGCCCCAGCGGCGCTTCGCCGCAGGCTTGTACATCTCGAGCGTGTAATCGAAGTCGAACAGCTCCATTGCGCGCACGCGATCGTGGACGAGCCGATCGAAGGGCGAGAGCAACGCGGTGCGGCCCTCGAACTCGTCATCGAGCGCAGCCGGGTCGACCCGCCACTCGCCCTTCACGCCGTCAACCATGGCCGCCTCGCCCGCCTCTGCGACGTCAACGGGCTCGACCGGCGTCGCTCTCCTCTTGCGCCGCGCGATGCCGAGCGAGGCGAGCCGTCGCGCGTTCCTCGTTCGCGTCGCCTCTTCGACCGACGGCAGCTCGACGTCCGCCGGGTACACCCGCTCGGCGAGGTCCCACAGCCGCTCGCGCCCCAGGCGCCCAGCGACGGCAACCTGGCCGCGCCTCACGAGAAACTCCAGCATCTGCGTGACGTTGCGGTCGTTCGTCCACCCGCTCGACGGCCAGGGGACGACCGAGGTGTCGGGGATGTCGCGCGAAGTGAGCGGGCCTGAGGCCGCAAGCCGCTCTAGGATGTCGTGGCGGAAGGGGTCGTTGTCGCGCAGCCACGCGCGATGCCGTTCGTAGGGCGGCCACTGGGAGGCGCCGGCAAGGTACAGGCCCAGGTCGCGCATCGGCCGGACCATGGCGTCGAACTCGAACAGCGTCCGGTCCTGCTCGAGCGCCTGTTTGAGATCAACCGGGTGATACGACGAGCCGAGGCGGCTCCAGGCGACGAGGTCGGCGCTCGGCGCGATCGCCGAGGTTGGGTCAATCTGCAGCATCGTCAGCCGCTCCACCAGGGACACGAGATCCGTCGGCCGTGTCGAATCGAGCAGCTGTGCACGTACGGCGATCCGTCGAGCCTGCGTCTTCGTTAGCCGGTGCACCACGCGCGAAGACTACGCGACCGCCGACAGCGCAAGCTCAGCTTCTTCTAACGCACCGCCTTACCTCTGCGCAGCACGCGCAGCGCGCGCAGGGTGATCCACCGGCTGGGCTCGCCCTCGCGCTCGCCGAGGTCGACGAGCATCTTTTCGTGGTATGCCTGTTCGAGCGGCCACCGGCCCTCCGCGTCACGCTTCGACTCGACGATGTCGAGCGCCTCCGTCATCCGCTCGTCGGGCTCGGGCCTGGCGATGCGAAAGTAGTCGAGCACACGCACGACGTCGTAGTTCCCCGAGTACGGGAACCCCACGCTCAACCAGGCCCTCTGCGCGATCTCGCCGTCCGACAGTCGGCGCAGCAGGCGCCGCTCGAGCAGGTACTCCTCGCCCCGCTGTCGGGCGGCCCTCACGTCGCCGTTGGCGCCGGTCGCGCGCTCGTACTCGAGCAGGCCCTCGAGGACGTTGATCGTCGTGTCGAACGAACCGCGCGTCGAGCCGTTCTCCTGCTCGCAGTTCCAGCCGCCATCGGCCATCTGCTCGGTCAGCAGCCGGTCGACGATCCCGCGCACGTCCTGGCCGAAGCACGCCCCAATCGCGACGACCCGGCCGTTGATACACGGCTCGACCTCACCCTCCCAGAATCGAAGGTTCTCGTCGTAGTCCCAGCGGGCCGCCTCGTGGACCCGCGCGATCGCCCGCCGCGCCTCGTTGCTCGCCGGGTCGAGGCCGAGCAGGTAGAGCAGGTGCAGCGTATCCATCGTGCCGACTCCCCGCGGGAAGAACGTGCCGCCGCCCCACCTGCCGTCAGCGTCCTGCGACGCGAGAACCTGCGCGCCCCAGCCCTGGCGCGCAATGCGCGCGCGCTCGGCCGCAACCTCGTCGGCGGGTGCATCGGTCAGGTCGCGCATCACCTGCCAGCGGATTGACGGTCGGAGTCGAGCAGCCAGTCGATTACGTTCATCGGGCGGTATTGTCCCTCGCGACAGTCTGAACTTTTACCGCGTCGCACCGCGTGTACGGCCGCCCGATCCCGTCCGGTGATCCCGCCCCGGTCTCCCCGTTGTGCTCGTCGGTATGCTTGACGGCGAACGGAGGAGGCCGTGATGGCGTACGCGCTCCAGTCGCTGGACGAGCTGCAGGTAGAGCACGGCCGTATCGTGCGTGTCTCTCGGCTGGTTTCAAAACCTGGACAGCAGCACGCGCTGGTCGAAGCGGTCGAACGCGCTGCCCGGCAAGCCGTGGGCCCCGAGAGTGTGTTCGTCGGCTTCCACTTCGCAGGCGACCGATCTGTCGTCTCGATCATCACGCAATGGCAAGGCCCGGATGCGCTCCGTTCGACGGACAACGCCCGAGCGCCGCTGCTGTTCGAAACCTATTCCAACCTGGTCGATAGCTGGAGCTGGGAGTACTTCCAGGAACTCGTCGAAACACGGAAAACTGCCGCCCGATCGGGCTAAGCGCCTGCGTCTACGACCGGTCCGCGTAGGCCAGCGGGCAACCGTCCGACTAACCCTCACAGCAACCTTCACAGCCTCTGCGACGACGTCGTCGGCCGAGATGCTCACGAGGCAGGGCGGTTCCGACGTCGCCGCGCAGGGCGGGGCCTCGAGCGTTCCGCACGGGCTGCACGGCAATGAGTGCCAGAGCGCACGGACAGGTGCTGACGTCGCCAGCGGCGCAACACGGCGCGGTCCGAACGGACCGAAGAGTCCATCGGAAGCAGGCCGGCCGGAACCATGCAGGCGATATGGGCAGCCGGCAACCGACGGCGCAGCGCCGCGATGGCGGGCAGCGTCAGCAGCAGATCACCCAGGTGGTCGGGCCGCAGCACGACGACGCTCGGGCTACGGGCGCTCATCGGCTCTTCACGAGTTCGGCGTAAGCTGCCAGGCAGCGGTCGGCGCAGCGCTCCCAGGTGAACTCCTCGAGCACCCTCTCGCGCGCACGCGTGCCTATCCGGCGCGCTCGTGCCGGATCGCCGAGCAGCCCGGCCAGCGCGTCGTGCAGCTCGCCCTCGTCGCCGGGCGTCACGATGTGCCCGGTCGCGCCGTCGTCGACGATCTCGGGAATGCCGCCCAGGCGACTCGCCACGACCGGCGTTCCGCTGGCCATCGCCTCGAGGAGCACGAGCCCCAGCAGCTCGGAGACCGCGACCGCTCGGCCGTAGCAGGTCACCTCGACCGACGGAAGCACGACAACCTCCGCCCGCCGGTAGAGGGCGGGCAGGTCCTCGTCGCTGACCGGGCCGGCAAAGCGAACGTCGCGGCCGGCGGCGAGCTGTCTCAGCAAGACGGGATAGTCACGCTCCGGCAGGCGGGGGTCGTGGCCGCTGCTGCCCGCTAAGGTGAGCGTCGCTCCGTACGGTAGCGCACCGATAAGCCGATCGATCCCCTTGTGCGGAGTGACGCGACCGACGAACAGCACTCCCCTGCGCGAGACCCGGTCGTCCGGCCAATAGCGCTCGGTGTCCGCGCCGCCGTAGATGACCGACGTGCGCCCGGCCGGCGCACCAAGCTCGCCGGCCGAGTACCGCGAGACCAGCAGGAAGTGATCGAAGAGACGGTGCAGCAGGCCGCGGCCGTCCCAGCCCTGCAGGCCATGGTCGGTGACGCCCGTCGCCATGCCACGCGCGCGCGCCCCGAATGCGGCCCACGCGCTTGCCGGGCTGCGCAGATGGTGCGCGTGAACGACGTCGGCTCCCCGCAGCAGGCGCGGCATCGACGGCGCCAGCGGACGCGCCGGGTGGCCACCGAGGTACGACAGCGGCTTGACGACGCGCACCCGCAGGCGGCCGTCGCGATAGTCGCGCTCGACCGGGCCGAAGGTGACGAGTGTGCAGTCGATCCGCCTGCTCAGCGCGCGAGCCAGCTCGAGCGGATAGCGTTCGCCGCCTCCGTATACTCCGGCCGACCCGAAAGCCGTTGGAGCGACGTGGATGACGCGCATGCAGGTGGCGCTGCTAACGGCCGGCGATCCGGACCGAGTAACCGGCGGCTACCTCTTCCACCGCCGCCTGGCCGATCGCGCGCCGGCGCACGGCGCGCAACTCTCCTTCGTCTCGGTCCCCGAACTCCCGCTGCCCTGGTCGATGGCCAGCGGTCCCGCTTGGCTCCGCGCCCGGGCACTGCGCGTCGCCGAAGTCGTGGTCCTCGACAGCATCGCCGCCGCGCCGGCTGCACCGTGGCTGGGGGGTGTCAACGCGCTGATCGTCGGGATGCTCCACCAGCCGCCGGGTGGCATCGAGGGCGCGCCCGCCGCGCGCGCGGTCAGGGCGCGCTTCGACCTCTGGGCCTACCGCCGCGCCGACTCGCTGATGGTCGCCAGCGACTGGCTCGCTCAGCAGCTCGTCGCCGCCGGCGTGCCGGCCAGCCGACTGATCGTCGTGCCGCCGGGGAAGGATCCGGCGAAGGCGGCCGAGGTCTCCGAGGAAGGGCTCCCCGGCGCGCGAGCCGAGTTGCGGGGCGGGCGGCGCAGCGCTGCCCTGTGCGTCGCCAATTGGTTGCCGCGCAAGGGCATCATCGAGCTGCTCGAGGCGGTCGCTCGGCTGCCCCCGGAGCTCGTCACGCTCCACCTCGTCGGAGACACTTCGGTCGGCGGCCGCTATGCCGGTCGTGTGGCGGCCCGCATCGCCCAACCCGATCTCGGTGAGCGCGTCGTAGTCCACGGCATCGTTTCGGCCGAGGAAGTTGGACGCCTCTACCGCACGGCCGACTTTTTCGTACTGCCGAGCTTCGAGGAGCCGTACGGGACCGTCTGGGGCGAGGCGATGGCCGCCGGGCTGCCGGTAATCGGCTGGCAGGCGGGAAACCTGCCCTTCCTGGCCGATCACCGGCGAGAGGCGCTGCTCGTCCCGGTCGGTGATGTGGCGGCGCTGAGCAGCGCGGTCGACGAGGTCGTGCGCGACGAAGCGCTTCGCCTCCGCCTTGGCCAGGCCGCCGCCCTGAGGGCCGAGAGTCGCCCGACCTGGGACGAGACCGCAGCGCGGTTCTTTGCCGTCATCGACGCAGCGCGCGCTCACCGGAGAGGACCAGCGCCGGCAGCCGGCTGAGATCGGCGACGACGTGACCGGGCGCGGGCCGTCCGTCGGCCTCCTCCGGCGCGTGAGCCGGGCGGCCGACAAGCACCGTCTGGAAGCCCATCCCAGCTGCTGCGTCGACCTGCCGGCGCT
Organism: Chloroflexota bacterium; assembly: GCA_030777155.1. GTDB lineage: Bacteria > Chloroflexota > Limnocylindria > Limnocylindrales > CSP1-4 > JALYGJ01. The sequence goes on along the minus strand of JALYGJ010000046.1, from coordinate 11,668 downwards.
CGTCGTCGACGAGGATCGTCTGACCGGCCGGGACGTCCAAACGGCGCCGCGCCTGCTCGAGCAGCTCGGGCTTCAGCACGCCAGCCTCGCACGAGACGAGGACGAACTCAACGAGCCCGTGCAGGTCGAGGTCGGGAATCACCGAAGCAGCTTCGGTCGACGCGTTGGTCACGATCCCCACCCGGATGCCTGCCGCTCCCAGCGCCCGGAGTGCGGGGAGTCCGTCGCTGTACAGGCGGACCCCGTGCCGCCAGTTCGCTCGCTCCCGCGCAGCCAGCTCGCGGAGCAACGCGTCTTCCAGGCTCACGCGGCCGCCGCTAGCGCCGCTGAAAACGGCTCCGATATCCGCCTCGAGCGACCCGTACTCGCCGCGCATCCGGCTCTCGTGAGTGGTCGCCCAGGCGAGACGTGCGGCCTCGGGGGAGACGCCGGCCTCGCGCGCCAGCGCGGCACGTCCCGCCTCCAGCGCCGGCCAGTCGGGCTCGACCAGCGTTCCGTAGAGGTCGACCAGGACGGCCGGCTGTTCAGTCGGCGAGTGGTCCGTCAATCGAGGCCCAGGCGGCGGCCGATTCATAGACCGTGATGCGCAGCGAGTGGAGCGAAGCGGACCCCTCGAGGCCCTCGCGCACGTGCCGCCAGATGTGCTGAGCGACGACCTCGACGGTCGTGTTCTGGTCGGCGAAGGTGGCGAGGCTGTCCAGGTCGGTCGAGTCGAGCTCGATCAGGCAGTCGGTCAGCAGCGCGCCGAGCACATCGAGGTCGAGCAGCATCCCGCTATCGGCCAGCCCCTCACCACGCACGACCGCCTCGACCCGGTAATCGTGCTCGTGCTCGTGCGGCTCGGCGCCCACGTCCTCTTCGAGCTGATGGAGCGCGTGGAAGGTTCGCGCGACCCCGACTTCAAACATAGGTCAGCACCACCTGCAGGCACTCCTCCGGCTTACGGTCGAGCAGCTCGTACGCCGTCGCCGCTTCGCGAAACGGGAAGCGGTGCGTGACCAGCGGCGCCAGCGGCAGCTGGCAGAGCAGATCGATCACGGCCTTGCTCCGACGTGCGCGGTCCCAGCGGCCGCTGACCGACGGGTCGAGAGTCGATACCTGCGAGCTCAGCAGGCGCATTCGCTTGCGGTGGAAGTCGCCGCCCAGCGCGAGGGCGGCTTGGCGCGTGCCGTACCAGGAGGCGACGACAACCGTGCCGGCGAAGGCCACCGCGTCAACGCAGCCCTGCAGCGCAGCCGGATTGCCGCTTACCTCGACGGCTACGTCGACGCCCCGTCCGCCGGTCAGGTCGCTTACCCGCTGATCCAGGTTCTCGTCGGGCACCAGGACGTGATCGGCACCGGCAACCGTCGCTGCCTCACGGCGGGCAGCCAGCGGATCGACGGCGATGATCGGTCGCGCACCAGCCTGCCGGAGCAGCATCGTGACCAGCAGGCCAACGACCCCCTGGCCGACGACAAGGACGGCCTCACCCAGGCGCGGGTGGGCATCCAGCACCACGGTCAGCGCGGTCTCGACGTTTGCGGTGAAGACGCCGATCTCGGGCGTCAGCTCCGCAGGCAGCGGCAGGGTTGCCTCGGCCGGCACGACGTACTCGCTCTGGTGCGGATGGAGGACGAAGACGACATCGCCGACTGCCGGCTCGTCAACGTCCGCGCCGACCTCGGCGATGCGCCCCACACTGGCGTAGCCGAACTTGACGGGGAAGCTGAAGTTGCCGCCGATCGTCTGCAGGTCCGGCTTCAGCTCGGGTGGCACGTGCCCGCGATAGACGAGCAGCTCGCTGCCGGCGCTCAGCCCCGAGACCAGCGCGCGGACGCGGACGTCACGAGCGCCGAGCACTGCCCTCGGCTCGTTTCGAATCTCGACGCGCCTGGCGACCGGGAACCAGACGGCCTCAGGCATCGCCGAGCGCCGGTTCGAGCTCACCCTCGAAGATGACGTCGGGGCCCACCTGCGAGAAGGAAGCGCGCCGGAACGTGAGGGCGTCACGCAGGCGCATGATGTCGAGCTCGCCGACTGCCTCGATGCCCGCGCCCAATACCAGCGGGGCGATCGAGACGACCAGCCGTCGGACTCGTCGCTCGCGCAGCATGGCCGTGATCACCCCTGCTCCGCCCTCGACGAGAACGGTCGCCAGTCCGCGCTGGCCGAGCCGCTCGAGCAGAGTCGCCAGATCGACTCTGCCGTCGCGCGCCGAGGGGAGGACCATGACTTCGGCGCCGCGCTCGGTGAATTCCTGCCGCCTGGCGGCGGATGCTCGCTCGGTCGTGGCGAGGATCGTTGGCGCCGCACGATCATTCACGAGCGTGGCGGAGGGTGGCAGTCGCAGCGTGCTGTCGACCACGACGCGCGTCGGCGAGGGGCCCTCGACCAGCCGCGCAGTGAGGCGTGGATCGTCGGCGAGGACCGTTCCGGCACCTACCATCACCGCATCGTGGAGCGTGCGCAGTCGGTGGGCGAGCACCAGCGAGGGCTGGCCGCTGATCCACTGCGAGTCGCCCGTCCGTGTTGCGAGTCGCCCGTCCAGCGTCTGCGCGTAGTGGACCGTTACGAGTGGCTGGACTCGCTCACGAGGCAGCATGTGCCCCAGGCGCGCCGATTTCGTTTCGAGATACGACAGGTTGATCGGGTTGGCCAGGCTGGGCAGCGGGACGCGCTCGACGACTTCTACGCCATGAGTGATCAGTGCCTCAACCTTGTCCGGGTTGTTGGTCATCAGCCGGATGCGCGAGATGCCGAGCTGAGCGAGGATGGCGGCAGCGGCGCCATATTCGCGCGCGTCGACGGGCAGCCCCTGCGCGCTGTTGGCGTCGACGGTGTCGAGGCCGCCGTCCTGAAGCGCGTAGGCAGTCAGCTTCCTGGCCAGCCCTATGCCGCGCCCCTCCTGACGCAGGTAGAGCAGGACGCCCGCGCCCTCGGCCGTGATCGCCGCCAGCGAGCGCGCGAGCTGATCGCCACAGTCACAGCGCAGTGAACCGAGCACGTCGCCGGTCCAGCATTCCGAATGGACGCGCACGAGGGGTGCGTCGAGCGCGTGGATGTCGCCGTGAACGAGGGCAACAGGCTCGCTGCCGTCGCTAGAATCGCGGAAGGCGAGTGCGTCGAAGCTTCCCAGACGAGTGGGCAGTCGCGCCGTGCTCAGGTGGCGGACGCGATCGTGCCTCGCGCGCTGACTCGCAATCGCCATTCGAGCGAAGGATACCGTCGAACCAGTTCCGGCCCATTCCAACCCTCCGCAGCGCCGTGTCACGGCTGCGGCGACCGTCAGTCGGTTAGGCGCATCACGAACTTGCGGCCGGGCAGGCGGCTCGGCGACTCAGCCGAGGTGTGCCATCACTTCAGCGCGGCGCGGCATCCCGCGCCGCGCGCCCGCCACTGTCACCGAGACCGAAGCGGCAGCCACGGCGAAGCGCGCCGCCTCAGCCAGCGTCCGCCCGGCGGCGATCTCGGCGGCCACCGCGCCGGCGAACGTGTCGCCTGCGCCGGTCGTGTCAACGACATCGACCGGCGCCGCCGCCACTTGCGTCACCCGGTCCCCCTCCAACACGAGCGCACCGCGTTGGCCGAGCGTCACCACGACCGGCTGACCGGTCTGGGCGGCGAGCAGCCGCGCCGCCTCAGCGGCTGATGCGGCTCCGCTGAGTGCCATCGCTTCGCCTTCGTTGGGCAGCAGCAGCGGGCCCAGCTCGAGCAGGGCTGCCGGCAGGGCACGGGCGGGAGCGGGGTTGACCAGCAGGCGCATGCCGCGCTGGCGGGCGAACAGCGCGGCGGCCAGCACGGCCTCGTCGGAGATCTCGAGATTGGTCAGCAGCACGTCGGCCGACGTCGCGCCCCCGCTCCCGAGCAGCGCCTGCTCGACCAGCGGTCCATCGAGCCGGCCGTTGGCGCCCGATGCGACGGCAATCGCGTTCTCGCCGGCATCGTCCACGATTATCAGCGCGACGCCGGTCGCCACGCCGGGCAGGACGAGCGCGGCCGTGACGTCGATCCCCTCGTCAGCCAGGTCGGCGAGCGCTCCGCTGCCCAGGTCGTCCTCGCCTACGGCGCCGACAAATGCCACCGCCGCGCCCAGCCGTGCTGCCGCGACCGCCTGGTTTCCGCCCTTGCCGCCGGGATGGCGCGCGAAAGTACCGCCGGTCACCGTTTCGCCGGGCGCCGGCAAGTGCGACACCGCACACACGAAGTCGACGTTGACCGAGCCGACGACGAGGACGCCGCCCGGCACGCTGGCGTGGCTACGGCCGGCGGTCAGCCCGACGGCGGCTCGAGATCGTCCTCGCCGGTCAGAAGCTCGGCCATCGACGAGCTGCTCGAGCCGACCATGCCCGGCTCGTCCTCGACCGGTCCGCCCGAGCCACCGCTGCCGCTGCGGTTGATGATGACCTCGTCCGACTGTGCCGGCTGCGACGTCGCCCGCGCGCCGGTGCTGATCGCCGGATCGACCTCGCCACCGCTGAACGCGCTCTCCTGCTGCAGGCCATCGTCGGCAGCGCGCGTGGTGCCCGTACCGGTGTACTCGTGGTCATCAGGTTCGCGCGGCTTGTACTCGGCCATCTGCGTCTCCTTCCCGGTCAGAGCTACGGCGGGTCGTAGTGGACGATGATCGTGACTGCCGTCTTGCGGTCGTCGCCCACGCGGAAGGTAAGACCATTCTCGCCAGCCGACAGTTGGACGGCAAACGACCACCGGCCCTGGCGGTCGGCGGTGGTGTGCTCGTCGAACCAGAACGGCAGGTCCCAGGTGATGCGTGTGCCGGGGGCGGCAAGACCACGGACGATCACCGCTCGGTCATCCAGGACTTCGCCATCGGTGGGCTCGAGAATGATCAGCCCGGTCGGCGGATAGGTAGGGCGCGGGGTGGCGGTCGCGGTCGGCGTGGCGGTCGGCCGCGGCGAAGGGCTGGGCGTCGGCGTGGCGGTGGGTGACGGTGAAGGGCTGGGCGTCGGTGACGGCGATGGTGTTGGCGGTAGCGTCAACATCGGTGTCTCGCTCGCCGTCGGTGTCGGGCTGAGCGTCGGTGTCGGACTGGCCGTCTCGGCTGGGGGCGCAGGCGATCCGCTCGTGCCAGCGGCGCCGGCGTTGAACGGGGTGGCACTCGCCGCCGGGGGCTCGGACGGCGCGGAGAGCCCGATCCCGATGAGCTCGAGCTGACCGGCCAGCCAGAGCGTCGCCAGCGCCCCCAGCGCGATCGTGCCCAGAACCGGCAGTGTGTCCGAACGGCGGCCCTCGAACCTGCGCCGGCGGACGACAGCGCCGCTGACCGTGCCGCTGCGCCCGCGTAGCGGCTCGATCGGGCGGGCTGTGTCGCGTCGCACCATGGGCACGGCAGAATAACCTGTGGCTGGCTTAACCTCCCGCCACACGCCGCCCAACGACGAAGGTAGCCATGACCGAACGCCGCCGCCTGCCCTACGGCTCGTGGCCGTCGCCGATCAGCGTCGCGCTCGCCGTGTCCGGCTCGCTGTCGGTACGCGAACCGCGCTTCGACGGCGAGGACCTGTACTGGACCGAAGGCCGGCCGCAGGAGGGCGGCCGCCAGGTCGTCGTGCGCTGGTCGGACGGTCGAATCGAGGACGTCACGCCGGCCGGCTTCAACGCGCGGACGATGATTCACGAGTACGGCGGCGGCGCGTACACCGTTGCGCACGGCGTCGTCTACTTCGCCAACCTCGCCGACGGGCGGCTGTACCGACAGGCGCTGGGCAATCAACCCGTCGCCGTCACGCCACCAGGTCAGCTGCGCTACGGCGACCTCGTCTTCGACACTGCCCACCGCCGGCTGCTGTGCGTCGTCGAGGATCACAGCGACGTGGTGGCGGGCGAGTCCGCGCCCGACGGTGCTCGCATCGCCGAGCCACGGAACTACCTGGCGGCGCTCGATCCGCTCAGCGGCGAACTGACGACGCTGGCCAGCGGCCACGACTTCTACAGCACCCCGCGTCCCAGCCCCGATGGCCGCCGGCTGGCCTGGCTTGCCTGGCGCCACCCGAACATGCCGTGGGACGGCACCGAGCTGTGGCTGGCTGACGTGGCAAGCGATGGCAGCGTGCGCCGCGCGCGCCTCATCGCCGGCGGGGCGGAGGAGTCGGTCGTCCAGCCCGAGTGGGCGCCCAACGGCTCGCTGGTCTTCGTCTCCGACCGCAGCGGCTGGTGGGACCTCTACCGCCAGACCGACCCCGACGACGCCGAAGCGCGGGCGTTGGCGCCGATGGAGGCAGAGTTCGCCGGCCCGCAGTGGGTCTTCGGCCTGTCGTGGTACGGCATCGACGAGGATGGCACGATCATCGCCATCGCGCGCCGCCGCGGACGCTCAGAGCTGTGGCGGGTGCCGCCCGGCGGCGAGGAGCCGGCACGGCTGGAGGTCGACGAAACCGAGATCCGCGACCTGCAGGTCAGCCGCGGCCGAGCGGCCTTCGTCGGCGCTTCGCCAACCACGCCCCAGGCGGTCGTGCTGCTCGACCTGCGCTCGGCTGAGCGGGAGGTCGTGCGCCGGACGGCGGAGATGGTCCTCGACGAGCGCTATATCTCCCGGCCTGAGGCGATCGAGTTCCTGACAACAGGTGGGCGGACTGCGCACGCCCTCTTCTACCGACCGACCAACCCGCTGGCAGAGGCGCCACCGGGCGAGCTGCCGCCGCTGGTGGTGATGAGCCATGGCGGCCCGACCTCTGCCGCGTGGGGCGGACTCAATCTCGAGAAGCAGCTCTTCACCAGCCGTGGCTTCGCCGTCGTCGACGTCGACTACGGCGGCAGCGTTGGCTACGGGCGCGAGTACATGCGCCGCCTTGACGGCCAATGGGGCATCGTCGACGTAGAGGACTGCCTCAACGCTGCGCGTTACCTGGCTGCGCAGACAGAGGTCGACCCGGCGCGGATGGCGATCACCGGTGGCAGCGCGGGTGGCTACACGACGCTCTGCGCGCTGGTCTTCCATGATGTCTTTGCCTGCGGCGCGAGTCACTACGGCGTGGGTGACCTCGAAGCGCTGGCGCGCGACACGCACAAGTTCGAGTCGCGCTACCTCGATCGGCTGGTGGCCCCGTACCCCGACGGCATCGACGTCTACCGCGCCCGGTCGCCGATCCACCACACGGAGCGCCTGAACGTGCCGCTGATCGTTCTGCAGGGGCTCGACGACCGCGTCGTGCCGCCAGCCCAGGCGGAGCGGCTCGTCGCGGCGCTGCGCGAGCGCGGGATTCGCCACGCGTACCTGCCGTTTGCCGGCGAGGGGCACGGCTTCCGCCGCGCCGAGAACATCGCCCGGGCGCTCGAGGCAGAGCTTTCGTTCTACGCACAGGTCTTCGGATTCGCCCTCGCCGACGACATCGCGCCCGTCGAGCTCCTCGGATAGGGCTCGTAGGGAATTGATAGGCGCGCCTGTCCGCCCGACCCCGCAGCGCAACGGTCGCGCGGCCACGCTTTTCCGAGCTTGTAGGTAGCTTCGTCGTTGGGGAGCGGCGGGGCCGGTGGCGACAGGAGACTGACGTGCGGATTGTGGCGGCTCGGTTCCCGGACCGGAAGCGGGCATCTGCTGCGCTCTCGGCGCTGCAGGAACGGCTCGAGCTGTCCGCGCGCGACGCGGCCATTGCCCCGTTGGGCACGCCCGGCGAGCACGCGGGCACGGACACGGTCCTCGCCGGGCACTTCGACGAAGCGGATACGCGCGTCGTGGCGAGCGTTGTTCGCGAGACCGGTGGCGAGATCGTCGCCGATGTCGACGAGAGCTGGACTCGGCCGGGCTCGGTGGGCGGTCACGCCATCAGGCACTAGGCGCCGCTTGCCGGGCGCGCGCGGCGAGGCTTTCGCGCTGCACCGTGGTACAACGATCGAGGTGGTGGACGATCGAGCGAACCAGCCGCCGGTACTGATCGTCGGCGGGTTCATGACGGCGCCGGTCAACTATTGGCCGCTGCGCCGGCGGCTGCGGAAGCGCGGTGCCGGCCGCGTCGACATCGCACCGCTGTGGCCGCCCGACTGGGCGCTTGCCGGCCTGCTCGGTCTGGGACCCGTCATGCGGCGGACGGCGAGGGCCATCGTTCGCACGTACCGGGCAGCCGGCAACCAGCCGATCATCGTCGTCGGCCATTCCGGCGGTGGGATCGCACCTCGGCTGGCAATGTCGCGCACGCCATTCCACGGGCGCCGCGGCGGGGTCGCCGAGGCCGTTGGCTGCCTGGTCACCCTCGGCACGCCACACTCTCTCGCCGAGCTGGCCAACCGCTACCGGCACGCCGGCCACGAGGCGTCGGCGTTCCTCGACCGGGAGTCGCCGGGCGCGTTCTTTGCGCCGCGGACCGCCTACCTGACGGTCGGCTCGTCCTACTCCGCGCCCCCGTTCCCGGGCGTCGTGGGGCGGCTGGCCAACGACATCTTCTCGATGGTCGTCGGCGACGACACACCGCACATCGGTGACGGAATCGTGCCCGCCGGCGCGGTCCACCTGCCGGGCGCGGTGCAGCTGACGTACGACGACGTTCGCCACGGCCACATCGGCCGCAGCTGGTATGGCGCCAACGAGATCGTCGACCGGTGGTGGCCGGTGGCCGTCGACCTCTGGCGCGAGGCGCTCGCCGCGCGGCGGGATAAGGCGGCAGGGAGTGGGTCGGCTGGCGAGGATCGAGCGGCGGGTGAGGGCGGACCGTCCGTCGATCGATCGTTCGAAACGACCGCCGAAGCGGAGCAGGGATCGCTTCGTCGGTCATCCTGACGGACCGGTGCTACGTGCCGGACCCGTACATGCGTTTGCGCTCTCGGCGAGGATCGGCTAGCATTCGAGGTCGCGGGGTGGAGCAGCGGCAGCTCGTCGGGCTCATAACCCGAAGGTCGGCGGTTCGAATCCGTCCCCCGCAACCATAGAATTCCGTCACGAAGCGACCCCGCGGTCCCGCCGCCCGGGGTCGTTTCATTTTCCGCCGCGCGGTGCGCGCTCGCCGACGCGGTCACAATGGGCGGATGGACATGCAGCGGACCGTTCGCCTCAACACGGCGCTGCTGTCCCTGGCGATGGCGCTGAACTGGGTCGTCATCGTGCTGCTTGCGTCGCTCACGACGCTGACGATCGGCTCGCTGTATGGCCGGCCCGAGCTCGCCGGCGTCGGTTTCGCGCTCGCTGCGCTCGCCATTGGCGTCGGCAGCTTCGTCGTCGGCCGGCTCATGGACACCCTCGGAAGGCGCCGCGCGCTCATCGCGGCGTTCCTCGTCGGTGCGCTCGGTGCCGGCGTCATCTACTTCGGCGTCAGCGCCGTCTCGGTGCCCATCGGCCTGGCCGGGCTGCTCCTGCTCAGCTTCGCCACCGGCGGCGGCAACCTGGCACGCGTCGCCGGTGCAGACATGTATCCGCCCGAGCGCCGCCCGCGAGGCATCGCGCTCGTGCTCGTCGGCGCCGCCTTCGGCGCTATTGGGGCGCCGATCGTCTTCGCGCCGCTGCTCGCGGCCGCACGTGGCGACGACCCGGCAGCGCTTGCCGCGCCGTGGCCAGTGGCCGGCGGGTTGATGGTCGCCGGCGCCGTCGTCATGCTGTTCATGCGCGTCGATCCGCGGACGATCGCCGAGCAGCTGCGGGTCCTCAGCGCCGGCAAGGGCGGCGCCGTCCCGGCCGCGGCGCCGGCCGCTCGTTCGCTGGCCGAGCTCCTCGCCCTGCCGATGGTTCCGCTGGCCCTGTTTGCTGCACTCGTCGCGCAGGGGGTGATGACGGCGGTGATGGCGATGGCCGGGCTGGTGCTCCATCAGCACGGCCATGACCTGGGCGCGGTGACGCTGACCGTCAGCCTGCACTTCCTCGGCATGTTCGGACTGGTGCTGGTTGTCGGTCGGCTCGTCGAGCAGATCGGGCGCTTCAACTCGGTCGTCCTCGGCCTGCTCGTGCTTGCCGCAGGCACGCTGCTGCTGCTGCCGGGGGCCGAGCTCGTCAACTTCATCCCCGGCATGTTCGCCGTTGGCGTCGGCTGGAACATCGCCTACGTGGCGGCGACGACGATCCTTGCCGACGCGGCGCGGCCGGCCGAGCGCGGTCGCTTGCTCGGCCTGAGCGACTCCCTCTCGATCGCCACGGCCGCCGGCCTGGCGGTTGGCGCAGGGCTCGTCCTCGAGCTGTACGGGCTGCCCGGGCTCGTCGCTGGCGGCTGCCTGTTGGCGATCGTCCCGGCCGCGCTGATCTACTTCAACCGCACCCGTCTGGAGGGCGTCGCAGCAACCGGCTCGCGCGGCTGACTGCGGCAGGTAGCAGGGGATCGCCGGTTCGGCGGGGTCCGCCGGTTCGGCCGCGACCGCTAGTCGGCGAGGATCTTGGCCAGCTGGCCCTCCAGCGTGCCCTCCGGCGGAGCGCCGTAGCTGACGGCGCGCACGATGCCCTGGCGGTCGACGTAGTACGTGATCGGCAGCAGTACGCCGTGGTAGGTCCGCCAAGCCTCGTTGTCCGGGTCGAGCAGCAGTGGCCACTGCGCACCGTGTGCCTGGGCGAAGCGGCGCGCCGCCGCTGGTCCATCGTCGTGGATGATGCCGAGTACCTCGAGGCCTTCGCTGGCGTACCGCTCGCGCGCTGCGCGCAGCAGCCGGAACTCCTCGGCGCAGGGGATGCAATAGCTCGCCCAGAAGTTGATGACCAGCGGTCGACCGCGGTAGTCCTCCAGGCGCACCGTACCGGCGTCGAGCGCCGGCAGCGCGAACGATGGTGCCGGCCGGTCGAGCAGCGGTGAGCGGCTGACGACGATCACATCGGGCGGACGGGCCAGCGAGACGGTGGCCAGCCAGGCGAGAACGGTGAGGCCGGCGCCGACGACGAGCAGCACGAGCGCGGTCAGCCATCTCGCGCGCCGCGCGACGGCGGCGCTGCCCTCGACGCCTGCGCTGCGCGCGAGGCCCGCCCGGATCGTCGGCCGCTTCAGGGCTGCGGCGGCAGCGGCGTCGGTGGAACGGGTGGCCCGGGTGGCAGGTCCTCCGTCGTTTCCGGTCGCGCCTGGACCGTTCCGTTCATGTTCGGGTGGATCGAGCAGAAGAAGTAGTAGTCGCCCTCCTCGAGGGCGGGCGCCTGGTAGGTCGCCGTGTCGGGGCCGGTGATCGTCTCCCCGTCCATGTAGACCGTCGCTGCCTGCGGACCTTCAGTGATGACGACGTCGTGCGGCACGCCGACATCCTGGTTGTTGAAGACGAGCTCGAACTCTCGGCAGCACGGTACGAGCAGTGTCTGCGTGTCGAAGGAGATAGCGTTGCGGGCGGCCACCTCCGGCCGCTCCGGAACGGCAACCGGTGTCGGGCTCGCCACCGGCGGGCGGAGGCCTTCGAGCCAGCCGCCGACGATGGGCAGGGCGGCGATGACGATTCCCAGCGCGATGAGACCGCCGAACACGGGCACCAGCCGCCGCGGCCACGCCTGCTCGGGGTCGCGCGTATGCGGCACGGCATGGCCGACCGACTCGACGCTCTTGTACTCGCGGCTCGCCTCGCGCAGCCAGCCGACGGCGGCGATGACGCTCAGCGCCAGCCCGATGACGATCAGGATGGGGCTGAGGATCAGGCCAAAGAAGATGACCGTCAGGCCGATCGGCGCGAAGAACGGCCACGGGCTGGGCCCGGGCATGTGCACACCCGGCGGCGGCTCGGCGGGAGCAGGCCGTTCGGGCACGACGACCAGCGCCGAGCCGGCGGCGCCACGCCCACCGGCCAGCGC
>JALYGJ010000045.1 GCA_030777155.1 Chloroflexota bacterium | reverse complement strand
CCCGACAGATGGCGGCGCGACGGGACTGCGCTCATCGAGGCCATACCCGTTGCCGACAGCGGCTCCCGCGAGGGAGAGGCCACGCTCGCGGCGGTGCGCGCCACCGCGGAGGCAGCCGGTAGCGGCGTTCGCGTCGGTGGCCAGCCGGCCGCCGACGACGACTTCATCGACGCCGTCTACGGCAGCTTCCCGCTGATGATCGCCCTGATCACGATCACCACCTTCGTCCTCCTCGCGCGCGCCTTCCGCTCATTGCTGCTGCCGGCCAAGGCAATTGTGCTCAATGTCCTCAGCGTCACCGCCGCCTGGGGCGTGCTCGTCCTCGTCTGGCAGCACGGCTACGGCTCGGAGGGCATCTTCGGCATCGAGGCGACCGGCTCCATCCCCTCTTGGATGCCTCTGATGATCTTCGCGTTCCTGTTTGGCCTGTCGATGGACTACGAGGTGTTCATCCTCTCCCGGATGCGCGAGGAGTACGACCGCACCGGCTCGACCGACCTGGCCGTTATCCGCGGCCTCGCCCGCACCGGGCGCCTCGTCACCAGCGCGGCGCTGATCCTCTTCCTGGCTTTCGTGGCGATGGCCTCCGGCCCCGCCACCGACCTGAAGATGATGGCGACCGGCCTGGCCGCCGGCATCCTGCTCGACGCGACCGTGATCCGGGCGTTGCTCGTGCCCGCCATCATCTCGCTCATGGGCCGCTGGAACTGGTGGCTGCCGCGCTGGCCGGCACGGTTCCTGCGCGTCGAGCCGTCGCTTCCGCCTCGCGTGGCGCCGGAGATGGAGGCGTGAGCGTCCCGCGGCGCAGACCTCCGCGCCGCCTTCGACCACTGAGTTGGCGGCGCTCCAAGCTACGCCCTGCGTCAGATCGCGCGATGATCGAGCGATGCGGCAGGATCCTGATTCGTGGTGGCTTGACGAGCGGGCACATGCCGGGCGTGAGCATTTCGATGTGGACCACGCGCGGCGCTACGACGCCAAGATGGACGCCGAGGCGGCCGAGGAGGTCTGCCTGCTCCAGGACGCGGGTGTGCTTGGTCCGGACTGCTCGGTCGTCGACATCGGCGCCGGCAGCGGTCAGTTCGCTCTGGCCGCCGCCCAGGTCTGCAAGAGGGTGGTCGCGGTGGACGTCTCGCCGGTCATGCTGGCGCGCCTGGTCGAAAAGCTCGACCGCTGCGCTGTGAGCAACGTGGAAGCGATCGGCGCCGGGTTCTTGACCTATCGCCACTCAGGCCAACCAGCCGACGTCGTCTACAGCCGCTTTGCGCTGCATCACCTTCCGGACTTCTGGAAGGCGATCGCGCTGCGTCGGATCGCCGGCATGCTGCGTCCGGGTGGCATCTTGCGCCTGTGGGACGTGGTGTACGGCTTCGAGCCGGCGGATGCGCAACGACGCATCGAGGCGTGGATCGCCGAGACACGCTCGGGCGATGTGGAGCGTGGCTGGACGCGGGCGGAGCTTGCCGAACACGTCCGCGACGAGCACTCGACGTTCACGTGGCTGCTGGAGGCGATGATCGAGCGTGCCGGATTCGAGATCGTCGACGCGACCTACAGCGCGTCGGGCCTGTTCGCCCGCTACCTGTGCCAGACGCCGCTCGCCCAGGCCTCGGGGTACGAGGCCGGCCAGGCGGGTACCGGGACGTCGTGACCATCGGCGGTTTCATCTACCTGGTCCTCGGTGTGATCGTGGCCGCCTCCGAGAACTACTTCGATCAGTTGAGCACCCTGGGACGCCTGCTGTCGGCGGTTCTCGCGGTCATGCTCTGGCCCTTGCTCCTGCTCGGCCTCGACATCCGCATCGGCTGAGTCCAGCCGACGCTGTTCGCGGCTACTGATAGCGCCGTTGACCCCGAGGGTTTCCGCCGCGGGGTCATTAGCGCCGTCGGCGCTGCGGGTCGCACAGGCGGTGGCGGGCGAAGCCCGCCTCGTGACGGCGGGTGGCCGAGATCTCGCGGTTAGCGCGGGTGGCGTCACCGAGAAAGCGCCGGAAGGACGCGATAAGGAACACGATGCCTGGAAGCGCTGCGAATCCGATCAGCAAGAAGTAGTTGCGCCAGGTGCGGGGGCATCGCTGGCTCCCCCCTTCGCAGGGATCGGCGAAGTCAGCGCGCTTTGGATCATCTCGGTCGTAGACGACCTTGACCTCTTCTCCGACGCGGTAGTCGTTACGGAGACCCTGGAGGGTCGCGGACTGCCGCCGGCCGTGGCGATCCTTGAATCTCTGAGAACTCCACCCGCATCCCGCAGCGAGCACAGCGCAGGCGGTCGTCGACCTCGCCCCAAGCGCCGTGCCCTTCTCGGTCAACACGTACTCGTATCTCGGCGGCCGCTGCTGATAGACGCGCCGCTCGAGGAGCCCCTCCGCGCACAGCCGCTCGAGCCGCTGGTCAGGGGCCGCACAGCGGCCATACTGCGGGCCGTGAAGCTCTACCTCTGCTGGAACGCCAAGCG
>JALYGJ010000044.1 GCA_030777155.1 Chloroflexota bacterium | reverse complement strand
GCGCAGGGCCGCGCCCGCGCCCGGCGCGCCGGCGCTCGCCCACGATGGCCTGCCCGAGCGCGGCATGGATCCCGGCGCGGTCCTCGAGGCGCTGCTCGGCCAACCCAACCTGGGCAGTCGGGCGTGGGTCACGCGCCGCTACGACTCGACGGTGGGCAGCGACACGATCGAGGGCAGCGAGCACGGCGCCGCGGCACTGCGCATCAAGGGCACCTCGAAGGCGATTGTGATGGCGACCGACTCGCTGCCCCGCCTCGCCGTCCATGACCCGGCGCTGGCGGCGGCGATGGCGGTCGCGGAGTGCGCGCGCAACACGGTCGTGACCGGCGCTCGGCCACTCGGGCTCACCAACTGCCTCAACTTCGGCGACCCGACCGACCCAGAGGCCTTCTGGCAGCTGGCCGAATCGGTGCGCGGCATGGCCGACGCCTGCCGGGCGCTCGACATCCCGGTCACCGGTGGCAACGTCAGCCTCTACAACGAGTCGCCGGCCGGCCGCATCGCGCCGACCGCGCAGATCGGCATCGTGGGGCTGCTCGATGACGCGGCGCTGCTGGTGCGGCCGCCGTTCCGCCACGCTGGTGACATGGTCGCGCTGCTCGGCGAGCCCACGCCGGGCATGACCGGTTCAGCGTACGAAGCACTCGCCGGCGAGGCACCCGACGACCGGCCACCGACGCTCGACCTGGAGCGCGAGCGGGCGCTGCTGCAGCTGCTCCAGCGGGCCGCGCGGGCGCGCCTGCTCAACTCTGCCCAGGACGTCAGCGGCGGTGGGCTTGCCGTTGCCGTCGCCGAGAGCGCGATCTGGGGCGGCCTCGGCGCCGAGCTGCAGGTCCCCGTCGCGCTGCCGCCCGCCGTGGTGCTGTTCGGCGAGTCGCCCGGGCGCGTCCTCGTCAGCGTCAGTCCGGGACGCTGGCGCGACCTGGTTGCGCTGGCGGCGGAGCAGCTCGTGCCCTGCCTGCGCCTCGGTACGGTCGGCGGCGAGCGCATCATCATCCGGCTGGTCGGCGTCGGTGCGACCGGTGCCGCCGAGGAGCGCGGCGCCGGCGTGGCCGACGAGATCGACCGACCTCTGGACGAGCTCGAGCGAGCTTGGCGGCAGGCGCTGCCGCGCGCGATGGGCGAGGAGGGCTGACGACGATGTGTGGCGTGGTAGGCGTCTTCGCACCTGCCGATAATGCGGCTGCGCTGGCCGCCGTCGGCCTCTTCGCGCTGCAGCACCGTGGCCAGGAGTCGGCCGGCGTGGCGGTCAGCGACGGCGCGCAGGTGATGGTCTACAAGGACCTCGGTCTCGTCGCACAGGTGCTCGACGATCGCCGGCTGGCGTCGCTGACCGGTGAGCGGGCGATCGCGCACTGCCGCTATTCGACGACTGGCTCGACGGTCTGGGAGAACAGCGGCCCGGCCTTCCGCCATGGGTCGCGCCGGACGATCGCAGTCGGCCATAACGGCAACTTGGTCAACACGCGTGAGCTGCTCGCCGCACTGCCCGGCGGCCGCTCGCGCCTGGTCGGCACGACCGACACCGAGCTGCTGACGGCGCTGCTCGCGGCCGAGGAGGGCGAGCTGACCGACGTCCTGCTGCGCGTATTGCCGACCGTATCGGGTGCCTACTCGCTGGTCGTGATGGACGAGCGGCGGGTGGTCGGCGTGCGTGATCCGTACGGCTTCCGGCCGCTGGTCCTGGGGCGGTTGCCGGTCGAGCGCGGGAGCACCGGCTGGTGCCTGGCCTCGGAGACGTGCGGGCTCGAAGCGATGGGTGCGGAGTACGTCCGCGACGTCGAGCCGGGCGAGATGATCGTGCTCGGCGAACCGGACGGCCCGCGCACGATCCGCTTTGCCGAGGGACACGAGCAGCTGTGCGTCTTCGAGCTGATCTACTTCGCCCGGCCCGACTCGTACATGCTGGGGCGCAACCTCTACGAGGCGCGCCGGCGGATGGGCGAGGCACTCGCCCGCGAGGCGCCCGCCGACGCTGACCTGGTGACGCCCGTGCCCGACACCGGTGCGCCGGCGGCGGCCGGCTACGCGGAGGCGAGCGGGCTGCCGTACCGCGAGGGGATGGTGCGCAACCGCTACTCGGGCCGCACCTTCATCCAGCCGAGTGCCGGCCTGCGCCAGCGCGGCGTCACCGTCAAGCTGAGCCCGCTGCGCGAACAGGTCCGCGGCCGCCGGCTCGTCGTCGTCGACGACTCAATCGTGCGCGGCACGACGACCCGCCAGATCGTCAGCCTCCTCCGCCGCGCCGGCGCGGCCGAGGTCCACCTCCGCATCAGCGCCCCGCCGATCTTCCATCCGTGCTTCTACGGCATAGATACGCAGATCGAGACCGAGCTTATTGCTGCCCGCCACAGCGTCGACGAGATACGCGACTACGTCGGCGCCGATTCGCTCTCGTACCTCTCCATCGCCGGCGTACTCGACGCGATCGATCTCCCGCGCGAGCGTTTCTGCTTCGCCTGTTTCGACGGCCGCTACCCGGTGCCGGTCCCGTACGACGCAGGCAACCACAAGCTCGTCCTCGAGCGGGAGCCGCAGGGCGCGACGGCGTGAGAGGAGGGCCCAGCCGCGCGGCATACGGCGCGGCCGGCGTCGACGTCGAGGCCGGCGATCGCATCGTCGACGAGCTCCGCCGCGTCCTCGCGGCCGAGATGGGCGACCTGCTCGGCATGGCCGGCTTCGGCGCCGCGGTCGAGCTGCCGGGCGGCTACCGGCGGCCGGTCCTGGTCAGCGCGACCGATGGCGTGGGCACCAAGACCGAGATCGCGCGCCGCCTCGGTCGCTATGACTCGATCGGGCAGGACCTCGTTGCGATGTGCGCCGATGACATCGTCTGCCACGGCGCGAAGCCGCTCCTGTTCCTCGATTACGTCTGTGTCGGCAGCCTCGAGCAGACGCCCGTGCCGGCGATCGTCGGCGGCATCGGCAGCGCCTGCGCCCAGGCCGGCTGCGACCTGGTGGGCGGCGAGACGGCCGAGCACCCGGGGTTGATGGAGCCCGACCAGTTCGACCTCGCCGGCTTCTGCCTCGGCATCGTCGAGCGTGATCAACTGCTCGACCGCTGGCGGGCGCGCGCGGGCGACGCGATCGTCGGGCTGGCGTCGTCCGGCCTCCATGCCAACGGCTACTCCCTGATCCGCGCCATGCTGGCCGACGGGAGGCTCGACC
>JALYGJ010000043.1 GCA_030777155.1 Chloroflexota bacterium | reverse complement strand
ACATCGGCCGGCGACATGCCGTGCTGGCCGGCGAGCTCGGCGTCGCTGCGCACGCGTGACAGGATCGTCCGCCCCTCCCAATTGCCCGCGCTCGTCACCCCGTACGCCTCGTTGAACAGGGCCGCGTCCTGGCCGAGCAGCGCGTCGATCTCGTCCTTCGTCCAGACGTACGTCGCGCCCTCTTCGCCCTCCGTGTCGGCGTCGAGGCTCGAGATGAAGCCACCGTCGGAGCTGACCATCTCGCGCTCGACGAAGGCGAGCGTCTCCTCGACGACCTCGCGGTAGCGCGAGTCGCCGGTCAGCTGGTAGGCGTGGAGGTAAGCCCGCGCGAGAAGCGCGTTGTCGTAGAGCATCTTCTCGAAGTGTGGGACGAGCCAGGCGGCATCGGTCGAGTAGCGCGCGAAGCCGCCGCCGAGCTGGTCGTAGATGCCGCCGGCTGCCATTGCGTCGAGCGTTCGGCGCGCCATCGCCAGCGCCCGCGCGTCGCCTGATCGGACGTGCTGGGCGAGCATGAACTCGATCGTCATCGGCGCCGGGAACTTGGGCGCTCTGCCCCAGCCGCCCAGCCGGGCGTCGAAGCTGCGCTCGAGCGCGACCATCGCCGACTCGAGCATCGACTCGGCCGGCTCGTCGCCGCCGCCGCTGCGCTGCTCGCCGATCGCCTGGCTGAGCGCGGCACCGGCCTGTTCGATCTCGTTGCGCCGTTCGCGCCACGCACTGGCCACGCCCTCGAGGACCTGTGAAAACGAGGGCAACCCGTGACGCGGCGCGTCGGGGAAGTAGGTGCCGCCGTAGAACGGCCTGCCGTCCGGCGTCAGGAAGACGTTGAGCGGCCATCCACCCTGGCCGGTCATCTGCTGGACGGCATCCATGTAGATCGCGTCCAGCTCGGGTCGCTCCTCGCGGTCGACCTTGATCGGCACGAAGTTCTCGTTCAGCAGCCGTGCCGTCGCCTCGTCCTCAAACGACTCTCGTTCCATGACGTGGCACCAGTGGCAGGCGGCGTAGCCGATCGAGAGGAAGATTGGCTTGTCTTCCTCGCGCGCGCGTGCCAGCGCCTCGTCCGACCAGGGATACCAGTCGACCGGGTTGTGGGCATGCTGCAGCAGGTAGGGGCTGGTCTCGTCGATCAGCCGGTTGGTGTGTCGCGTACTGCCGTGCCGGGCAGCGGCCGTCGATTGCTCGCTCATCGCCCGAATCGTACCCACGGCCGGGATTACAACCGTCCGCCGGTCAGCGGCATCGGCGTCGAGGCACCATCGCCTGCGGTAACCCTTGGCCGGGACGGCAGTCGGCGGCAGTAGATTCCGCGCCGATGGAGTGGGTGCGCAAGGCGACCGGGTCGGCGATGGTCATCGTGAACGGCGAAGGAGCCGTTCTGCTTATCCGTCGTGCGTATCCTCCCCATGATTGGGTTCTGCCGGGCGGCAACGCGGAGGCTGGGGAGTCGCCAGTTGAGACAGCAACGCGTGAAGTGTTCGAAGAGACCGGCCTGCGCGTTCTCCCGAAGCGCCTGACCGCGGTCTACTATCAGGCGGATCACCGTGCCGGTGAGTTCATTCACTTCGTTTTCGCCTGCACGATGCCGCACTGCGCATGTCGACGCCGACCCAGCGGAGGTGGCCGACTTCGGCTTCTTCATGCCTGACCAGTTGCCGGCGCCAATCAGTCGATCCACGCTTCGGCGCTTACTCGACGCGCTGACTCCCGAGCCGCCCCCACTACCCGTCGTCCTTCCACCGGACGCAGGCACCTGAGCCGGCCACGCTTTCCAAGCGCTACTGCGCCCCAGTGTCAAACTTGACACCACCATGGGTGGTAGGGATAGTGCGCGAAATGGATGACAACGAGCAGGTAGCGCAGCTCACTCGTCTCGGGCTGACCAGCTACGAGGCGAAGGCGTACCTGGCGCTCATCCGGCGCGATTCGTTCACCGCGGCGCAGGTGGCGCGCCAGGCGGCGTTGCCGCGCCAGCGCATCTACGACGTGCTCAGCAGCCTCGTCCAGAAGGGGCTGGCCGTTGCTCGGCCGGGCAGCGTCGTCAAGTACGCCGCCACGCCACCTGAGGTCGCCGTCAGCCTGCTGATCGCTGCCCATCGCCAGCAGTTGACCGAGCTCGAGGAAGGCGCGCGCTCGATGATCCACACGCTCCAGCCGGCGTTCGAGGCCGGCCAGGCGCACAGCGATCCGCTCGAGTACATCGAGGTACTCCGCGACCGACGGGCCATCAATGAGCGCTTCGCCGAGCTGCAGCAGTCGGTCAAGCGCGAGATCCTCGTCTTCACGAAGCCACCCTACGCGACGCCGCCGCAGGAGAACGTTGAAGGGCTGCAGGTGACGCTGACCCACGAGGCGCGCTCGATCTACGAGTTCGGCGTCTTCGACGATCCGGACGTGACCGAGGGCGTCCGCCGCTTCCTGGAAGCCGGCGAAGAGGCGCGTTTCGTGCCCGAGCTGCCACTCAAGCTGGTCATCATCGACGAGACGATCGTCATGTTCGGGATGGAGGACCCGGTGGCGGGCAGCGCCGACCTGACCATCGTCGTCGTCGAGCACCGCTCGCTGGCGCAGGTGCTCAAGACCGCCTTCGACGCGATCTGGAACCAGGGTCTGACGTTCGAGCAGGCATACGACCGACTCGTCACCCGGCGGGCGAAACCGGCCTGATCGTCACGCTTTTGTAACGCCGATCGGGCGCCGGCGAGGTAGACAAGCGGCGGCTGGGATACCACTATTCGTGGTGTCAGCCCCGAGTTGATGAGGAAATCCCGTCCAATGACCCGTCCGCCAGACCTTCGCCCCCCGTTACCCCGACGGCTGCTCGCCGGGCTCGGCGCGGCCCTGCTCATCTGTGGCCTCGCGCCAGCGGCCGTCCTTGCCACCGACGCTCCCGCTGAGCGCTACATCGTCGTCTTGGATGGCGAGTACGCGCTCGATGGCAGCTACGCGCTCGGCGCGGGCTACGCTCTGCTTGGCCAGGATGGCGACTACGCGCTCGACGGCACCTACGCCCTCGGTCGCGAGTACGCGCTGTACGCGCTCGACGAGCTGTACGCGCTGGCTGAGGAGTATGCGCTCGAGGCGGAATACGCGCTCGACTCGGGCTACGCACTCTTCAACGAATACGCGCTCGACTCAGGCTATGCGCTCGACGTCGATTACGCGCTCGGCTCAGGCTACGCGCTGGCGCAGGCCACGGCTGGCTACGCTCTCGACACCGCCTATGCTCTGACCGCCGACTATGCGCTCTACGCGCTGGATAGCGCTTACGCCCTCGCCGACGCGTACGCTCTCGGCGACAACTACGCGCTGGCCCGCGACTACGCGCTGTGGTTGGTCACGCAGGCGGGCGGGACGATTACCGCCGATCTCTCGCGTCAGCTCGGGGTGATGGTCGTCGACTCGAAGAACGCGACCTTCGCCGATGTCATGAGCGGCTATGCGCTCGTCGAGTCGGTTGGCCTCGACTTCGGCTGGAAGCAGTTCCCGACCTACACCGAGGCGCTGGCGAGCGGCGCGCTGACCCTCGTTTCGCCGGCGGCCGGCGTGACCGGCGGCGACCCGCTTGAGGCGCTGCAGTGGAACACCGCCCAGATCCGGGCGCCTGAGGCGCGCAGCGTGCAGGACGGCGCACCGAGCGTGACGGTCGGCGTCGTCGACACGGGCATCGATGGTACCCACGTCGACTTCGTCACCGGCACGGGCAGCAATGTCGACTGCGTCCGCGGAGCCGACTTCACCGCTCAGGGGCCGGGCATCGGCAGTCCCGTGGCGTGCGTCGACAACAACTTCCACGGGACGCACGTGGCCGGCATCATCGCCGCCCGCGCCAACAGCCACGGCGTCGTCGGCGTCGCGCCCGACGTGACACTGGTCCCGATCAAGGTCTGTGATGCCGACGGGCACTGCTACGCCAGCGATGTCGTCGAGGGAATCACGTATGCCGGTGACCTCGCCTTGAACGTCATCAACATGAGCTTCTTCGTCGACGACGACTCATTCCAGGAATCGACGGAGTTCAAGTGCAGCAGCGATGCGACGCAGCGTGCGTTCCGCCAGGCGACCGAGCGCGCCATCGCCTACTTCCGTAACCAGGGCGGCGTGCCGATCGCGGCACTCGGCAACTCGGATGCGGACCTGGCCAAGACTGGCGAATGCCACGTCGTACCGGCCCAGACCAAGGGTGTGGTTGGCGTCGCTTCGCTCGGGCCGTCGAGTGAGAAGGCGTACTACTCGAACTACGGAACCGGCTGGACCGACGTTGCCGCACCCGGCGGTGCCGGTGCGCTCCCTCGCGACGGCGCTCAGTTCTGCACCCGCCGCGTCACGTCGACCGTGCCGGGTAACGCCTGGGCGTGCTTCCATGGGACGTCGATGGCTTCGCCGCACGCCGCCGGGGTGGCTGCGCTGATCGTCAGCCAGTTCGGCAAGGTGAGCGCTGACGGCACGGTCAAGATGTCGCCCACGTCAGTCGAGTCGTACCTGCAGAAGACGGCCATCGACATCGGCCTCAAGGGCTACGACGAGTGCTTCGGCAACGGCCGGATCGATGCACTGCGCGCCGTTCAGGCTGAGACCGGCGCGTCGCGTGACAGCGACGCTCCGTACTGCCCGGAGTACAGCGAATGAGTGGCGTCTGAGCGGAGTCCCGGCTGACCGGGGGGAGCTGCAACGGTCGCCGTCCGACCGCGACGCTGCACCACTAGATACGCGGCCCGGGAAGGACGGGTCTCGGCCGCGGGAGACGGAGCGGTCCTTGCCACGCGCGGTGGGGCCGCTCCGTCATTTGCTGTCCCGAACTGTAGCATCCTGTCGGTGGCTGGGCCGGACGAATGAGGGAGTTGCTGCCGACGATCGCCGCCTGGCGAGCTGACGGCGCCGGTTTCGGGCGCGCCGTGCTGATCCGCGCTTTCGGCTCGGCGCCGCGGCCGCCGGGGGCGACCCTGCTGGTGGCTGATGACGGCCGGCTGGCCGGTTCGGTCAGCGGCGGCTGCGTCGAGGGTGCCTGCGTGGAGGAGGTCCAGCGCGCTCGCCGCAGCGGCAGCGGACGCGTCGTCCGCTACGGCATCAGCGACCAGACGGCATGGTCGGTCGGGTTGGCCTGCGGCAGCACGATCGACGTGCTGATCGAGCCAGAGGTTCGGCTGGAGCTCATCGAGGCGGCACAGACCGAAGAGGATCGCGTGGTCGTGACGCGCCTGCCTGCTGATGCGCCAGGCGACGGGAACGCCGGGACAGCCGACCTCGCGGCCGTCACGCGCGAGGCCTTGGCGGACGGGCGATCGCGCACCGTAACGGCTGCCGACGGACAGTACTTCGTGGAGGTCTTCGCCCGGCGGCCTCGGCTGGTCGCTTTCGGCGCCGTCGACATCGCAATGTCGCTCGTGCGATTGGCGCACGAGCTCGGGTACCGGGTGGCCGTCGTCGACGCGCGGCCGGCCTTCGCCACGGCCCACCGATTCCCGGACGCGGACGAGTTGCTGGTCGGGTGGCCGGATGAGCTGGCCGACCAGCTGCGCCTGCAGCCCGCCGATGCGGTCGCCGTGCTGACTCACGACCCCAAGCTCGACGATCCAGCGATCGTCCTGGCGGTCCGCGCCGGCTGCCGCTATGTCGGGGCGATCGGCTCGCGGCGCACGCAGGCCGCGCGCCGCCAGCGGCTGCGCGCAGGCGGGCTGTCGGAGGCGGACCTGGCGCACCTGCGCGGCCCGATCGGCCTCGATCTCGGTGGTCGCGAGCCGGCAGAGGTGGCGCTGGCGATCATGGCCCAGATCGTCGCCAGCCGGTACGGTGCGCGCGGCGGCCCCTTCGTCGGGTGACCGATCGGGCGGCCGGCATCATCCTCGCTGCCGGGCAGTCGACGCGTTTCGGCGCTGATAAGCTGGCCGCCCGGTGGCGCGGCAAGCTGTTGTTGCAGCATGTCCTCGACGCGGCCACGACCGCTCGGCTTTCCCCGCTCGTGGTGGTCGTCGGCCCACGTCGCCGTGCAGCTCCGCTCGACTGGCATGGAGCTCACGTCGTCGTGAATCGCCACCCCGAGCGCGGCCTCAGCCGCTCGCTGCAGCTGGGCCTGCGCGCGCTGAGCGCGAAGGGCGAGATCGCGCGCGCCGTCGTCCTGCTTGGCGACCAGCCCCTCGTCTCGCCGGCCGTCATCGCGCGGCTGCTGGCCGAGCCGCTCCACGCCGCTCAACCAATACTCGTCCCGCGCTACGCCGACGGCCAGCCCGGCAATCCGGTCGTGCTCGAGCGCGCCGCCTGGCCGCTCGCGCGCGCGCTTGCCGGCGACCGCGGCATGGCGCAACTCTTC
This sequence comes from Chloroflexota bacterium, assembly GCA_030777155.1. Taxonomy (GTDB): domain Bacteria; phylum Chloroflexota; class Limnocylindria; order Limnocylindrales; family CSP1-4; genus JALYGJ01. The sequence continues at coordinate 32,102 of JALYGJ010000043.1, read as the reverse complement.
GCCGCCAGGCCGGACCTCGTCCGCTACCTTGGCGTGCCCGGCGACAACCCGGACATCGACACGCCGGCCGACCTGGCCGCGCTCAATCGCGCCTGAGCAGCAGGCCGATCTTGCCGTAGGGCGGGCGCGGGTCGCAGTAGACCTTCACGCGGTCGTCGGTTTCAGAGGCTACGGCGACGTCCCACAGCCGGTTCTGCGCCTCGAACGAGACCTCGACGAGCTGCGGGAAGCGGGCCAGGATCCGCTGGCCCATCTCGTGCACGAGGTGCTGGATCGACAGGCTTACGAACGCGTGGAAGACGGCTCCGACGAGATCGCGGACCTGCTCTCCGGCAACGTAGTCGCGATGGTCGTCGGCGACGCCGATGCGGGCGTCGGTGTAGCGCCAGCCGACGTCGACGTGGATGTACAGCGGCCGGTCCTTTCGTTCCGGCAGCGTCGTGTAGTCGTCTCGGGCGAAGTCGGCGAACGACGATCCGCTGACCTTCATCAGCTGCAGCTGCTGCCGGCCGGCGCGCAGGGCGGCCACTTCCGCCGGATCGTCGGGCGTCCGTCGAAGCTCGAGCTCTGCATTCGAGCGGTCGCCGTGCATGCGGGCGAACAGCACGTCGCTGGCGCGATAGCCGCCGTCGTCGGCGGGCACCAATGCCGGCTCGAACGGGACCTCGACGCCGCGGAGGCGCAGCCGCTCCATGTGGGGGTAGGTTTCGAGGAACCGCCGGCCGATGAAGTAGAGCCACTGCTCGAGCGTGGCACCGGCGAACGCGAGCGACTCGCGCTGGATGAAGTTCTTCATCGTGTCCGTCGCCACGACCAGGCGGTTGTCCCCTTCGGTGTAGGCGGCGAGGAACGCCTCGCCCAGCACCTGCACCTCGATGCCGGCGGCGAGGAGGATGTTGGATCGGCCGGTGAACGGCGATTCGGGAATCGGCCGCACCCCGTCGAGTGGCCGGCCATACGTCCGGTACGTCGCGACGTCCGCCTTGCCGTAGTAGATCTCCGTCTTCATCGCTGCTCCTCAACTGGCCGCGGTGCAGCAGAGTCGACCCAGAACACGCGGTAGTCGACGGCCGGTTTGCGCCGGTTCGCCCGCTCGCTTCGGCCTGCGATCGAGTAGCCCCAGGAGCGGACGAGCCTCTCCGTCGGGCGCTCGTCGACCTGCTCATTGAAGACGCCGATGATCAGCCGCTCACAGTGATGGAGCAGGCGCTCGAACAGCTCCCGCCTGCGCGCCGCCGGTACGTACTCGAGGCCGGTGCGGATGTACGTGAACGGCTGCGGAGACTCCCAGTCGACGGCGTTAGCGACGAAGAAGCGGTCGTTCCACTCGGGCAGGCGGCTGCGTGCGAGCGCCACCAGTTCGGACGCGATGTCCAGCCCGAACACCTCGATCCGGTGCCGTGTCCAGCCGACGAGGCACTCGACCAGGTAGCCATTGGCGCAGCCAACGTCGAGGAACGAACCATCGCGATCAATGGCATGGGCGATGTGGCTGCGCGAGTACTCCCAATCGGCGGCCGTCCCGCTCTTGCCAGAACCGCCCCACGGCGTCGTCGCGGCGAGGTACGCAGGCACGACCAGGCGTCCGATCTGCGCGTGCCATTGCTGCTCGTCGATCTCGCCGCGCTCGAGGGCGGCGTCGATCTCGGCGATCTCGCGCCACCCCCTCTCCTTCAGCCGCGCGTACCGATCTCCGGCTGCCATCACGCTCACGCCGCGCTCTCGAGCTGCCGCGCGCGGTCGCGAGCGATGGCGACCACGTCGCGCAGCGCGCGAAGCTTCTCATCCTCGCGTGGCGCACCCAGGCGTGATTCCATCACGTCGGCGATCTCGCGGCGCGATCGGCCGGCGACGAAGACGACGAAACGAAACCCGTAGCGGCGCTCGTATTCCTCGTTGAGCCGATCCAGCCGCGCCTGCAGCTCGGGCGTGCCGGCGTCGCGGTCGTAGCCCTGCTCGCGGAAGGACACGGCCGAGACGGTCGCCGGCGTGGCTCCAATACGCGGGTGCGCGTCGAGCAGCTCGATCTGCTGACTTTCGGGCAGTTCGAGAGCGACGCGCTCCGCCAGGTCGAACAGCTCGTCGGACGAGCCGGCCGACGCCTGAGCGAGCAGCCGACGGACGAACGACGGTGCACCTTCGAACAGCATGAGCAGCCGGAACGCGCGCGGCGGGTTCCGGTCGACGTGTTGACGGACGGCACCGGCCGCTTCCGCCGGCGAGAGCCGCGACGTGTCCACCTCGACGTCGTACGCAGTGTGAGCATGAACGACGCTGAACTGCCTGCCCACCTCGCCGGCCGTCGCGCTGCGGTCCGGCCGGTCACGCTCGCGCTGCTCCAGCACCTCGAGCGGTGCGACGACTCCGACCAGGTACGCGGGCAGCGCGGCGAACAGGTGCGCGCACTCGCTGACCCATCGCCGTTCGACCATCACGTGATCGGCGACGACAGCCATGCCCGACCGCGCGATTGCCGCGATCGCTTGGTGCATCGCCGTCATGAGCTGCCGGCCGACGGCTCCCGGCCGGTCGTGCATGCCCATCACGTCCGGCCACAGCGGCGGCTCCAGGTATCGCGCGGGCAGCATGCGCAGGAAGCGGTCGATTCCGGCGTCGAGGCAGGGCTCCCCAGCGGCGTCCTGAATCGCGCGTGCCAGGCTCGTCTTACCCGCCCCCGCCACCCCGTTGAGGACGATGATCGTGCCCGGTTCAGCTGCCACGGTAGGTCGCGACGGAGAAGGGAGCCACGATGAGCGGCACGTGGTAGCTGCGGCCCGTGTCGGCGACGTGGAACGTCACGCTGACGTTGCGGAAGAAGACCCCGTCGACGAGGAAGCGGAGCTGATAGTCGCCCAGCTCGAGCTCGCCCTCGAGGAGCCGGCGGATGCGTCCGTCGTCGTCGGTCGTCCCGCCGCCGACCGGCCGCGGACCCGCCTGCTCGAGCCGGAAGAGGTCGACCGCCACGCCCGCCGCCGGCTGTCCGCGCTCGACATCGAGGACGTGGGTGGAGATGGTCGGCCCTTCGCTCATCGGCCCTCCTGCGCGCTCGGCGTGGCGCTAACCTTTGCCGCCATGGCCACACTGTCGATCACGGTCGGCGAGCTGAACTTTACTGCCCGCTGGGAGTCGGAGGCACCGGAGACCATCACCGCCATCCGGCGGCTGCTGCCCATCCGGAGCAGGCTGATCCACTGCCGCTGGAGCGGCGAGGGGTGCTGGATCCCGTTCGGCAACATGAAACTCGGCGTGGGCTACGAGAACCACACCAGCCACCCCGCGCCGGGCGACATCATCGTCTACACGGGCGAGCTGTCCGAGTGCGAGATCCTGATCGCCTACGGCGCCGTGATGTTCTCGAGCAAGCTCGGCCAGCTGGCTGGCAACCACTTCGCGACCATCAGCGGCGGGCGCGAGCAATTGCCCGAGATGGGCCGGCGCGTGTTGTGGGACGGCGCCCAGGACATCGCCATCGAGGAAGTGCCATAGCCGCCGGTCGCTGCCGTCGCGTCGGCCCGGCCGACCGCTCGCAGCCGGTGGAGCGCCACGATTGGCCGCCGACCTGATCGTCCGCGGCGGTACGGTTGTCACCGTCGATGGCCGCCGGCAGGCCGACGTGGCGGTCGCCGGCGGACGGATCGTCGACGTCGAGGAGCGGCTGGCGACCGACGCCGACGCGCGCGAGGTCGACGCGCGCGGCCTGCTGGTGCTGCCCGGTGCGATTGACGTCCACACTCATACGCGGTTGGCGACCGACGTGGAGCCCGATCGTTTCTTCCACGATTCGGTGGCCGCCGCATTTGGTGGGACCACGACTTTCCTGGCCTTCAATAACCCGGGCACGGGCGCGGCGAGCAGCGGGTCGCTGACCCGGGACCTGCGCACCTGGCGGGCGGCGACGGAAGCCGACTCCGCCGTCGACTACGCGCTGAGCCTCGTGATCACGGCCGACCACGACCAGGCGGTTGCCGAGCTCCCGGCAGCGATCGAAGCAGGCGTGCCGACCTTCAAGGCGTTCATGGTCTACGACTTCGGTGTATCCGACGCGGCGCTCTACGAGTCGCTCGCTGCTGCCGGGCGACAGGGAGGGATGCTCCAGGTTCACTGCGAGAACCGCACGCTGCTCGAGGCCAACACACGCCGCCTGCTGGCCGAGGGGAAGAAGGCGCCGCGTTACCACGCCGCCTCGCGCCCGCCCTTCGTCGAGGCCGAAGGCGTCCACCGCGCCATCCGCCTGGCCCAGGCCGCCGACGCGCCGCTGTACATCGTTCACCTCTCGTCGGCGGAAGCGCTCGAGCAGGTCGGCTGGGCCAGGGCGCGCGGCCTGCGCGTCTTCGCCGAGACGTGCCCGCACTACCTGGCGCTCGATGACTCGCGCTATGAGCTGCCCGACGAGGAGGCGGCGCGCTACGTCATCTCGCCGCCTCTCCGCTCAGCGCGCGACCGCGACGCGCTATGGCGGGGCCTGACCGACGGCAGCCTGGCACTTGTCGCAACCGACCACGTGCCCGATCGCGCGGCCGTCGAGAAGCAGACGTGGCGCCAGTCGTTCGATCGGATCAGCAACGGCGCGCCGGGCATCGAAACGCTCCTGGCGGTCGTCTACAGCCAGGGCGTCGCCAGCGGCCGCATCACTGTCGAGCGGATGGTCGACGTCCTATCGACGACGCCGGCGCGACTGTTCGGGCTCGAGCGCAAGGGCGCGATCGAGGTCGGCCGCGACGGCGACCTGGTGCTGTTCGATCCGAGCGAGCGCCGGACGCTGCATGCGCGCGACCTTCACCACACCAGCGACTACACGCCCTACGAAGGGATGGCGGTCGCCGGCGGTGTCGTCAGCGTCCTCGTACGCGGCGAGTTCGTCGTGCGCGACAGCCACTTCGTCGGGCGCCGCGGGCATGGTCAGTTCCAGGAGCGCAAGCTCGCCTGGCGCTGACGCGTCCCTTGCCGCGGCTGTTCCGCTCAGCCGCCGAGCAGTAGCGCGGCGGTCATCGGCGGCATGACCAGCTCATCGCCGGCCAGCTCGACCGACTCGTCGGAGGCGATCTCCAGCAGGTACCGTTCGCCGGGCAGCCGGACGCGTCGGACTTCGCCGGCCAGGTTGGCGGCCAGCAACGTGTCGTTGCGTTCGACGGTCAGCCACTGCTCCGCCTCGCTGCACGCGACGCGCGGCGGCGTGCCGGCGGCAAGTTCGTCGATCGTGCGCCGCGCGCCCATCAGCCGGCGATACCAGGCCAGCAGCTCGGCATGCCGGCCGCCCTCACGCTCGGACCAGTCGAGGCGCGAACGCTCGAACGTCGTTCGCGACTGCGGGTCGGGGACGACGTCCGGGTTCCAGCCGAAGGCCTCGAATTCGTGCGTCCGGCCCTCCGTCACTGCCCGCCCGAGCGCCTCGTCGGTGTGGTCGGTGAAGTACTGGAACGGTGTCGAGGCGGCCCACTCCTCGCCCGCGAAGAGCATCGGCACCTGCGGCCCGAGCACGACGAGCGCCGCCGCGACGCGCAGCTCGCGCGGCCCGACGAGCTGGCTGAGCCGCTCACCAGCGGCCCTGTTGCCCACCTGGTCGTGGTTCTGCGCGTAGGCGAGGAAGCGCCGCCGTGTCATCCCGTCGACCGGCCGGCCGTGGAACCGATCGCGTGACGGCGCGTACCGCCAGCCATAGACGAACACGTCGGCCAGCGCAGTGCACAGGTCGGCGAAGCCGACGAAGTCGGTGTAGTAACCCTGCCGCTCGCTGGTCAGCGTGACGTGGAGGGCGTGATGGAAGTCATCGCTCCACTGCGCGTCGATGCCATAGCCGTGTTCGGTCCGCGGTCGGACGACGCGCGGATCGTTCAGGTCGCTCTCGGCGATCAACAGGACTCGCCGCCCGCTCTGCATCTCGAACCCGTCGACCGCGGTGGCCAGCTCCTCGAGGAAGTGGACCGCCGACGTGTCGACGAAGGCGTGGACGGCGTCGAGGCGGAGCCCGTCGAAGTGGTAGTCGCGCAGCCACATCAGCGCGTTGTCGATCAGGAACCGGCGCACCTCGTGGCTGCCCCGGCCGTCGAGGTTGATCGCGCTGCCCCATGGCGTGACGTAGCGATCGGTCAGGTACGGGCCGAACCGGCCGAGGTAGTTGCCGTCGGGGCCGAGATGGTTGTAGACGACGTCGAGGACGACGGCCAGGCCCGCGCGATGAGCCGCATCGACTAGCCGTTTGAGCCCTTCCGGCCCCCCGTAGCCATCGTGTGGCGCGTAGAGGTCGACCCCGTCGTAGCCCCATCCGTGTTCGCCCGGAAACTCGTTGACGGGCATCAGCTCCACGTGGGTCACGCCGAGGTCGGCCAGATATGGGAGCCGCTCAATGACTCCATCGAACGTGCCGGCCGGCGAGAACGTGCCGACGTGGAGCTCGTAGAAGACCGCCGACGCGATCGCCGGCGCCTGCCACCCGTGATCGGTCCAGGCGAACTCGTCGTGGTCGACCCAACGCGAAGCGCCGTGGACACCATGCGGCTGCCAGCGCGAGCGCGGGTCGGGCACTGCGTCGCCGCCGTCGATCGCGAAGGCGTAGTCGGTGCCCGCCGAGAGGAGGGCCTGCTCACTCTGCCACCACCCGCCACTCCGCCGCTGCAGCGGCAGGCGGCGCCCGCCCGTCTCGATCTCGACACTGTCCGCCGTCGGCGCCCAGACGCGCGCTGGCTCGGTGCTCACCTGCTGCGCACCAGCAGGGCGACGGGAAAGCGCGCCAGCAGCCGGGCCAGCGGAACGCCGCCACCGTTGATCTTCGTTTCGTCCGTCAACGCGTTGCGCCACTCGCCGGCCGGCAGCTCGACCATCGTGTCCGCCCAGTCGCCGTCGAGAGCAAGCGTGAGCCGCGGGGCGACGGTGGCGGCAATTCCGCCGCGAGCGAACGCGACGGCGTGGTCGTGTTTCGCGCCACTGACGGCCAGCGGTTGGTAGTCGCCCGCCGACCCGAATGCCCGACGGTGCTCGGCGCGCACGCGGAGCGCGCGCTGGATGACCCACAACTTGGGCAGTCCCTCGGCGCAGCGCGCGAGGACGGCCTCGGGCGTCGCCGCCTCCACCTCGGCCAGCAGGCGCTCGCGAAGGGCGAAGTCGACCGGCCGGCGGTTGTCCGGGTCGACCAGGCTGTTGTCCCACAGCTCGGTGCCCTGGTACACGTCGGGCACGCCGGGCGAGGTCAGCCGCAGCAGCGTCAGCGACAGCGAGTTGAGCCGACCGGGCCACTCGAGCCGGTCGACGAAACCGTCCAGCTCATCGCAGAACTCGGCGTCGCCGTAGATGCTCTCGATGAAGCGCGCCAGCGCCCGCTCGTAGCGCTCGTCCGGGCGCGCCCAGCTCGTCTCGACCTTCTGTTCACGGACCGACTTGAGCATCGCCGCCTGGACGCGCTCCAGCTCGATCGGCCAGGCGCCGACCAGCGTCTGGTACAGGTACCACTCGGTATTCCGGTCGGGCAGGTCGTCGCGTCGATGGCGCTCGTTGTGCGCCGTCCAGCGCGCGACGGCAGCGCGCCACGCTTCCGGCAGCTGCGACAGCAGATGGAGGCGCGCGCGGACGTCCTCGGCGCGCTTGGTGTCGTGCGTCGAGGTCGTGAGCATCGCTGCCGGCCAGTCGCGCTGCACGTCGGCGTTGGCGCGGTGGAACTCGTCGACGCTGATACCGAAAACGCCCGGATCACCGCCGACCTCGTTGAGCGAGATCAGGCGGTTGTAACGATAGAAGGCGGTGTCCTCGACGCCCTTCGCCATGACCGCCCCGGTCAACTGCTGGAAGCGCATGGCGAGCTCGCCGCCGAGGTCGTCGCCAATACGGAGCAGCAGCACGTCGCGCAGGAACTCGAGCAGATCCACGGGCAGGTCGGGGCGCAGCTCGTGCGCCCGCTCGACGGCCTTCGACACGGCTCGGATGTCATCGGCCGAGACGTCGCTGGCTTCGGCTCGGACGTATGTCCGGTAGATGTCGAATGAGACGCAGATCTCGCGCAGGGCTTCGTGGACGTCGTGTCGGGTGTGATCGCGGTAGCGGCGGTCGCCTTCGACGACCCGCAGCCCGAGGTCGGCCAGGCGGTTGAGCTCGCTGCCCAGCGACTCGTCGAGGACGAGCAGTTTCGCCGCTCGCACGACCGCCGCGAACGTCTCGCTGTGACCGGTGAAGTCGGCGTAGGCAGAGGTGAGTGCACGCTCACCGGCGGGATCGACGAAGAGCGCGTCGACGCGTCGCAGAAACTCGTAGCCAGTCGTGCCGTCGATCGCCCACGGCGGCGGTTCCTCGTCGGGCTCGACAATCTTCTCGGCGACCAGCCAGGCGCGCGGTGCGGCCATGCGCAGGCGCGCGAAGTAGCCAGCCGGATCACGCAGGCCGTCGGGATGGTCTACGCGCAGGCCGTCGATCGCGCCTTCATCGAGCCAGCCGAGCACGAGCTGATGGGTCACGCCGAAGACGTTCTCGTCTTCGACGCGCACGCCGGCCAGCGTGGTGATGTCGAAGAAGCGCCGGTAGCCCAGGTCCCGCCGCGCGGCCCGCCAGTACGCCAGCCGGTAGTGCTGCATCTCGAGCAGCGCGTCGAGCCGATCGGGGTCGTGGTTGACTTCGGCGACGACTTCGTCGACCGCGCGCGAAACGTCGGGTTGCTCGTGCAGCAGCCGCTCGAGCCACTCGCCGAGCACGCTTCGCCGGCGCTCTTCCCGCTCGAGGGCGGCCCAGTCCTGGGCCGAGTCGCCGCGTCCGCGCAGGCTGGCGAACAGATCGGCCATGACGCGGAGCTCGTCGGAATCCGCTCGCCGTGCGGCGTGCGCCAGCAGCTGCTCGAGGCTCGCGGGCGCGAGCGGCAGGCGATGGTCGTGGTAGGTGATCAGGAAGTGGGCGCCCTCTCGCTCGACGTGGATTCGCCCCGCCTCCAGCTCGCGGCCGTACTGGTCGGCGAGGATCGGCATCAGGATCGTGTCGCGCAGCGCCGGCTCGGGTGGTCGCCACTCGACGTCGAAGACGGGCGCGTACCGGCTGGCACGTCCGTTGGCCAGCACGTCCCACCACCACGGGTTGTCGGCGCTGATGGCGAGGTGGTTGGGAACGATGTCGAGGACGACCCCGAGCCTGACCTGACCGAGCGTGCGCCGCAGCGCGGCCCAGCCGGCCCGCCCGCCTAGCTCCGCGCTTACGCGGCGCGGATCGACGACGTCATAGCCGTGGCTGCTGCCGGGTGCGGCCTGCAGGATGGGCGAGCTGTACAGGTGGCTGACTCCGAGTCGAGCGAGGTATGGCGCGGCGCGCGCCGCCGCCGCGAAGTCGAAGGCGGCGTTGAGCTGGAGCCGGTACGTCGCCCGCGGCACTCGCTCGTCGTCGGCCGAAGGACGGTCCAAGCCCGGGATCAGCGGGCGCCTCCTGCGCCGGTGGGGCGGATCAGCGCGGTGACGCGTTCCCTGAGCGGGTCCGACCGACGGAGGAGAACCGTCGAGTTGCTCTCGACCTGGACCTCAGCGCCGGCCGGGTACTGTGCCGGCTCGGGGAGGAAGGCCGGCTCACGGGCGGTGTCGAGGATCAGCTCCCAGCTCTCGCCCAGCTCTGTTCCGGGCAGGCGGAAGGTCGACGCAGTCGCGCGCGCGCTGAGCATCAGGTAGAACGTGTCGTCGGGGCGCAGCTCGTAGTCGTTGCCGCGCAGTTCGGCGCCGCTGATCCACAGCCCGAGGCCTTCGACCAGCCCGCCACGCCACTCGTCCTCGCTCATCTCCACACCTTCGGGCGTGAACCAGACGAGATCGCCGATGCCCTCGCCGTGGATGTCGCGCCCCTGGAACCAGCGCCGGCGGCGCAGCACCGGATGATCACGACGCAGGGCAGCCAGGCGGGCCGTGAACTCGAGCAGCGCCTCGTCGGCCGACGCCCAGTCGTACCACGAGATCTCGTTGTCCTGACAGTAGGCGTTGTTGTTGCCGCGCTGCGTGCGTCCGATCTCGTCGCCGCCGAGCAGCATCGGCATGCCCTGCGAGAGGAGCAGCGTGGCCAGGAAGTTGCGCTGCTGGCGCCGGCGCAGGGCGAGCACCGCCGGATCGTCGGTCGGGCCCTCCACGCCGCAGTTCCAGGAGCGGTTGTCGTCGGTCCCGTCGCGGTTGCCCTCGCCGTTCGCCTCGTTGTGCTTCTGGTTGTACGAAACGAGGTCGGCCAGGGTGAAGCCATCGTGGGCGGTGACGAAGTTGACGCTGGCGTACGGGCGTCGACCGGTCGTCTCGTACAGGTCCGAGCTGCCGGTGAGGCGATAGGCCAGGTCGCCGAGCGGTTCTGGCGCGCGCCGCCAGAAGTCGCGCACGGTGTCGCGATAGCGCCCGTTCCATTCGGACCAGTGCGGCGGAAAGTTGCCCACCTGGTAGCCGCCCTCGCCAACGTCCCACGGCTCGGCGATCAGCTTGACCTGGCTGACGATGGGGTCCTGCTGGATCAGGTCGAAGAACGCCGACAGCCGATCGACCTCATGGAAGCCACGCGCGAGGGCCGATGCGAGGTCGAAGCGGAAGCCGTCGACATGCATCTCCATGACCCAGTAGCGCAGGCTGTCCATGATCAGCTGGAGGGTGTGTGGATGACGGACGTTGAGCGTGTTGCCGGTGCCGGTGTAGTCCATGTAGTAGCGCGGGTCGTCGGGCACCAGGCGGTAGTACGCCTGGTTGTCGATCCCCTTGAACGACAGCATCGGGCCGAGGTGGTTGCCCTCCGCGGTGTGGTTGTAGACGACGTCGAGGATCACCTCGAGCCCGGCCTGGTGAAGGGCCTTGACCATGCCCTTGAACTCGGCGACCTGCTCGCTGAGCTGGCCCGTGCCGGCGTACTCGTTGTGGGGCGCGAAGTAGCCGATCGAGTCGTAACCCCAGTAGTTGCGCAGGCCCTTCTCGAGCAGATGTTCGTGGTGGACGAACTGGTGCACGGGCAGCAACTCGACGGTCGTGACGCCGAGCGCCTGCAGGTACTCGAGGACGACTGGATGGGCCAGGCCGGCATAGCTGCCGCGCAGCTCGGCGGGCACGCCCGGATGAAGCATCGTCAACCCGCGGAGATGCGTCTCGTAGATGATCGTCTCGTTGGCGGTGTGCCGTGGCGGCCGGTCGTCCGACCAGTCGAAGAAGGGGTTGATCACCACCGAGCGTGGGACGAAGGGCGCGCTGTCGGTCTCGTCGGCCTCGTCGGGCGCACCCGCTCGGTACGGGTAGACGGCCCGGTCCCATTCGACGCTGCCTGAGATCGCCTTGGCATACGGGTCGAGCAGCAGCTTGGCCGGGTTGCAGCGCCGTCCCTCCGCCGGCGCCCAACGACCGTAGACGCGGTAGCCGTAGCGCTGCCCGGGAGCGAGCTGTGGCACGTAGCCGTGCCAGACGAAGCCCGTAACCTCCGGCAGGTCGATACGGGTTTCGACGCCATCGTCGTCGAATAGGCACAGCTCGACGCGCTCGGCCGCCTCCGAGAACAGCGAGAAGTTGACGCCAAGCCCGTCGTAGGTGGCGCCCAGTGGATAGGGCTGGCCCGCCCATATCTTGGTTGTGCTCGGTTGAACCGCGGTCAGCAGCGTCCCCTCCTCGCAGCAACAGGGCACGGCCACATGCAGGCGGTGCGGCCGCGAACGAAGCGAGTATGGCGGCTCACCCTCGCCAGGCGCCGTGCGGGCGACAGGGGCGCGCCTTGCAGTGTGATCGCAGGCGGTCAGTCGTCGCGAGTCACGCCGCCGCCCTCGCGCGGATTGCCGATCGCCGCGACCGTCTACTTGACGTGGAATCTCGCCCCGAGCTCAGTGCCGCACGAGTTGCTCGTACGCCGGAAGCGTCAGGAACTCGACCAGCGGATCGGACAGCGCGACCCGCTCGAACAGCTCAGCGGCATCGGGGTATTCGGCCCGCCACTTGTCGACCTCGGCGACGACCTGTTCGCTCGTGACGCGCCCATGGCGCACCCACTGCCACACCTGCGAGCGCGATATCTCGGCCGTCGCCGCGTCCTCCATCAGGTTGTCGATCGCCGCTGCGCCGGTGCCCGCCAGCCACGCGGCCAGGTAGCGCACGCCGACCGAGACGTTCGTCGCCAGCCCCGCGTCGGTGACCTCGCCGCTGGGGACGTCGACGTCGACGAGCTGTGCCGCGCTTACCGACACGTCCTCGCGCAGGCGGTCCTTCTGGTGCGGTCGGTCGCCCAGGACGCGGTCGAAGACCTCCCTCGCCACCGGCACGAGGTCGGGATGCGCGACCCACGTTCCGTCGAAGCCGTCGCCCGCCTCGCGCTCCTTGTCCTCGCGCACCTTGGCCAGCGCGCGCTCGGTCACCTCCGGCTCGCGCCGGTTGGGGATGAAGGCCGACATGCCGCCGATGGCGTGCGCACCGCGGCGATGGCACGTCTTGACGAGCCACTGCGTATAGGCGCGCATGAACGGGACAGCCATCGTCACCTGCGCGCGGTCGGGCAGCACCATGTCGGGGCGGTGGCCGAAAGTCTTGATCAGGCTGAAGATGTAGTCCCAGCGGCCGGCGTTGAGACCGGCCGCGTGCTCGCGCAGCTCGTAGAGGATCTCGTCCATCTCGTAGGCGGCCCAGATCGTCTCGATCAGCACCGTCGCGCGAATCGAACCGCGCGGCACGCCCACCACGTCCTGCGCCCAGACGAAGACGTCGTTCCACAGCCGCGCCTCGAGATGGCTCTGCAGCTTGGGCAGGTAGAAGTAGGGCCCGCTCCCACGGGCGAGCAGTTCGTGGCCGTTGTGCAGCAGGTAGAGCCCGAAGTCGAAGAGTGAGCCCGAGATCGGCTCGCCGTCGACGAGATGGTGGCGCTCGACGAGGTGCCAGCCGCGCGGGCGGACGACCAGGGTGGCCAGCTGCTGGCCGAGCTCGTAGCGCTTGCCCTCGGGGCTGCTGAAGGACAGCTCGCGCCGGACGGCGTCGCGCAGCGCCGCCTGGCCGCCGATGACGTTCGCCCACGTCGGCGACAGGGCGTCCTCGAAGTCGGCCATGAATACCCTGGCGCCCGAGTTGAGGGCGTTGATGGTCATCTTCGGCTCGGCCGGGCCGGTGATCTCGACGCGCCGGTCGTCGAGGTCGGGCGGCGCGGGCGCGACCGACCAGTCGGCCTGCCGGACGGCGGTGGTGTCGGCGAGGAAGTCGAGGTCCTCGCCTGCTGCCACTGCATCCGCGCGCCGGCGGCGCTCAGCCAGTATCTCGCGCCGGCGCGGCTCGAACTCGCGGTGCAGCCGCGCCAGGAAGTCGATCGCCTCGGCGGTCAGGACCTGCTCGGTCGGCTGATCGGTCGTGATCATCGTTGCGCCTCGAAGTAGCGGAAGGGCTTGACCCGACGGCCGGCGGCAGATTCTGCGATCAGATCGGCCAGCCGGCGCCGGCGCGTCTCATCGCGCTTGGCGCCGACGACCCTATGCCCGGCCGAGCAGCGGTAGGCGGACGTTTCGCGCGCGTCGTTCTGCTCGAGCCAGGCGCGGAAGTCGGCGGCAGCGGCGAAGATCCTCGCCGTTGGCGTCGGCCTCACCAGCCGCCTTCTTCGCGCAGCAGGCGATGCAGGACGCGTGCCGCGACCGCGCGCCGGTAGTCGGCGGTCGAGCGTACGTCGTCGATCGGCGAAATTTCGGCGGGGAGGGTCTCGGCGGCGTGGTCGGCAGTCGCTGCGCGCGGCGCGGCGCCCTCGAGTACGCGCTCGGTCTCGATGGCCCGGATCGGCGTCGCCGCAACCGAACCGAGCGCCAGGCGGACGTCGCGCCAGACGCCGCCATCCTCGCGCCAGGCGAGCGCCATCACGACCTTCGAGATCGCCTGCGCGCGCCGGGTGCCAACCTTGCGGAAGCGAACCTGGCGGCCGACTGGCAGCGGGATCCGTACCCGAACAAGCAGCTCGTCCTCGCGCCGGGCGGTCTGGCGGTAGGCCGGCCAGAACTCGGGCGCCGGGACGCTGCGCTCGCCGCGCGCGCTGCCCAGAACCATCGCGGCATTGGTCGCCAGCAGGATCGGCAGTGTGTCGCCGGCCGGCGAGGCGTTCATGACGTTGCCCCCGATGGTGCCCCGATTCTGGATCTGCGCCGCACCGATCGTCGCCGCCGCCTCTACCAGTGCGGGCAGGAGCTCCTGGCACAGCGGCGAGCGACGTATGTCCGTGTATGTCGTCAACGCACCGAGGACCAGCGCATCGTCATCAACGCGGATACCGCGCAGCTCTTCGAGACGCCAGATGTCGAGCACGCGATCGGGTGGAGGCCCGAGCTCGCCGGTGATCTGGACCACCAGGTCGGTGCCGCCGGCCAGGAGACGCCAGCCGTCGCCGCCGGCGAGGAGCGCGTAGGCCTCGCTCAGGCTGCGTGGCGACGCAACGGGCGGCTCGGCGGGCATCAGCGCTGCTCGGCGGCGAGCGCGATCGCCTCGATGATCTTGGTGTAGCCGGTACAGCGACACAGGTTGCCCGCGATCGCCTCGCGGATGTCCTCGTCCACGGGCGCCCCGCCGGCGTCGAGGTAGGCGCGCGCGGCCATCAGCATGCCCGGCGTGCAGATCCCACACTGGGCGCCGCCGGTCTCGAGGAATGCCTGCTGGAGCGCCTCAAGCCCGCGGTCGCCCGGTGCCAGGCCCTCGACGGTCAGGACATCGGCGCCGTCGACCTGACAGACCGGCACGAGGCAGGCGTCGACGACCTGGCCGTCGACGATCACCGAGCAGGCGCCGCACTCGCCCTCGCCGCAGCCCTCCTTGGTGCCGGTCAGGCCGAGGTCCTCGCGCAGCGCGTCGAGCAGCCGGCGCATGCCCGGCACGGCGAGCGTCACCTCATCGCCGTTGACGGTCAGTCGGTAGATCATGTCTGCACCGCGCGAACGCGCTGCGCGAATACCCAGACCTGCCCTTCGAGGTCCGTCGCCGTGAAGCGCCGATCGCCGATCGGCGCGTCCTCCAGCTCGGTCACCTCGGCTCCCGCGGTCTTCGCCCGCCGGTGGAGGGATTCGACATCGTCGACGTAGACATGGACCAGCGATGGAGCGTGCGCTCCAAGGCGACGGGCGCTGCGGAAGCCCGACCACGCCTGCCCGAGCATGACGAGGCCATCGTCCCCCAGCAAGAGTTCGTGGTGATCCCGCCCCGCACCGCCGACCGCGGTTGTGCGCTTCACGAACCCAAACGCAGTCTGCAGGTAGCGGATGGCCTCGTCAGCGTTTTCGTAGAGCAGGTACGGCGAGACGGTCTGGTAGCCGGGAGGCGGCTCGCCGCGCGGCGCTTCGTCGCTCATTCGTCGTAGGGGCCGCGCATCGGCTGGGGGTCCGTCGGGCGGTCGGGCGCCGGGTCGATGCCCTCGGGCGGTGCTTCCTCGTTCGCCTCGGCCGGCTCTTCGGCGGCCGGTCGCCGCTTCGGTTGGCTGATGCCGGGCGGCGGCGGCGCAGGCGTCCCGGCCAGCGCGGCGAGCACCCGCTCGGGCGTCGCCGGAAGCTCGTGGATCCATGCCCCCGTCGCGTCGTGGATCGCTGCCACCACGGCGGGCGCCGCGACGTCCATGGGCAGCTCGCCGACACCCTTGGCGCCGTGCGGCGCGCCACTGAACGGCTTCTCGACGAGGATCGCCTCTATCCGCGGCGCGTCGAGCGATGTCGGGATAAGGTACGTCGCCAGCCGGTCGTTCAGGTAGCGCCCGTCCTCGAGCTTGATCTCCTCGATCGTGGCGTAGCCCACCGCCTGCAGCGTGCCGCCCTCGACCTGGCCCTCGGCGAGGACAGGGTGGATCGCCTTGCCGACGTCGTCGGCGGAAACGACGGAGCGCACGGCCACCTCGCCGGTATCGAGGTCGACGTCGACCTCGCCCACGGCGCATGCCCAGCCGTAAGCCGGGTAGGCGTCGCCGCGGTAGGTCTCGTCGTCGAAGACGACACCGGGATACGGCTCGAACTGCTGGTCGATGCGCAGGCCGTCGTTTTCGCGCGCGTACTCCGCGTATGACTCGGCGAAGGGACGTCCGGTCGACTCCTCGACCTGCGCCCGTAGCCGCTCGGCGGCCTTGATCAGGAGGCCACCGACGACCATCGCGGTGCGCGAGGCGACGGTCGGGCCGCTGTCGGGCACGATCGACGTGTCCTGCGGCGCCATATCGACTTGCTCGATCGGCACGCCAAGCCGGTCGGCCACGATCTGCGGAAATATCGTCTTCGTCCCCTGGCCCATCTCGGTCGCGGCGGTCAGCACCCGTATCCGTCCGTCGTCGGTCAGTTCGACGCTCGCCACGCTGGCCAGCTTGACCTCGCCCGAGCCGGTGAAGCCGGCGCCGTGCCAGGCCAGCGCCAGGCCGATGCCGTGCGCCGTGCGCGCGCCTCTGTTCCGTTGCTCGCGCGCCGCTCGCGTCTGAGCCCGCCTGCGCTCGAACTCGGCCGCCTCGGCGGCCCGCTCGAGCACCTCCTCGCCGCCCAGGCTCTCGCGCAGGATCTGGCCGCTGGGCGTCTCGTCGCCCTCGCGGTAGACCCACCGTCGGCGCAGCTCCAGTGGTGAGATGTCGAGCGCCTCGGCGACCCGGTTGACCTGCATCTCGGCCGCGAACTCGGTCTGCGGCGCACCGAATCCACGGAAGGCACCGTTGGGCGGCGTGTTCGTCGCGACGGCGCGCCCGAGTATGCGCACGTTCGGGCAGTTGTACGGCCCCCCGGCATGGAGCGTGCCGCGTGACAGCACCACCGGCGTCAGCGTGCAGTACGCGCCGCCGTCCATGATCACCTCGACGTCCTGCGCGACGAGGCTGCCGTCGCGCTTCACGCCCGAGCGGTAGCGGATGATGGCCGGGTGGCGCTTCGTCGTTGCCGCCAGGTCCTCGTGGCGGTCGTAGATCATGCGCACTGGCTTGCCCACCCGCTGCGCCAGCAGCGCGGCATGAATCGCGATGATCGAGGGGTACTCCTCCTTGCCGCCGAAACCGCCGCCCGTCTCGGCCTGGACGATGACCGCCTGCTCGGATGACAGGCGCAGCGCGCGCTTCATCGCCTTGTGGATGTAGTACGGGCACTGCATCGAGCCGTAGATCGTGATGCCGCCGTCCGGACGGGGGACGGCGATCATGGCGTTGTTCTCGATGTACAGCTGCTCCTGGTGGCCTACGCGGTACTCGCCCTCGACGATCAGGTCGGCATCCGCAAGCGCCGCCTCGACGTCGCCCTTGACGAGCTTGAAGTGGGCGAACTCCTGCGTCGCGACCAGCGGGTCGAAGACTGCCGCCAGCGGCTGGCTGCGCAGGCGAACGCGCCGCCCGGCTTTGCGCAGTGTTTCGCGGTCGGGGGCAGCGAGCAGGGCGACCGGCTCGGCGTGGTGACGGATCTCCGACTCGACCAGGATCGGTTGGTCGTCGGCGATCAGGCTGACCACGTTGTCGCCGGGAATGTCCTTCGCCGTCAGCACGACGACGCGTGACCAGTCGAACTCGGGATCGAGCTCGATGCCGAGCAGGCGTGCATGTGGCTCGTTCGAGCGAATGGTGTGCCCGTACCAGGCGCCGGGGAAGACCAGGTCGTCGGTGTAGAGCGCCGTTCCGGTCAGCTTCGCCGGCCCCTCGCGGCGCAGCGGATAGGCGCGTGCGGCGCCGACGCCCAGTTCGCCCGCCTCGGGCGCGCGCACCGGCTCCGGCGGGGATTCGGGTCGCGGCGCGGTTCGCGGCGGGCGCGTGATGACCGTCATCCAGGCGATGGTAGCGGCGCGCGCATCACCGTCCAAGCGCCGGCCGGCGTTGTATCTTGCGCCGCGTCGTGTGACGCCCACGGAGGGAGCTGATGGACTGGCTGCTGGCGCTGTTGCTGTTCGTGCACATCTTTGGGGCGATCCTCGCCTTCGGGCCGACGTATGCGTTCATGATCCTCGGCCCGATGACCGGCCGCGAGCCGATGCACGCGAACTTCGCCCTACGTTTCCAGAAGGCCGTCTCGAGCCGGCTCATCGCACCGTTTGCGCTGCTCCAGGGAGTGACCGGCCTGCTGCTCGTCTGGCGCATCGGCTTCGAGCTGCTGCAGCGCGGGTGGCTGATCGTCGCGATCGTGCTGTACCTGATCCTGCTCGCGATCGGCTTCGGCGTGCTGATCCCGTCGCTGCGTAAGCTCGTCGCCGCGAGCGCGGCACCGCCGCCGGCTCCACCGCCCGGAGCGGATGCGCCGGCCGGACCGCCGCCGCACATCCTCGCCACCGTCCGCCGCGCGCGGCTGGCTGGCATGACCAACGGCGTCCTCGTGCTGGTGATCGTCTTCCTGATGGTGACCAAGCCGTTCTAGCGCCGCGCTGGACCGATGAGGCGCGCGCCGCAACTCGGCTGCCGCGGTCCTGCGCCTAGCGCGTGGGAGCCAGTTCCGGGCGAGCGCGTGCGGTGGCTCCGTCGGCGAGGCCAAGGGCTCGGCAGGCGTCATCGGCGGCGTCAATGAACGGGCGCAGGAGCAAGTCCGCGCCGGTGCCCTCGAGCCGCTTGGCGGCAACGTCGGTGTGCGCGGTCAAGGCCACTCGCCCGCGATAGCCGGCCGCCCGCAGCGCTTGTAGCAGCACGACGTTGGTCGCGGCGTCGGGGCTGGTGCTGACGACCCACTCGGCGCACTCGAGCGGCAGCCGGCCGACCAGGACCGTATCCTCGGCGTCACCGTACATCGTGGTCACGCCGCGCCGCTCAGCTCTACCGAGCGCGAGCGGGTCGAAGTCGATGCCCAGCACCGAGTAGCCGTCGCCGATCAGGTGGTCGGCAATGCGACCGCCGAAGCGGCCCAGGCCGAAGACGATGACCGACGGGCACAACCCTTCCTCGGCCGGTTCCTCGTCACGCGTGGCTCGGCGCTCGAAGACGGCCAGCAGCGGCGCCAGCCGCTCGAAGAGCCGCCGCGCCGCGACGATCAGGTAACTCGACAGGGCAATCGTGATGACCGCGACGAGCGTCAGCATGGCGAGAAGTTCGCTCGCGATGTGACCGAGACTGACGCCGAGCGCGGCGAAAATCAGCGAGAACTCACTGATCTGGGCCAGCGACACGCCGGTGAAGAATGAGATTCGGCGCCGGTAACGCAGCGCGCCCATCAGCAGCATCACCACCAGCGGCTTGCCGATCAGCACGGACGCGGCCAGCACGAGCGCCACACCGAGCTGTCTCCCGGCATCGCCGAAGTCCATGCTCAGGCCGAGCTGGATGAAGAAGAACAGCAGCAGGAAGTCGCGCAGCGTGGTCAGCCGCGTGCCGATGGCCTCGCGGTACTTGCTGCTGGCCAGCGAGACGCCGGCCAGGAACGCCCCGACCTCCTCGCTGAAGCCGAGCGCGTCGCCTGCCGCAGCGAGCGAGAGCGCCCACGCCGCCGCCGACAGGACCAGCAGCTCGGGGGTGCGCGCGAACGAGTCGAAGAGGCGTGGCAGGACGAAGAGGGCGACGAGCGCGATGGCGGCGACGAAGGCGGCGCCACTGACCGCCACGGCGCCCAGCGCCTCGAGCAGGTCGACGCCACCCTGTGGGCGCCCGAACGCGCTCAGCGCGATCATCACCACGACCACCGCGATGTCTTGCACGATCAGCACGCCGAGCGCGATGCGGCCGTGCAGCTGGTCGATCTCGCGCCGGTCGGAGAGCAGCTTGACCACGATGATCGTGCTCGAGAACGTTAGCGCTATCGCGATGTAGACGGCATCGACGAGGCCAAAGCCGAGCAGCGCAGCAAGCAGGTAGCCGACCACGGCCGTCGTCGCCATCTGGCCGATGCCGGTGACCAGGGCCACCGGCCCGAGGCTGCTGATCAGCCGCAGGTCGAGCTTGAGCCCGACGATGAAGAGCAGCAGCGCGACACCGAGCTGGGCCAGCAGCTCGATCTCCTCGTTTGCCGGGACGAGGCCGAGGAAGGCCGGCCCGACCAGCAGGCCGACGACGATGAAGGCGATGACCAGCGGCTGCTGAAGGCGGCGCAACAGCGCGCCGAGCACAGCTGCGATGACCAGCAGCGCGGCGACCTGCTGGAACGGGTTGTCGAACATTACGCGCCGCGCCGGAGCACGCGGCCGGGCAGCGCCCCGGTGTGTGCGCCGCCGTCGACGACGACGACCCCGTTGACAATCACGTACTCGATCCCGTCGGGGAAGCGGCGCGGTTCGTCCCACGTCGCGTTCGAGCGGACGCTCGCCGCATCGAAGACGACGACGTCGGCCTTGTAGCCGTCGGCCAGCAGCCCGCGATCACGCAGGCCGAGCCGCGCTGCCGGCGCCGAGGTCATCCTGCGCACGGCCTCCTCCAGGCCGAGGATCGCTTCGTCGCGCACGAACTCGCCCAGGACGCGCGGGTAGGAGCCGTACGTGCGCGGCGAGGGCTTGTCGCCGACGAACGTCGAGTCAGTCCCGAGCATCCCGGCCGGGTGGCGCAGGAACGGTGGCATCGTCGGCCGCCACGGTCCCGTCGTCACCTGGTTTACGCGCAGGTCCTCGGCGAGCAGCAGGTCGCACATCGCGTCGACGGCATCGACGCCGCGCTCGGCCATCACGTCGGCCAGCGTCCGGCCTTCCCAGCGCAGGTTCTCCGGGCGGCGGAAGTAGCCGAGCCGTACGTCGGTCCAGCCACCGGCCGACGCGTACGCCGCTCCGCGCGCCGCCAGCTCGGCGCGCAGCCTTTCGCGTGCCGACCGGTCGGCCAGCCGCTGCTTCAACGGCCCGGGTCCGCCGGCCTGGATCCAATGCGGCAGCTGTATCAGCAGCCGCGTCGAGGCCCACTCGTAGGGATACGAGTCAAAGGTGACGTCCAGGCCTTCCACCCGTGCGTCATCGACGAGGGCAAGCAAGGGCTCGGGCCCACCGGGATGGCTCTGCCGGTGATAGAAGTGCGTGATGTGGACCGGTCCCTCGCCACGCCGGCCGATCTCGATCGCCTCGCGGAACGGGTCGAGATAGCGGTCGCCGAGCGGGTAGCGGACGTGCGTGTGGTAGAAACCGGCGTGCCGCGCCGCCTCGGCGGTCAGGGCCGCCAGCTCGTCGGTTGTGGCGAAGGCGCCGGGTGGGTAATCGAGGCCGGAAGAGAGCCCCAGCGCGCCAGCGCTCATCGCGTCGCGCAGCATCGCGCGCATGTCGGCGAGGGCCGAGGCATCGGCGGCGACGTCATCCCAGCCGAGCCTGCTGATGCGCAGCGCGGAGTTCCCGACCAGTAGGCCGATGTTGACGGCAACCTTCCCTTCGAAGCGGTCCAGATAGGCAGCCACGGAGTCCCAGTCGCGCTCGATATCGGGTGTGCCATCGAGGCCGGCGTTCATCTCGACCAGCGCGTCGAGATCGGCGCGCGTCGGCAGCGGCGCGTACGACAGGCCATCGACGCCGATGACCTCGCTCGTCACGCCCTGGCGGACCTTCGGCTCGTGCTGCGGCTCGGCGAGGATCATCAACCCCGAGTGCGAGTGCATGTCGATGAAGCCCGGCGTGACGACCTTGCCATGCGCGTCGATACGCCGGCCGACCTCGCCGCCCACCTCCTGCCCTAGCTCGAAAATGCGCAGCTGGTCGCCGCTGACGGCGACGGTTGCGGCGCGCGACGGCGCGCCGCCGCCATCGACGACGCTGCCGCCCTCGATCAGCAGGTCGATCACCGTTCGGCCGGCTTCATCAGGCCCTGCCTGCCGGCAGGCGCCGCCCGCGCACCCACGCGCCGCGCACCATCTCCGGCCGCGTGCGGTAGATCAGCCGGCTCATCAGGTCGCTCGGGTCGTCGGTTTCCTGTCCCGGCACCGGTGCCGTCACGCGTGGGTCGACACAGATGAAGTCGGCCTCCTTGCCCGCCTCGAGCGAGCCGATCTCGCGCTCCAGACCCAGCACGCGGGCGGCTTCGAGTGTTGCCAGGCGGAGCCAGTCGAGCGGTGCCAGCGAGGGCCGCTTCTCACCGAGCATCGTGCGCAGCCCGCTCTGCGTGTACGCGCCGGCGCGCATGACCGAGAACAGCGACACGTCGGGGCCGCCGGCCACGTCGCTGCCCAGGCCGATGACGAGGCCGGCATCGAGGTAGCGCGAGAGCGGCATCGCGCCGCTCGACAGGAACAGGTTGGACGATGGGCAGTGCGCGATGCGCGAGCCCGACTCGGCCAGCCGAGCGACCTCGCGGTCGGTCAGGTGGACGGCGTGGGCGAGGATGGCCGACCGACCGAGCCCGCCGGCGCGGTCGTAGACGTCGGTGTAGTCGAGCGCGTCGGGGAAAATTCGGCCGACCTCCTCGATCTCGTGCCGATCCTCGGCCAGGTGAGTCTGCCAGTACGTGCCGGTCGACCTCGCCAGCGCGGCCGACTCGCGTAGCATGTCGGCCGAGCAGCTGACGGCGAAGCGCGGCGTGACCGCGTAGCGGAGACGGCCGCCGTCGTGGCCGTGCCAGCGCGCGATCAGCTCGGCCGTCTGGCGCAGCGAGAGCTCGAGCACGCTGTTGTCGGGGACCGCCGGGTCATAGCGCAGGCGGTCCATCATCACCTTGCCGATCACCGCGCGGATGCCGTGCTCCTCCGCCGCCCGGAAGCTGACGTCGATGCTCGGCTCGTAGACGGCGCCATAGAGGACGACTGTCGTCGTGCCGGCGGCCGCAAACGCGCGGTAGGCGGCCGGCGCCACACGCTCGGCGGTTGCCTCGTCGAAGTCGCGCTCGAGCGGAAATATGTAGCGCTCGAGCCAGGCCAGGAGGTCGAGTCCGGCTCCCAATCCGGCGTTGGGCAGCTGCGGCAGGTGGGCGTGGAGGTCAATCAGCCCGGGCAGCAGCAGCTGCGGGCGAAGATCGACCAGCGGGCTGTGGAGCAGCGAACCGTCGACCCCGCGTCGTGCCGCCGCCGTCGGCCAGCCGGCGGCTTCGCTGCTCCAGGCGATCCTGCCGTCGCTGCCGACCGCCAGCACCCCATCCGCCAGGTAACTCGTCCCGCCACCGTCGAGCGGGGTCAGCAGCCGGCCACGGACGGCGAAAGGCGGCCGGGCGAGGGCCGAGAGGTCGGCGGCCGACGATGACATGGCTCGCGGTATCCTACGCGGCCTCGTGTGGCGCTCGATCGCGGCCTTGACCGTCCTGCTCGCTTCGGTGTTGGTTCCAGCTCTCGTCCTTGCCGCCGGCGACCGGGCCCGCCCGGACGAGGCGACGTTCGGTCAGCTCGCGCGGATCATCGCCGTCCTGCTTGGTTCGCTGACCGCCGGGCTGCTGTTCGTCCGGCCGCTCGCCCGGCGCGCGCGCGTCGACCACTCGACGGCGTGAGCGCCGGCATCCCCGACCACCCGCCGCCGCCGCAGTCGACGAGTCGGCGGCGCAGGCGGCGCCGGTAACCCGGCTCCCCTGGTCGACGCGCCGTCTGCCCCGCCGCTGGTAGTTGCTTGAAACGGCGTTGTTAGCGCCGTGCTCGGCCGGCGGCCGCGCTGCGTGACACGGCCGCCCAGTATCGAGCCATGCGTGAGTCACCGCGTCCTGACGACATTGGCGAGCAGCGCACTCCGGTGGCGCCGGAGCCGCCCGAAACCCAGCGATCGGCGGCCGATCCGCGCAGCGACCCCGGCCCGCGCGGCCTCCTCGCCCGCTACCCGTACTGGTTCGTCGTCGTCGCCGTGATCGTCTTCGCGCTCATCCTGCTCTACCTCGCCTGGACGGCAGCGCCGCCGCCGAACTGAGCTCGCGCCCGGCCTCAGCCGAAGCGCTGAAGCGAGTTGCGGCCAGCGCGGCCGGCGCCAACACGTCGTTGTTCCGATCCAGGATCAGCGAGCTCACCAGCCGCGCCGACGCCGGTCCGGTCGACATCCCCCACGGGCCGTGGCCGGCGCAGACGAAGAGGCCGTCGACGCCCCGTACCGGGCCGATCAACGGCCGGCCGTCGAACGAGACCGGCCGAGCGCACAGCCGGACGCCCTCGTCCACTGCCTCGGCGATCGCGGGCACGAACGTTGACGCGCGGGCAATCAGCCTGCCACGCAGCTGCTCCGGCTCGGGCCGCTCGGCCAGGAACGTCGAGCCCACGCTGCTCACGCCGCCGGCGGTGACGAGGCTGAACGAGATTCCCTCTCCGAGGCCCGTCGGGTCGATATCGAGCTCTTCGAGCACGGCGGTCGGGGCGGCCGGCAGCCGCACCGAGACCACGACGCCCCACGTGGCGTAGATCGGCGGCCGCTCGTCCCAACCGGGCACCAGTGGCGGCGTCCACGGGCCGGCGGCAACCAGCACGCTCCCCGCTCGGACCTGCTCCCCGGCCTCGGTGACGACGCCGATTGCCCTGCCGTCGGCGACGATCGGACGCGCCGCACCGGCGTTCACGCGCAGCTGGGCGCCAGCGCGTGTCGCGCGGCGGGCGAAGGCAAGTGTCGCCGCCGCCGGCACGACCGGGTAACCCGTCTGCAGGATGCAACCGGCGACGTCCTCCGCCAGTGTCGGCTCCAGGCGACGCAGTCGACCGGCGGGGATAGGCAGTGGCCGCAGCTCGGGCGTGGCGAGCGCCAAGCGGCGGGCCGTCTCGTGGACCGCCTCCTCGCCGCGACTTACCAGGAGCACGCCGGCGGGCGCTTCGCCGACGTTGAACTGCCCGTCGTCCGCGGCCAGCTGGCGGTACAGCTCGAGCGATTCCGCGTGCAGCCGGGCAAGGACCGGATCGTACGGGTGCTGCAGGACGCCCGAGTTACGGCCCGACGCGGCGGCGGCGATCTGCGACTGCTCGAAGAGCACCGCCGATGCCCCGGCCTCGGCAAGGAAGGCCGCCGCCGATGCGCCGATGATGCCGCCACCGATGATCGCCACGTCGTACACGGGCGGCGAGTTTAGCCGGCCAGGCGTCAGACGCTAGACTGCCCGAAAGGCCAGCCAGCGGAGAAGGGATGGAATCGATGGAACTGCTCGACCGGATTGATCGGCTGATCGACGAGCGACACCTGCTCAAGCACTCCTTCTATGCGAAGTGGGCGGACGGGACGCTGCCACGCGAGGCGCTGCAGGAATACGCTCGTCAGTACTACGCGTTCGAGTCGGCCTTCCCGCGCTTCCTGTCCGCCCTTCACACCCGTATCGAGCGCGCCGATGTCCGCCAGCAGCTGCTCGACAACCTGTGGGACGAGGAGCACGGGGCGGAGAATCACGCCGAGCTGTGGCTCCGCTTTGCCGAGGGCATCGGTGTCGAGCGCGACGACGTCAAGGCGGCCCCGCGCAACGAGGCGACGCAGGCGCTGGTCGACCTGTACTCGCAGCTGACGCGCGAGGCATCGGTCGAGGCGGGCGTTGCCGCGCTCTACGCCTACGAGCGCCAGGTACCGCAGGTCGCCGGCTCGAAGATCGATGGGCTGAAGAAGCATTTTGCGCTCGATGACGCACGTGCACTCAAGTTCTTCGTCGTCCATGGTGTGCTCGACGTCGAGCATTCCGGCGCCGAGCGCGAGATGCTGGGCCGGCTGGCCGACGGTGCCGATCCCGCACCTGTCGAGGATGCGACGCGGCAGGCGCTCGACGCCTGGTGGAACTTCCTCAGCGCCGTCGACGAGCCCGCCATGACGGCCGCCGTCAACTGACCAAGCCGCGGCCGGCCCGGTCGGCCGCAGTGCTCGCCGCCCTGATGCGCAGGCTCATCGCCGGGCGCGCGCTGATCGTCGTCCTCGCGCTGATCGTTGCCGCCTGCGCGGTGCTCGACGACACGCCGTCGCCCCAGCCAACGGCCGAGCCGGCTGATACGCCGCCAGCGGTCGCGACGCTGCCACCGCCGGCTACCGCTTCGCCACCGGGTACGTCATCGCCGGTCACGCCTACCGAGCCGGCGACCCCTTCTCCGCCGCAGCCCACGCCGCGGCGCGCACCGAGCGACGCTCAGCTCGCGCCGGTGCTGCAGGCACTGCTCGACGAGTGGCGGGTGCAGAGCGCGACGCCCGGCGCCGTCGTCGGCGTTCGCCTGGCCGACGGCCGGGCTGCGGTGGTTGCCAGCGGCGTGACGGACGAAGACGAGGGAACGCCGGTCGCGGCCGAGGACAGCTTCCGCATCGGCAGCATCACCAAGACCTTCGTGGCGGTGGTCGTCCTGCAACTTGCCGCCGCCGGCGAGGTCGACCTCGACGAGCGGC
Organism: Chloroflexota bacterium; assembly: GCA_030777155.1. GTDB lineage: Bacteria > Chloroflexota > Limnocylindria > Limnocylindrales > CSP1-4 > JALYGJ01. The sequence continues at coordinate 6,087 of JALYGJ010000043.1, read as the reverse complement.
TGGTGGCGTACCTCCCCGACGCGCCGCATGCCATGCAGGTGACCGTCCGTGACCTGCTCGCGCACACCAGCGGTATCGCCGACTTCGCCGCCGAGCGCGTCTACCGCCAGGCTGTGCTGCTCGCACCTGCTCACCGCTGGGAACCCGAAGAGGTCGTTGAGCTGGTCGCCGATCGGCCGCTTGCCTTCGCACCCGGCGAACGATGGGCCTACTCGAACACGAACTACCTGCTGCTCGGACTGCTTGGCGAGGAGGTCACCGGCAGACCGCTGGCGACGCTCATCCGGGAGGGGATCAGCCTGCCGCTGGGTCTCGCCGACACGTACCTCGAAGAGATGGAGGATGCGCCGCCCGTCGAGACGACCGGCCACCACGACCTCAACGGCGACGGCGTCACCGACAGTCTGGCCGGCATCCCCTACACCGCACTCGTCACGTCCGGTGCGGCGGCCGGCGGGCTGAGCTCGACGGCACTCGACGTGCTCGACTTTGCAGGCGGTCTCTTCGGCGACGAGCTGCTCGGGACGGACTGGCTCGAAGAGATGCTCACGCCGCCGGCCGTCTATCCGAGCTACGGCCTCGGCATCGCCAGCTTCAGCACGCCCGAAGGCGACGCCTGGGGGCACGCCGGCGAGCTTCCCGGGTACAGCACGCTCTTCGCCCACTCGAGCGAGGCGCGTGTGACGGTCGTCGCGCTGGCCAACCGGAGCGGCGCCGGCGTGGACGAGCTGGTCAGGCGGGTCGTGGGCGAGCTCCGGCGCGACGAGTGATCCGGCGCTTCGCGACTGAACCTGCGGACGCCGGGCGCGACTGGTCGTCATGAGCCGAATCGGCTCTGGCTGGGGCGCATGCCGCACCCGGCCGTCCACCGCGGATTGTGAGGGCTCCGTCAAGGGCAGCGTATTAGCACGCTGCAAGACGCGGCCGCGGGCCGAGACTGCGGGTCCGCATCGCCGGGCGCGTATCCTGCCCGGATGGACCAGCCGGACCGACCGGGCGACTCGTCGCCCGACGGCCAACCGAGCGAGGAGACGGCCGGCTACGAACGCGGCGGCCGGCGCGATGCGGAAGCGGGCGTGGTGAGGCGACGCCCGCGCGCCGAAGGCGAAACGGCCGCCCAGCCGCCCGTCCAGATCGCACTGGCGCTGCTGATGCTGTTCCTCTTCCTGCTCGTGCTGTGGGTCGCCTGGCCGTTCCTGTCGGGCGGCTGAAGCAGGTGTTGCGTCGGTCAGCCGCCCTGGCGGTAGCGCTGGGCGGCCTCCGCGCGGTTGCGCACGCTCAGCTTGTGCAGGATGTTGCTGACGTGCGTTTCGACGGTCCGCGGTGAGATCGTCAGCGCATTGGCGATCTCGCGATCGGTCAGTCCATCGGCCAGCATGGCCAGCACGTCGTTCTCGCGCGGGCTGAGCGCGTCGAGATCGCTGTCCGAGCTCGCCGTCGCCCGACCTCTGCGGGCGGCGTCGGCAAAGTGGCGCAGGGCACGGGCAGCGAAGCGCCGCGACATGGCCAGCTCACCGCGTTGCGTCCCGCGCAGCGAGCGGAGGAGCGCCTCCGGGCTGAGATCTTTGGTCAGGTAGCCGGCTGCGCCGCGGGCGACTGCGTCGATCAGGTCACGCTCGGAGCTCGACACGGTCAGCATCACGATCTTGGTCATCGGCAGCCGCGGCGCCAGCTCCTGCACGAGCTGCACGCCGTTCATGCCGGGCAGGTCGATGTCGAGCAGCAGAACGTCGGGCTTGAGTGCTGGGGCGAGGGCGAGCGCCTCGGCGGCCGTGGCCGCCTCGCCGACCAGCTCGACGTCGGGTGCGCTGATCGCCTGGCGTACGGCCGACCTCACGAGCGCATGGTCGTCGACGAGCATCACGCGCAGCTTCTGCGGCAGGATCTCGTCCATCAGCGCCGCGGGTCGGCAATCGGCACGGCCAGGCGAATCGTCGTGCCGCCGCTGGGCTCGGAGAGAACGCGCAGCTCGCCGCCCATCAGCCGGGCACGCTCCTTCATCCCCTGCAGCCCGAGGCCGTTGCCGCTCGTCTCGTCGGCCCGGAAGCCGCGGCCGTTGTCGGCGATGCCGACCAACAGCCGCCCATCGCTGACCTCGGCGCTGACGCGGCCGACCGTCGCATCGGCGTGCTTGCGCACGTTCGTGAGCGCTTCCTGGACGATGCGCAGCACCTCCGCCTGCTTGCGCGGCGACAACGCAGTGGGCAGGTCGGCTCCCCAGAAGTCAGCGCGCAGCCCGGAACGGTTGCCGAAGTCCTCGACAGTCCCGGCCAGCAGCTCCTGTAGCGGCTGATCCTGATCGAGGCCGGCACGCATGGTCACGACGGCCTGCTTGGCCTCGGCAATCGCCGTGTCGAGCGCCTGCGTCACCTCGGCGGCCAGTCCGCGCGCTTCGGCCGGCACCAGCGGCGTCAGGCGCTCGTGCTTGAGCTTGGCGAACCACAGGTCCTGGGCCAGTCCGTCGTGCAGCTCACGCGCGAGTCGCGTCCGTTCCTCGAGTGTCGCGCGCTCGGCTTCGGTTTCGCGCAACCGCTCGAGCGCGGCGTACGCGCTGCGCAGCGCGCGCAGATCGGAGCGCAGCTCGCCACTGATGCCGAGCAGCAGTACCAGGATGAAGGCGACGCGCAAGGCGTCGGCAGTGGTGACGAGGCCCGTCGCCACCGCCGGGTACAGCGCCAAGTGAAGCTGCGCGAAGGCGGCCAGCAGCAGTGCCACGGCCAGATAACCATCGGCCACCGGGCCGTTGCGTAGGTAGGAGTGGCGATACGCGTACACGCCGAGGAGGAACAGGGCGATCGCGAAGCCACTCAGCAGCAGCGCCAGCGGGCTGACGGTGGGCAGGATGCCGGGCATGCTCGGCGTCGCGATGAGCAGCTGCAGCCCCTCCTCGCCGACGAGCGGCGGGAGATAGCCACCCAGAACGTAGAGCGCGGCCGTCAGCGCCGACATGATGAGCAGTGGCACGAGCAGCGTCCGCCGGACGCTGGCCGGGCTGGTCGTCGCGCCGGTCAGGGCGGTCAGGCCGCCGATCGCGAAGAGGCTCGCTGCGACGATCGCGGCCAGGCTCCACACGTACAGCGGTAGCTGCATCTCGGCTGGTTGGTTACCCAGCGTCAGCCCCGCTCGACCGTCGACCTTCAACAGGACCAGCACCGTGTTCAGCCCGCTCAGCCAGGCGAGCACGAGCAGTGCGCTGCTCTGGAAGAGCCCGGCCACCCGGCCGGATTCGCGGTAGCGGGCCAGCGCCATGGCGGCGAGGCTGAGCGCGGCGAGCATCGTCAGCGAGTTGATCGTCACATCGAGCGAGCGGTCGACAAGGGCAAAGCTGAACGTTGCGTCGAGCGCGAAGGCGAGCGTGATCAGGCCGAGTCCGGCGCCCAGCAGCAGGAGGATCAGATCGAGCGGCGGCAGACCGAGGCGGCCGCGTGCGCCTCGCTCGCGTTCCATGGCCGGATGATAGGTCTGCGGCAGCTGCGCGATCGTGCTCAAGGGGTCCCCACTGATCCCAGGAACGACGAGAGCCGGACCGCGCCCCAGCGCCGATCCGGCTCCGTCAGTCTCGTCAACACACCCCGCCGTGTAAGGGTGGCGACTGAGGGGGATGTTCTTGAGCCATAGAATGCGCGGCACGCGCGGCGCCGTAAATCCGAGAAGGTACGGAATTGACTACGTAGTCGGACCTCCGTACTCGGCGGCCGCCGCGCCGATGCCGGCACGTGGGTTGCGCTGCTGTTCGACCGACACGGACGGCCGCGCCCGGGCCGCTGAGCGGCTAACTTGCGCCGGTGCGCACGACGACCGCATCGCAGCACGCGCCTGGCTGGCTCATCTGGTCGGCGCTGCTCGTCGTCTATCTCGTGTGGGGCTCGACGTACCTCGCCATCGCGATCGTCGTCGAGACGATGCCGCCACTGCTCGCCGCCGGCGGTCGTTTCCTCTTCGCCGGCCTGCTCATCTGGGTCACCCTTGCCGTCGTTCGCGGCCGGAGCGGGCTGAAGCTGACGCGGGGCCAACTGGTCGGTTCGACCTTCGTCGGCGTCGCGCTGCTGCTCGGCGGCAATGGGATGGTCATGCTCGGCCAACGCACGGTTCCGAGCGGCCTGGCCGCGCTGATCATCGCCGTCGTTCCGTTGTGGGTCGTCGTGCTTCGCCTGCTGTCCAGCGAGCCGATCCGGCGCGGCACGCTGGTCGGCGTGGTCGTCGGCTTTGCCGGCGTCGCGCTGCTCGTCGCGGCCCGTGGTATCGCGGGCGACGTCGACGTCGTCGGCATGCTGCTGCTCGTGATGGCCGGCGCCAGCTGGTCGGTCGGCTCGTACTACTCGCGGCGGGTGGCGCTGCCGGCCGATCCCTTTGCGGCCTCGGCCGCCCAGCTGGTTCTGGGCGGCGTGGCGCTGCTCGGCGCCGGTGTCCTGACCGGCGAGCTCGGCTGGGTGGCGCCGGAAGAATTTTCGGCTGCCTCCCTCGTCGCCCTGCTGTACCTCGTCTTCTTCGGCTCGATCCTCGCGTACAGCGCCTACACCTGGCTGCTTCAGAACGCGCCGGTATCGAAGGTTGCGACGTACGCCTACATCAATCCGGTCGTCGCCATCGTCCTCGGCTGGCTGGTCCTGAACGAGGAGTTCACGCTCGCGATGGCGGTAGGCGGTGCGATGATCGTGCTTGCCGTTGGCCTCGTCATCCGGACCGAGTCACGACCGGCGCGCGCCGGCGCACTGGAGAGCCCGCCGGCGCAGTCGGCGCTGGGCCGCCTTCGCGGCGCGAAGTGACCGCCGTCAGGCGGGGCGATGCGCCGGTGGCACGTCGCCGGTCTCGCCGAGCGGCGGCTCGTCCTCGTGCCAGCGCACGCTCGGCTCCTCCATCCAGCGGTCAGCAGCTTCGTCGCCCGTCGGCGGGTCGCGGAACTCGTCGCCGCGCGTCTCGTGCTCGGGCAGTTCTTCGGGATGTTGCTGGCCGATCTTCTCGTCTTCGCCGACCTTCGGTTCTTTGGCCATCACCCACCTCCGCGTACTGGGGCCGATGATCGCCAACGCGCCCGAACCCTGCCACGCTCGCCGGGCGCACAGCGTTGCAGCCGGCCGACAGCTGCGCCGCGCGCTCAGCCGCCCGGCTTCAGGTCGCTCAGCAGCCGGGCCAGCTCGCGCGCGTTGGTCGCGCCGTAATTCGCGTAGCAGTTGTTCATCAGCACGTGCAGGTTGCGCGTCTGCTTGGCCGCTTCGCGCAGGCGCAGCGTCCATTCGGCCAACTCGCCGCGGTCGTACAGGTAGCGGAAGCGCTCGACGACGGGGATGTTGCGTGCCTCCCACGTCTCGGCACGCCGGCCGTGGAAGCGGACGACTGCCAGTTCGGGCGAGGTGACCGCGACGATCGGCGGGACGCTGCTCTTCATGCCCTGCGGCTCATCGACGATGACGAAGGGGATCGAGTTGTCGCCCAGGAAGCGCAGACTCCGCTCGATGTTCTTCTCGTTGAACCAGCTGGCGTTACGCAGCTCGACGGCGAACGGCTGGTCGCCGAGCCGCTCGCGAGCCGCGAGTATCTCTTCGCGACTCTCGCCGATCGGAAAGAACCAGCGCGGGTACTGGAGCAGGATCGAGCCGAGCTGCCCGCTCTCCCGGAGCGGCGCCAGCCCGTCGAGGAACAGCTCCCAGACGGCGTCGCGCAGCTCGGGCGGCAGGTCGCGCGCGTAGATCCGCGCCTTGCCGCGCAGCTCGTCGGGCAGCTCCTCGCGCAGCGACTTGGGCAGCCGCTTGACCTCGGTCGGCTGGCCGGTCATGAGGGCGTGGGCCTTGACGTCGAAGAGGAAGTCGGGCGGCGTGCGCTCGCGCCACAGCTCGGCCATGCGCGGCGCGGGCAGGGCGTAGTACGTGGAATCGACTTCGACCAGCGGGAACTGGCTGGCGTAGTACTGCAGGCGCTCTTCGGCTGTGTCGGCGCCGGGCGGGTAGAAGACGTTGCCGGCGGTCATCGTCGGATCGGTCCACGACGCCGTACCAACGCGCACCGTTCCGGCGCCCGGGAGCTCGAGCGGGTCGACCGCCGCGTCGAGGACGCCGGCGGCGCGTTTCGCAGCAGCGTCGGGCCCGGGGT
>JALYGJ010000042.1 GCA_030777155.1 Chloroflexota bacterium | reverse complement strand
CGTGCCGGCCTCGCCCGCGCGCTCGCCGCTGAGGGGGCGGCGGCGCTGGCCGCCGGTCGCCATGATGACGTCGCCCGGCTGGTGCCCGCCTACGTGGCCCTGCCGCGCGGCGTGGCGGCGGCAGCGGAGAGCATGGAATGGTCGCCCGACCTCCGCTGAGGCTGCTCGTCGAGCCGATGGCGGCGACCGACATCCCGGCCGTGCACGCCATCGAACGGGCGAGTTTTCCCGTCCCCTGGCCCGACTACGCCTTTCGCCAGGAGCTCCAGTCGAACCGCCTCGCCCGCTACCTCGTCGTGCGTGCCGGTGACCGGGTCATCGCGTACGGCGGGATGTGGCTGATGGTCGACGAGGCGCACGTCACCACCTTCGCGGTGTTGCCCGCGTGGCGCCGGCGCGGAGTTGGCGGCCGGCTGATGGTCGCCATGCTGCGCCTGGCCGTTGAGCTCGGTGCACGCGTAGCGACGCTCGAGGTTCGCTTGTCGAACGAGCCGGCGCGGCGGTTGTACCAGCGTTTCGGCTTCCGCCCGGTCGGCATCCGGCCGCGCTACTACTCCGACAACGGCGAGGACGCGCTGATCATGACCAGCGGACCGCTTGCGTCGGACGAGATGCGCAGCCGCGTCGAGGCGCTCGCCCGCCGCTACGACGGGATCCCGATCGAGGAGGCGGAGGGAAGCGAGTGAGCAGCGGGCTGGTGCTGGCTGTTGAGACGTCGTGCGACGAGACAGCGGTTGCCGTAGTCCGTGAGAGCCGGCGCATCGTCGCCAACGTCGTGGCCAGCCAGGTGGTGCTCCACTCGGCTACCGGCGGTATCGTGCCCGAGGTTGCGGCACGCGCGCACCTGCGCTGGATGATCCCGGTCCTCGACGAGGCGCGCCGGCAGGCGGGCGTCGAAGACTGGCAGACGCTCGATGCCGTTGCCGTCACCGAGGGTCCCGGCCTTGCCGGCTCGCTGCTCGTCGGCATCACCATGGCCAAGACGCTGGCCTGGCTGCACGGCCTGCCACTCGTCCCGGTCAACCACCTCGAGGGCCACATCTATGCCGCGTGGCTGCTCGACCCCGACGAACCCGAGCGCCCGCCGCCTGACTTCCCGCTGGTCGCGCTCGTCGTCAGCGGCGGCCACACGTTCCTGGTGGTGATGACCGACCACCTGCGCTACCGGTTGCTCGGCCAGACGGTCGACGATGCAGCGGGCGAGGCGTTTGACAAGGTTGGCCGGTTGCTCGGCCTGCCCTACCCCGGTGGTCCGGCGATCATGCGAGCGGCACAGGCGGCCGAGCGCCGGGATCGGGTCTTTCCGCGCGCCTGGCTGGGCGAGACGTTCGACTTCTCCTTCTCCGGGCTGAAGACTGCGGCGCGCCGCGAGGTCGCGCGCGAGCTCGGCCTCGATCCGGAGCAGGGATTGCCCGACCATGCGCCACTGCCGCCCGACTCGGTCGCCGAGCTTGCCTACGCATTCCAGGAATCGGTCGTCGACGTGCTCGCCGCCAAGGCGCTGCGCGCGGCCGAGCAGAACGATGCTCGAACGATCATTCTCGGCGGTGGCGTGGCGGCCAATTCCGTGCTGCGCGAGCGGGTTGCCGCCGGCGCGGCGGCGCTGGGCGTGCCGCTGGTCGTACCGCGCCCCGCGCTGTGCACCGACAACGCGGCCATGATCGGCGCCGCCGGCTTCTTCCGCGCCCGTGCCGGTGCCCGTGCCGACGAGCGGCTGTCGGCGCGCCCGTCGCTCAAGCTGGTCACTGCGGAGCGCGCTTGACGGCGGCCGATGACCTGCTCGCGCCGGCGCGCCTGTCGGCCGAGCGCGTCGAGCGCTACCTGCGCCGCCATGGGCTCCGGGCGCGCAGCAGCCGCAGCCAGAATCATCTCGTCGACCCGGAGGTTCTCGAGTCGATCATCGCTGAGGCGGCGCCCGCGCCCGGCCGGCGCGTCCTCGAGATCGGTCCCGGGCTCGGCATCCTGACCGCAGCGCTGCTCGAGCACGGTGCCGACGTGACCGCGGTCGAGGTCGATCGGCGGCTCGTCGAGCACCTCCGCCGGCGCTTCGCCGAGCCGGTCGGCGGGTCGCTGCGCATCATCGAAGCCGACGTGCTCGACGTTCCGCTGGCCGAGCTGGTCGAGGAGCCCTATGACCTCGTCGCGAACCTGCCCTACCACATCACGAGTCCGGTGCTGCATCACACCCTCGGCGGCGAGCGACGCCCGGAGCGTTTCGTGCTGATGCTCCAGCGCGAGGTGGCCGAGCGTATCGTCGCGGCGCCCGGCGCTATGTCGTACCTGTCGGTGTTCGTCCAGTACCACGCCGCCGTGCGCGTCGCGCTTGTCGTACCGCCGACGGCGTTCGAGCCGGCACCAGAGGTCGAATCGGCCGTGCTGGTCGGCCAGACCCGCGCGCGCCGACTGACGCCGGCGGCGGAGGAGGCGCTGTGGCGGCTCGTCCAGGCGGGCTTCCGCGAGCGGCGCAAGATGCTGCACAACGTGCTGCCCCGGCAGCTGCCGCAGGTCGGCCGCGAGCGCTTCTCGGCGGCGTTGGCGGAAGTTGGCATCGCGCCTGACCGGCGGCCGCAGACGGTCAGCGTCGAGGAGTGGCTGGCGTTGGCCGAGGCGCTCGGCGCGCTCGAGTGATGTTCGCCGCTCAGCCGCCGGCGAAGCTGAACCTGACGCTCGAGGTGGGGCCGCGCGGCGACGACGGCTACCACCCACTGCGCTCGGTATTCCTGCGCATCGGGCTGGCCGATCGGCTGCGTGTCGCGCCGGCGACAGAGGCCGATCGCGACCGGCTCGACGTCGCCGGGCTGCCGGGTTGCCCGGTCGAGGGCAACCTCGTCCTGCGCGCCTTCGAGCTGCTGCGCGACGCCGTTGGGCAGCCGCTGCCGCCACTTGCCGCTCAACTCGAGAAGCGCATCCCGATAGGCGCTGGCCTGGCCGGTGGCAGCTCGGACGCGGCGGCCGCGCTCGACCTGGCGGCGGCGTGTTGGGGCGTCGGACTGTCGCCGCGTGAACGCGCCCGGCTGGCGATGGCGTTGGGCTCCGACGTCGCGTTCTTCGTCGCCGACTGTCCGGCGGCGCTCGTCGAGGGGAGGGGCGAGCGGGTGACGGTGCTGCCCGGCTTCGCCGACGATGCGGGCGTGCTGCTCGCCGTGTTCGACGAGCCGCTCTCCACGGCGGCGGTCTTTGCGCGCTTGGATAAGCGGGCCGCATCAGGGTTGTCGGCTGCGGCCGACAAGGCTGATCGCAGCGTGACCGATGATCTCGCTGCGGCACTGGCGGCCGGTCTCGCCGGCGATGCCGTCGATCGCTGGCTGGGCCGGCTGGCCGGCGCGAACGATCTCTGGCCGGCGGCGGCAGAGCTCGTACCGTCTCTTGTCCCGGCGCGCCGCGCGCTGGAGGCGGCGACCTCGCGGCCGTGGCTGATGACCGGCTCGGGGACGACCCTGTTCACGCTCTATTCTTCGCCCGGTGCGGCGGAGGTCGCCGGCCGGCGCCTGGCACGCCGATCCACTGGCGTCGAATTCGCGTTTTCGCTGCTCGCCACCGGCACAGACGTGGCGAGCCCCAGCTGGAGGGAGTGATGGCGCTCAGGGAAGTTTCGACCGGCGGCGCGCCGCGGCCCGGAGGGCCGTACAGCCAGGGCATCGACAGCGGCGGTTTCGTCTTCGTCGCCGGCCAGATCGGCACCGACCCGGTAACCGGGCAGCTGGCCGACGGCGTATCGGCGCAGGCCGAGCGTGCGCTGCGCAATATCGTGGCCGTTCTCGACGCGGCCGCGCTGACCATCGGCGACGTCGTGAAGATGACGGTGCTGCTCGCCGATATCGCCGACTTCGATACCGTCAACGGCGTCTACGCGCGCTTCGTCGCCGATCCGCCGCCGGCACGCACCACGTTTGCGGTCGCCGCGCTACCGCGCGGCGCACGCGTTGAGATCGAGGCGATCGCCGCCCGGCCGGGTCCCGGTTGAAGGAAGCCCGGCGACTGCGGGGACCTTGCTCAGGCCGCTGCTTCGCCTCGCCGCCGACCCCGCGCTGAACGCCGGAACTCGCCGCTCGTCCGGAGGAATCCACTTGAAGTGGACATCCGGCGCGCCGGAAGGGGACGCCGATGGCGCGCTGACCCGCCCAGCCTCGCCGGTTCCACGCAAGTGGGCGGCTGGCGCTCGCTCTCAGGCGACTCCGGCGAGCGCAGGGACGATGCGCGCGGCGAATCTTGCCGTCTTGAGTCGGTCGCTACGGCTCTGGGGTGGCCTCCGGGATAGGATCCTGCGCGGGGCCGGTCTCCCCATTCAAGGCCATACCGTAATCGCGCAGACCGGCCAGGTCGACGTGCAAGGCCTAGACCGCCTCTGTCGCAGGCACGACGCCACCCCACCATTCCAAGGTCCACGCAGCGCCGCCAGCAATCCAATAAGTCCGGAACAGGCCCTCGAAGAGTGGCCCGTAGCGGAGGAACAGGACCACGCGGTCGCCTTCCGTTAGCGAGACGCCGCTGCTGACCGCTATCGTCATCGTCCGATCAGCTGCTTCGACTGGTTCCTGTCCGCGGTCGTGGTCAACATTCTCGCGTCCCAGCGCCCTCGCCTCCTCGGACTGCAGCTCCGCGGTATAGCAGCCTCCGATGACCGTGACTGGGATCAGGTCACCGGGCGCGATATCGCTGCGCAGTGGAAGTTCCGGCCGTGGCCTCATCCCGAGTATCTCTTCGACGCGAACTGTGACAGGCGTGTATGGGTAGACGCCATGCACGTGTTCTGGACCTCGGCGAACGTCGATCTCAAGATCGCCCGATGGAGTCGTCAAGCGCACTGGAGATACGTCGTGGATCGAGCCGATGACGGCCATGTCAGAGATCGCCGGTAGCCGTTCCAACTCCAACGGGACAATCGATCCACCGCCGCCGTCGCGACTCGAGCCGACGCTCTCTCGGGGGAGATAGAGGTAAATCAAGGCGACGACAATGGCGACAGCTATGGCTGCCGCTGCCGCCCAGAACAACGTTCTCCGGGCTCGTCGCATCACCGTGCCGGACAGCGTACGCCGTCTTCATCCGTGTGGCTGTTGATCTCGGACCGGCCGCCGGTTCTCCGCGTGCGCCCGCCGGTGGAGTCTGGCCCGGCCACACCACCCAACGGCGGATAGAGGTCGTCCGCCGCGATGTGCTCGCGCATCTACCCCTTATACACCCGCGGACTGGCCGAAACGCACGCTCGGCCGCGATGTGTTCGCGCACTTGGCCGAATACTGGCAATGGCGGCATGAGCGTTGGTCCTCGGGATGCGAGCCGAGGACCTCGATGGCGCAGCCATCGTCGGTAAAGGTGAGCAGCAGATCGTTCTCAAAGCGCGGTCGCATTCCGAACGTACCCTCGCAGTCGCGCCCGTTGATCTCAATCCGCTTCTCGCGAGGGAGTGGAAGAGTCCACGAGTTGACGACGATCTCCTCTCCGGCAGCGAACTGAGCACTGCGGCCCGACGGCCCGTCGACTTGATCCAGGCGGATGGTCAAGCCAGCGGCGGATCGGAGATCAGTTAGAAGCTGCCGGGAGTGGCTCACCGTGAATCGGCGGCTCGGTGTGCCGGTTCGAGCGCGGCATGCGTCCGATGGAGGCGAGGGCGAGAAGGAGCGCCAGGCGCGCTGAGCGGCTGGGGTGTGTGAGACGCACGCCGGCGTTCATCCACCTGTCGTAGTAGTGGAGGACGTTGCCCGCCGTTACCTGGCGAGCCTACCAGCCTCAATCGAGCAGCGCGGCGATCTCCTCGCACGTCCAGACCTGGTCGCCGATGCCCGGCGAGTCGCGAGGACGAGGGCCAGCGGAGCCGAGGCCGCGCTGGCCATGACTTGTCGATAGGCGTGCACGTGCGCCGCCAAATAGAACTGGCGTTCGCTTACCATGAACGGCGTCAGTACCGCCGCTCCGACTCAAGCACGCCAGCGCTTCTGTACGACGGCACGGAAGCCACCTGGCTTCAAAGTCAACGCTCGAACTCTTGTACGTCGTTGGTCTAAGGCGATGACCCGCTGGGATGTCAAGCAACGGGCGGGTAGTCCGTCAGTTTGACGCCGCGGCTAATGACTAGAGAGCCGCCTCGCCGAACACACCCGGAGGCTGACCCAGCCGTTGCCACACGACCGGAAACTTCGCCCGGTCCAGGCGCGGCCCTGCCGTCGCTAGTTACCGGTCCCCACCCCTCCCACCACCTCTTGTGCCGAAGCTTCTTGGGCGCAGCCGGCAGGACCTGACCCTATCCGCTCTCCAGCTACTCTTAGGCAAGCTCCACCACGAAGCGTGAGTCTGTGTTTGCGTGCTATCGACGGTCTCGGCGTGCTGCTCGCCGCGGCAGGGGGGCTTGTGCTGATGTCCCCCCGATCCAGGCGGGTGTGTTCAGTAGGGTCCCTCTCTAATTACCCCGTGCGCCACCCCGTGCGCCGTTTGACACCCCGCCACGCCCGCCCGTACAGTCAGCGGCAGTAGATGTCGCCCAAACACCCTCCATCAGCCTGCGACGGTCCGCGCGCGTCGCGACCGTCGTGAACCTCAACTCTCCCGCGCCCCGCGCCATCATCCTCGCGGCCGGTCTTGGCACGCGCATGAAATCGCGCACGCCCAAGGTCCTCCACCCGATCTGCGGCCGGCCGATGCTTGCCTATGTAATCGACGCCGCGCGAGAAGCGACCGGCGAACGACCGTTGGTGGTGTACTCGCCGGCCACGGCGCAGGTGTGCGAGGTGTTCGCCGACGAGGCGGACTTCGCGCTTCAGCAGGAGCCACGCGGGACGGGCGACGCGCTGCGCGCTGCCCTCGACGTGCTGCCGAGCGAGGCGGCAGAGATCGTCGTTCTGTCCGGTGACACGCCGCTCGTCCAGGCGGGAACCATCGCCTTCGTCGCCGCGGAGCGGCGCCGCCGGCAGGCAGTAATGGCGCTGGCGATCCTGGAGGGGGCCGACCCAAGCGGCTACGGTCGCGTCATCGTCGGGCTCGATGGCCGTGTCGACCGAATCGTGGAGGAGAAGGACGCCTCACTCGAAGAGCGCGAGGTATTCACTCTCAACGCCGGCCTCTACGCCTTCGACGTGGCGTGGCTCGGGCAGGCGATCGGCCGAATCGAGCCCTCGCCGGTGACTGGCGAGCTCTACCTCACCCAGCTGGTCGAAGTCGCGGCCGCCGACGATCGCCACGCCGTTGCCGTCATGGCGGGGGAGAAAGAGGCCGCCTGGTGGGAGCAGTTGCTGGGTATCAACGACCGCCTTGACCTCGCCCAGGCTGAGAGCTATCTACGGTTCGCCATCGTCGAGCGCCACATGAAGGCCGGCGTTACATTCGTCAACCCCGACTCGGTGACCGTCGAGGCGACGGTCGAGATTGCCGAGGACGTGACCGTCGAGCCGAACGTAGTGCTGCGCGGCGCGACGCGGATCGGGCGTGACACCGTGATCAAGGCGGGCAGCCAGGTCCTCGACTCGGTGATCGGCGAGCGTGGCTGTGTCTGGGCGAGTGTGATCGAGGGGTCGACCGTCGGAAACGACGTAAAGATCGGGCCGTTCGCCCACCTGCGGGCGGGCTGCGAGATCGGCGATGGCGCCGAGATCGGAAACTTCGCCGAGCAGAAGAACACCCGTTTCGGCGCCCGCTCCAAGCAGCACCACTTCAGCTACCTCGGCGATGCCGAGGTCGGCCCCGACGTCAACATCGGCGCGGGCACGATCACCGCCAACTACGACGGGCACGCCAAGCACCGGACCGTGATCGGCGCGCGCGCCTTCATCGGCTCGGACACCATCCTGCGTGCGCCGGTCAGCATCGGCGACGGCGCGTACACCGGTGCCGGCTCGGTCGTGACGCGTGACGTCCCGCCAGGCAAGCTGGCGGTGGGCGTGCCGGCGCGCATCCGCGAGCGTAATGCTCCGGCGGGCAAGCCCGAACCGGGCCGCTAGCGATGGAACTCGTCGTCATCGCGCTGCTCATCCTGATCAACGCGCTCTTCGTCGCCGCCGAGTTCGCGCTGGTCAAGGTGCGTCGGACGCGCATCGAGCAGCTGGTCGAGGAGGGCCACAGCGGCGCCCGCCGCGTGGCGCGCCTGGTCAGCCAGCCGGGCCGGTTCCTGGCCGTCATCCAGGTCGGCGTGACTTTCGTCGGCTTCCTCGCCGCCGCCTTTGCCGGTGCCAGCATCGTCGCCGATCTCGAGCGCCTGCTTTCGACAATCCCGTTCGTCGCCGCGCAGGCAGGCCTGATCTCGCTACTGCTCGTGACGGCACTGGTCAGCCTGTTCACGATCGTCTTCGGCGAGCTCGTGCCGAAGTCGGTCGCCCTTGCCCATGCCGAGCGCCTGGCGCTGATCCTTGCCCTGCCACTCGACGTGCTCGGCCGGGTGCTCAGTCCGCTCGTCTGGCTGCTGACCACGCTGACCGGGGCGATCACGCGCATCTTCGGTATCAGCGACCAGCCGCAGGAGCGGATGACCGCCGAGGAGCTGATGATCCTCGTCGAGCGCGGCGGCGAGCAGGGCATCATCGAGGCCGAGGAGAAGCAGATGATCGGCGCCGTCCTCGAGCTCGGCCAGCAGCGCGTGCACGAGGTGATGGTGCCGCGCATCGACATCGTCGCGCTGCCCGCGAGCACGTCGCTCGACGACATCGTGCAGACAATCGTCGCCGGTGGCCACTCGCGCATCCCGGTGTACGAGGACACGATCGACAACATCATCGGCATCCTGTACGCGAAAGACCTGTTGCCCTACCTCGCGCGCGGCGAGCAGCCGCAGGTCACCTCGATCCTGCGCACGCCACTCTTCGTACCCGAGTCGATCAGCGTCGACGACCTGCTGCACAGCCTGCAGCGGCGCAAGGTCCACATTGCGATCGTGCTCGACGAGTACGGCGGCACGGCCGGCCTGGTGACCATCGAGGACCTGATCGAGGAGATCGTCGGCGAGATCCAGGACGAGTACGACGTCGAGGAGCCGCTGATCGAGCCGATCTCCGAGTCGGAGGCGCGCGTCGACGGCCGGACGAGCGTCGACGACCTGGCCGAGCACTTCGGCATCGAGCTCAATGGCGCCGACCGCGAGCAGTACGACACGGTCGGCGGTCTCGTGTACCACGAGATCGGCGGCGTCCCCAACGTGGGCGATGTGGTCGAGGTCGACGGCCTCACGCTGACCGTCGAGGCGACCGACGGCCGCCGAGTTGGCAAGGTGCTCGTCGCGCGTCGCACGGATAACGGCGTGCGTGAGGAGGAGCCGACGCGCGGCGCGGTCTGAGTCGGCTCGCGCCTAAGCGCCGATCGCCGACACGACGATCACGCGCAGCCGCTCGAGCGCCTGGCCGCTGACGACGCCGGCGCGTTCGAGCTGCGCCAGGGCCTCGTCACGCTGCGCGCGTGCCCGTTCGCGCGTGTACTCGCGGGCGCCGCAGCGCTCGAGGATCGAGCGCGCTTCGGTCATGTCAGCCGCCGTCGGCTGCTCGGCGGCCAGGACGCGCCTCAGCACCGCGGATTCGGCGTCGCTGGCCGTGCCCAGCGCGTAGATCACGGGCAGCGTCTTCTTGTGCTTGGCCAGGTCCGACGGCTCCTTGCCCGTCGCCTGCTCGTCGCCCCAGATGCCGAGCAGGTCATCGTTGAGCTGGAACGCGATGCCGAGCGCCCAGCCGAAGCGACGGTACGAGTCGATGACCCGCTCGTCGTCGGTGGCGAGCATGGCACCCGCCTGCACCGACGCCGCGATCAGCGCGGCTGTCTTGCGCCCGATCATGTCGAAGTAGAACTCGACGGACAGGCGGTCGTCGTGCTCGGCGCTCCAGATGTCCATGAACTGGCCTTCGCACAGGGCGAGGCACGTTTCGTCGTAGACGCGCATCAGCGCGAGCACCTTGGTGTCGGAGAAGCCGAGCTCTGTCAGCCGGTGCAGCGCCAACCGTGACAGCGTGAAGAGCGTGTCGCCGGCGTTGATCGCCTGCGCCACGCCGTAGATAGTCCACAGCGTCGCCCGGTGGCGGCGCGCGACGTCGCCGTCCTCGATGTCGTCGTGGACCAGGCTGAAGTTGTGGCCCAGCTCGACCGCTGCCGCGCCGGGCAGGGCGCGTCGATGGTCGCCGGTCAGCGACTCGTAGGCGAGCAGGCCGAGCAGCGGCCGCAGGCGTTTGCCACGCGGGGCGTCCGAGTCGAGCCCGAGGTGATAGCGCACCATCTCGTAGAGGGCGCCGGTCCGGTCGTCCTCCGCCTGCTCGATGACGCGCAGGATCTCGGCCTCGGTGTCGGTGATGAGGCTCGCCAGGTCGGGAGTGGTCAACACGAGGCGAGGATACAGGGACAGCCGCGGCTGGCCGGCCGCCGGCGGACGAGCGGGACCGGTCGGAACGGACACGCGCTGGCCAGCGAGCGCAGATGCCTGGCCCCGGCACGCTCGGCGGCGTACCCTTCTGGCTGATGCCCACGGCGCACGTCTACCACACCACGGCCATGGTTCTGTCGCGCTTCGAGCTTGGCGAAGCAGACCGTGTGCTGACCCTGCTCACGCCGCATGACGGCAAGCTGAAGGCCATTGCCAAGGGGGTGCGCCGCCCGCGCAGCAGGATCGGCGGGTCGGTCGAGCCCTTCGCCGAGCTGCAGCTGGTCATGGCGCGGGGACGGACCTTCGACGTGATCACGCAGGCGAGCGTCGCTGAGGCGTGGCTTCGCC